>JBFIJC010000017.1:0-27130 GCA_041600915.1 Nitrogeniibacter sp.
ATCGGCAAGCGTGTTGCGGCTGGTCGTCAGCAACATCAACATATCGCCGAGCGGGTTGTGCGCGGGCAGATCGTTCAGCGACAAGCCCCAGCCAGCCAGGTCGTCCCCATCGATGATCGACGGCCAGCCCAGAAACACCAACCGTTCGCCATCGGACGAGACCATCCACTCGCCCCGCAGATCGTGCGACGCATCCGCCATGAAGCGCACGACCACGGCCCGATTGACGGCCTCGCGCAAGGCCGGAAAGCTGACAATCGGTCCGGTGCCGGTCCTGACCTCGAAACACTCGGTCAGCACATCGCCAACACGTGCCCGCGGGCACACCCGAGCCATCAACGGACCGGTCCGGATCAGCCGCAGGCTCGCATCCACTTCCAGCAAAAAGGGAAACACCGCGGGGAGAAAATCCTCATCCATTGCCCGCGGCGGCGCAGAAGGGGAGGTAGCAGAACACACCGTCAGCGCCCCTAGGCTCAGCGCATCACAACGCGAAAGCTGTCGTGATCGTCGCCATGTTCACGATCGGTGACCTGCTCAACCACGACCTCGACACCAAACCGCTCACCCAGGCCTTCGAGCAAGCCGACCACCATGGGCGCCAACCCCGCCCGCGTGGAGTAGTAATGGAGCATCAGGCTGTCCGCCGTGACATCGGAACAACGGAAGGAGGGCGGCTTCAAATGCGGGTACATCCGCCCGACGCGAACATGCAGTTCATCCAGATTGGCCAGAAACTCGGGCAAACTCGCGCCAGCGCTCTCGAGCAGGGGGCCATAGCCCTCCGCCCCGGTATAACGGGTCCAGTGCATCCCAAACGCGTGGAGCACCGACTCGACCGACTTGCCGAGTACCTCAACCGTTGCACCGACGAGTTTGTAGGTCACCTCGTCGGGGTAAGCATCCATGCGCACGAACACTTCGACATCGACCCCGGCACGACGCTTGATCTCATCCCAAACATCGTCGCCATGAGTGCCGCGGATCATGTCCTCCAGCCCTCTGTTCACCAGTCCATACATCGTGACGCCCTCCGGTTGGATCCGCCGTCGCATGAATGTTTGGCGACGGCACGAGAGTCTGGCCCGGGTTTCGGCGTCCCGAGCACCTCAATCCCTTCATCGGCACGCCCGCCAGAAACCTAAACCGAAAGCAATAGATTCGCCATCAGGGTTCACCGACAAGTCACACGACATTACAAATCCGATCGCCACCACGGTGTGCCCCGATCTACGCTTGTCCTGCCGAGGGGTCTGTTTTGAAGCGGTCCTCATCCGTTCAGGGCGGCATGAGGACTTCGTACACCGCACTAATCGCAACGATCGCCCGCACAGCGCACCACAAGTGGCGCGCCTGTCACGCGGCGCATCAGCAGCATCACTGCGGCGATCCCAAGCAACATCGACACAAACGCGCCAAGCGCCACCGACGACAAGGACGGGATGGCCACCAACAAGAGCGTGTCGTTGCCACCCGGAATGAGCGCGCCGCCCAGGCCCATCAACAGGCCACCGACAAAGTGTCGTGCGAGATCGCGGGGCGCCGCCACCCGCAGCCGGAAACTGCCGCGCTGAAGCGACGACAAGACCATGCCGCCGAGCAAGGCCAGCAAGAGCACACCATGCCCGGCCGCCGCCGGCATGCTCGCGCCCAGCCAGGAGCCGGCCTCGGTACGCAGAAAATTGGTGTAGGTCCACGCACCATAGCCACCGAACAAGATCCCACCAGACACGCCCATCAACAGCGCGGCGGTCGACAAGCGATAAGCCGGCGCGACCAGGCGTTGCCGCCAGCGCGGGGGCGTATCGTCGCCCGCACGCAGCACCCGGGTCAGCTCCCAAAGCCCTGCGCTCGCCAGCGCCGCCAAGAGCGCGCCGGCCCAGACCGAGGGCTCGGCCCAGAAAGTCGGCAAGGGGGTCACGCGGGAGAGCGCCATCTGCATATCGACGCTATCCCAGCCCGCCACGCCAAGAACAAAGCCAAGCAGGGTCAGCCCCATGGCAAGTTCGCCGTCGGCCAGATGCTGCAACGTGGACAGCGAACAACCGCCATTGATCGCCGCACCCACGCCAAACACGAAGCCGCCCATCAGCACCAGCGCGGCCGGCTCACGGGCCAGACCAGGCGTGGCGAGCCCGCCAGTGGCGAAAATCAGGATGCCCGACACCAGGCACGCCCACAGCGCCGCCTTGCCGAAGCTGGCCAGCATGTAGGCGGTGCGCGAGCTCATCACCTCGGCCACGGCTCTGACCGAGCACAGGCTGGCGCGATGGCTGGCAAAGCCGATGATCGCAACCAGAACAATGGCAAAGATGAGATGAAGCGACATGGCGTGTCTTCGGGCAATGGATTCAGACGCCTGTCGACATTGAGGGGCGCCTTTGTAGACGAGTCCGTCCGAAGTGCCTATTTCTTACACGTCGCCGGCCATGGCACTCAAACGGCACCCGCCACCGGCAAATGCCCGGTCTTCACCCAGATCACCGTCTCGACTTCGACGAAGGGATGGTGCGCGCTCAGATGCGGGCTGCGCAGCCAGGTGCCGGCGGGGTAGCGGCCGTGCTCGTCGATGAACTCGCCGCTGAGCACAAAGATCTCCTCGCCCCCCCAGTGCCGATGCGGCACAAAGCGCTCGCCCGCCGGCCACTTCACCAGCGCCACATGCTCGCCTTCGAATTCATGCAAGGGCATCACCTGCAAGCCGCCCTGTCCCGGCAGCCACGCGGTGGTGGCGGTGTCGATGCGTACGCTGGCGGTATCGCCGGGCGCAAACTGGTGCAGCTTCACAAACAGCGTGCAGCCGCCCTCGCTGAAGGGCGCATGGCCGCTGCCCGGCGGGTTGCGAAAATAGGTTCCGGGGCCAAAATTGCCGTGCTCATCGGAGAACACCCCATCGAGCACCAGAATCTCCTCACCACCGGGATGTTCATGCCGGCTGAAGCGCGCCCCGGCCTCGTAGCGCACCACGCTGGTGGCGTGGCCGCGCTCGGCATCTTCGCGCGCCAGCGGCTTGCGCCACACCCCCGGCATCGGGCTGGGCTGCCAGGGCGCGGCCGCCGTGTCGATAATCACCTGCCGGGTGAAATCCATGTTGAGCATGTCGCAGTGTTCCTCGATGGAGTCAGCAGTATAGAAGCCGCGCACGGCCAATCGTTCAGTTGCGCCCAGCCATCACGCCGCCATCCACGTCCCATACCGCGCCGGTCACCCATGACGCGGCATCACTGAGCAAGAACGCGATCACACTCGCCACGTCCTGCGGCTGACCGATGCGCCCGATGGGATGGAAGGCGTTGAAGCCCGCCAGCGCGGCGTCCACCTCGGCGGGGGCGATAAAGCTTTCGTAAATCGGCGTCTTCACCACCGCCGGCGACACTGCGTTGACGCGGATGCCATGCTCGGCCAGCTCCATCGCCAGATGCTGGGTCATCGCGTGCAGACCGGCCTTGGCCATCGAGTAGGCCGACGAAGGCGTGGCCTTGACCGCCTGCCGGGCCCACATTGAGCCGATGTTCACCACTGCCCCACCGCCGTGACGCTGCATATTGCGCGCCACCGCCTGAGTAATGAAGAAGCTCGCGCGGTTCAGCGCCATGTAGGCATCGTAGTCCGCCGGCGCGTGTTCGAGGAAAGGCTTCGGGCTGAAGGTGCCGGCCGCATTCACCAAGGAGCCGATCGCCTGGGGAAGGGCGTCGATGTGCGCGACGAGACGCTCAACATCGGCAGGCACGCCCAGGTCGGCCTGGAAGCTGTCGGCCCCGCCGACCGGGGCCAGGCGCGCCGTGGCCGCAGCCAGTTTGCTGGCGGAGCGACCGACAATCAGCACCCGATGCCCTTCGCTTGCCAGATGTTCCGCCGTTGCCAACCCCATGCCGCTGCCGCCGCCAATGATGAGTGCCGTGCTGTGTGTTGAAGTGTTCATGCTGTGCTCCTGGTCCGGTTCGCTAATGTGGACACAGCTTAGGGCGGCGCTTATCCTGTTGAAAAGTAAGCACAAATTGGTTTGGTAGGTACTTTTCGGTCTATCTTGATGAATCCAAACGAGAAAAGAATTCCCCGTCGCCGACCCCCGGCGCGCAGCGCGCGCATGGTCGAGGCCATCTTTGGCTGCAAATGGTCGCTGACGGTCTATCAGTTGCTCAAGAACGGCACCAATCGCCCTGGCGAAATGGTGCGCAGCGTCGATGGGCTCACCACCAAAGTGCTCAACGACTGCCTGCGGCGCAACCTCGAATTCGGCATCCTCGAGCGCAAGGCCTTCAACGAAGTGCCGCCTCGCGTGGAGTACGAAGTGACGCCCATGGGCGAAAAGTTCATCCGGGTGCTGGATGAACTCGAGGCGCTGCAAGCGGAGATCGATGCCAGCGTCGACGCGCGCCCCACAAAGTGAAGCCTGGCGTTATGACAGCGCCCAGCGCCGCACTTCAGGTGTAGGCCGGGGCGCCGCGTACTGGTAGGATATTCGCCGACACTGCCCGACAACCGGCACGCCCCGATGCCGCGCAGTTCCTTCTAATCTGCCGCCGGCAAGACACACTACCGAGTACCCTGCGCAGCGCTGCGAGGCTGCGCCCTTCGATGAAAAAGACGCTGTTACGCTTCGCCCGTTCGGCTCTCGGCCCGCTGGTCCACTGGCTCCCCGCCAGCTGGCGCTTTGCCGCCTATAGCCGGGCCATCCGCTGCGAAACGCAACTGCCGGAAAAGATCGTCTTCAAGCTGGCCGAAACCCGCGAAGAGCTCGAAGCCTGTTTTCATTTGCTCCATGAAGCCTACGTCGAAGCGGGCTTCATGAAACCCGACGCCTCCGGCCTGCGCGCCACCGTCTATCACGCCCTGCCCACCACCTCGACGCTGCTGTGCCGCTCCGGCGACCGCGTGGTGGCCACCGTGTCGCTGGTGCGCGAGAGTGCGATGGGCTTTCCCATGCAGCGCATTTTCGACATCACCGCCATCCGCGAGGCCGGCGGCAATATCGCCGAAGTGTCGGCGCTCGCCATCGACCGCCGCTTCCGCTCGGCCAGCGGGCGCATTTTGCTGCCCCTGCTCAAGTTCATGTACGAGTACGCCACGCGGCAGTTCGATGCGCGCCATCTGGTCATTGCCGTCAATCCGCGTCATATCGGTTTTTACGAGGCCATCCTGTGCTTCCGGCGCCTCAAGCAAAGCACCGTGGCCCACTACGATTTCGTGAATGGCGCGCCCGCGGTGGGCGCCCATCTCGACCTGGGCTCGGCGCCAACGGTTTTCCGCCGGCGCTATCAGGGCCAGCCGCCCGAAAAAAACCTGCACCACTACTTCACCAGCGCCAGCCTGCCCAACACCCATTGGCCAACCAAACGCTTCTACACCACGACCGACCCGGTCATGACCCCGGCCCTGATCGACCACTTCTTCAACGAACGCACCCAGGCCTTCGCCACCCTGCGCCTGCGCGAGCTGATGCTGCTGCACTCGATCTACGACCTGCAAGCCTACAAGAGCGTGCTGCCGCCCGTACCCGCAGACGCCCCCCGCTCCGAGATGCGCAGACGAACCCACCGACGCTTCTCCGTGCGCTGCCCCGGCGAGTTCTCGACCCGCCAGTTCGGCATCCGGCGCGATTTCGAATTCACGGTGTTTGAGTGCTCTGCCACCGGTTTTCGCGCACACAGCACCAAAGCCCTGCCCGCCGGCAGCACCGGCACCGTCATCGTTGAACTGGGCGCCGCCGACTGGAGCGTGATGCGGGTCACCGTCTTGCGCCTTGGCTCACAGGACCGCCACATTGCCCTGCTGCGCATCGACCACGACGACCTGGCCTGGCGGAAATTTGTCGGCGCGCTTGGCAAGGCCAGCACGCACGGCGACCTGGAGGAAGCAACGCGCTTTGTGTAGCCCCGACGCTGGCGCGACATGCCGACCCACACAACATGGGGCGGCACGTCGGCCTGCGCGTCAGGCGTTCAGCGCGGACTCGATTTCGGAAAAGGTCTGCGCGATCGTTCCGGACGGCATGGAGATGCCGAGCTGCCGGGCAAGCTGCGTGGCAGAGAACAAACCACGCACCGAGACCGTGCCGGAACTGTCGCGCTCGACGACCAGCAGGTGGTGCCGGCCCGAGCGTTGCAGCGTCGCTGCGATGTGGCCAACATGAGAGCGTCGGACATCGTCCATGTCGACCGCCTCAACCCGCTCGGCCGCCACCATGAGGTCCCGCGCGGTCAACTCCAGCGGGGTGGCGCCGCGCTCGGCGGCCAGTTTGACCGGGGCTTCGCCAAGAATCTGGTCAGCGCACAGCAAGCCGAGCATGGCATCGCTGTCGTCCACCACAAACAAGGAGCGCACGCCGCGCTTGATCATGGACTGCGTGGCGTCGGGCAGGGGTACTTCAGGATTGATCGTGGCGGGCTCGACCCGGGTCAGATCCGTCATGACCTCGACGGCCGGAGATTCGGCAGAAACTGCGCGAGTGAAATCGGCGGCCCTGAAGCGGCAGCTCTCGCCAGACAAAGACACCAGTGTGAGCGGTGCGAAATGGGTACGTTGCATCATGCACTCCCTGAATGAGATTGCAATCGCCGAATCGGCGATCGGGTTATAGCGAAAATCGGGGCGCTCCAACTCTGCAGCGCGCCCGGCTTTCACCGATGCTCCCGTACGTCTGCCCTCTGTCATGCGCTCATGATTGAGCTCACCGAGGCAGTTCGCCTTTGATTATCGCAACGTACCGACCCCCAATGACCACGACGTTCAAGCGGTTACGCCGTCGCGGCCACGCATTGTCCTTGTCTTTGCTGCTACGTTGACGCGACCGATTCTTTCACACTTGATGCTGCTTTGAAAACCACGCCCGACTGGCGTCGCACCCGGTCAGCAGCCATGATGAAACAGGCACATCGCCTTCATCAGCCAAGGCCGCACCCATGTCTTCAGCCCTGTTCCGCCGCCTGCTTCGCCCGTCTGAGCAATCCCGATCTGCGAGAACCGTCGAAGTCTTCGGCTGGATCCTGCTCGCCGAAGCGCCACTGATTCTGTTTGCGCCGCATTGGGTAGCGGGCGTGTTGCAGCTGCCCGAACTGAGCGATCAGGCCGCGAACTACTTTCGCCTGGTCGGGCTGCTGGTGGGGGGCTTGGGGATGTTGTACGTGGTGAGCGGGCGGCTGAATGCGCAAGGCTTTGTGTTTGCCTCACTGCTCGACCGGCCACTGGTACCTTTCATCATGGCCGCGCTGTGGTGGTTCGGTGTCGTGCCGGGGCCGCTGGCGCTGTTCTTTGCGGTGTCCGATGGGGCGAGTTTTTTGTGGACGCTGTCAGCCTGGCGGGCAGAGCGGAGAATCGCAGAACAACCCGTGCCGAAACGATAAACAGGGGGCGACTCGCCGGGAGGGCGATGTCCGCGCCTCGTGCCGGCACCATCGGCGTATCGTCTTGCGTGGCGGGCGCGCCGGGTTTGCAACAATGGCACATTGTCAGCCGTTCTTGATCGGTTCGGGCTGCGGGGGGCAGCCATGACCTGCTACCATGGCCGCCGGTCGCGGGCGTCGTTTCGGGCGTTGCATTTGGCGGTCGGCGTGCTTCCGATGCCGGGGGCCATGCCACCGGTCCGGTCAAGCCTGCCCCCCATCCGTCAGCCAGGATTCAACCCACAGACGCCGCCCATCTGACATGCCTCACGCGTCACCTCGATTCCCGCCGCTTGCTCATTTGGATGCTTCCGTGAATGCGGGCAGCGTGTCTGACGCCGCCGGTGGCCTGGCCGCGTCGGGTTCGGCCCCGACAACAGCGCCATCCGCATGGGCGGACACGGCGCTGCGCCAACTGGCATCCTCCGCGCAGGCTATCGCCACGCAGTGGATGGAGGCCGCGCCGGACGATCTGATCAGCCTGTGTGTCAGCGTGTCGCCACCCCCTGCCGACGCGGCCCGCGCCATTGGTGGCGATACACATTGGCGCGCGCCGCACGACGTTTTCACGCTGAACGCCAGCGAGCGTGCGGCGCACTACGCTGGCGCCACGGCAATCGCGGATTACCGGCGCGACCTCGCCCAATGGCGCTGCTGGGGCGACTCATCCGTGCCCCCGGTGGCCTTATTCACCAGCCCCCCGGCGACCGAGCCGACATGGCCGAGCATCTGGCTGCCGCGCGTCGTGCTGCGTCGGACACGTGATGGCGCCCATCTCATGGTGAGTGCGCGTCGCGGGCACGATTCGGTGCGCTGCGTGATCGACGGCTGGCTCACTGCCGCGAGCCGATTGCTCACACCGCCGCAGGCACCCGACGCACGCTGGAGCCGCATCGCGTCACAAATAGCCACGCCCGACAACGATACCTGGCGCGCACGCGTCCAGGCCGCCCGAAGCGCCATCCACGCCGGCCGGCTCGACAAGGTGGTGCTGGCGCGACGCGTGCAAGCGCATCTGTCGGCACCGGTGGACATCGGCGCGGCGCTGCGTCGGCTCGCACGGATGTATCCGGGCTGTCATGTGATATGCCTGCCGCACGGCGACGGCCGGGTGGTGGCCGCCAGCCCCGAACCGCTGGTGCTCAAGCGCGGCGACACCGTGGTGGCGCACGCACTGGCCGGCACCGTTCAGCGCGGCAACACGCCGCTGGCCGACGCGCAAGCCGTGGCCGCCTTGCAAGCCTCGACCAAGGAACAACACGAGCACGCGCTGGTGGTCGAGGCCATCCGCAACCGCCTGGCGGCGATATGTCGTCGGGTCGAGCCGGTCGCCGCACCCGCCGTGCTGCCGCTGCGGTTTGTGCAACACCTGTGGACACCGGTACACGGGCAGTTACGTGCCGATGTCGACCTGTTCGATACCGTGCTTGCGCTGCATCCCACCCCGGCCGTGCTGGGCCTCCCGGCCGATGCGGCGCGGGCCTGGCTGGCCCAGCACGGCGAACGGCGCGACAGTCTCTACACCGGCGTGACCGGCTGGGTCGATCGCAACGGCGACGGCGAGGCAATGGTGTTGCTGCGCTCCGCATGGCTGACCGACGATACCGCCGTGCTGTGGGCCGGCGCCGGGATCATGACCGACTCCGACCCCGACGCCGAGCTGGCCGAAACCGAAATGAAGCTCAAGACCATGCTTGAAATCCTGAGTTCGGCGCCATGAGCGACGCCGCTACCGCCACCTACCGCTGGGCCTGGGCACTGATCGACGCACTGGCCGCCGCCGGCGTGCGCCGGCTGGTGATGTCGCCCGGCTCGCGCTCCACACCGCTGGCCCTGGCTGCGCTGCGTCACCCGACGCTCAATGTGCATGTTTGCATCGACGAACGCGCCGGCGGCTTCTTCGCCCTCGGGCTGGCCAAGGCCGAGGGCCGGCCGGTGGCGCTGGTGGCCACTTCCGGCTCGGCCGTGGCCAACTGGCTGCCGGCGGTGGTCGAGGCCGACATGGGCCGGGTGCCGCTGATCCTGCTCTCGGCCGACCGCCCGCCCGAACTGCACGACTGCGGCGCCAACCAGACCATGGACCAGACCGACCTGTTCGGTCGCCATGTACGCGCCCGCCATCACCTGCCGCTGGCGCAGGACGACACCCGCTGGCTGGCCGGCCTGGCCGCGCGCAGCGTGGCGATCAGCCTCGGCCCGCTGCCCGGACCGGTGCACTGGAACGTACCGCTGCGCGAGCCACTGGTGCCGGCCGAGGTGCCGGCGCTGGCGCCGTCCGCCGTGGTCCCCCAGCCCCTGCCCACGCGCCTCGTGCCCGAGCCCGCCGCGCTGGCCACCCTGGCGCAGCTTGTCGCCAGCGGCCCCGGCGCCATCGTCTGTGGCCCGCAAGACCTCGGCCCCGAGGCGCGCGCCGCCCTCATCGACGCCGCCACGCGCCTGCGCGTGCCGCTGCTCGCCGACCTGCTCTCCGGCCTGCGCTGCGGCGCGGTCGATGGCGGACCGCTACTGGCCCATCCAGACCAGGTCGCCCGCACGGCCCCGACAGTGCGCTGGCTGCTGCGCTTCGGCGACACACCGGTGTCGAAGGCGCTCAACGACTGGCTGGCACGCTGCGCTGGCGCGGCACACGTGGTGGTGAGCGCCCACCCGCGCGTGGCCGACCCGGCCGGCCTCGCCAGCCATGCGCTGCACGCCGACCCCGCCGCGCTATGCCGCGCGCTACCGGCCGCGACCACCACCGACGATCATCTGGCACGCTTTCACGCGCTGGACGCAGCCGCCCGCACCGCCGCCGAGGCCTGCTGCACGGGCGAGGCGCCCTTCGAAGGCGCGGTGCTGCGCGCCGTGCTGGCGGCCCTGCCGGCGCACACCCCGGTATTTATCGGCAACTCGCTGGCGGTGCGTGCCGCCGATGGGTTCGCCGGCTGCACTGCATCGCCGCTGAGCCTGTTCGGCAATCGCGGTGTCAGCGGCATCGACGGCAACCTCGCCACTGCCAGCGGCATCGCCACCGCGCTCGGCCACACCCTGGCCGTGGTCGGTGATCTGACCTTTCTCCATGATCTCAACGCGCTGGCGCTGGCCCGCAGCTGTGCGCTCACCGTGCTGCTGCTCGACAACGGTGGCGGCGGCATCTTCGACCACCTCGACCAGGCCGCGCTACCCGAATTCGAGCGCGGCTGGCTGACGCCGCAAGCCTTCGACGCCAACCACGCCGCCCAAACCTTCGGCCTGAGCTACCGGCGGGTCGAGCACACCGCCGACGCTGTGGCCGCCGTGCGCGCCGCGCTGGCCGGCGGTGGCGGCATCGTCCACGTATCCATCGACCGCGCCCACAGCCTGGCGCGCACCCGACATTTCCATTCCCAAGCAAGGAGCCCGAACGCATGAGCCCCACCCCGGCCGCGCCCATCCAGTGGCACACGGTGCCCGGCGCCGACTTCACCGACATCCGCTATCACAAGGCCGAGGGCATCGCCCGCATCGCCATCGACCGCCCGCACAAGCGCAACGCCTTCCGCCCCGAGACCATCATCGAGCTGCAGGACGCCTTCACCCGCGCCCATCGCGACCCCGAGGTCGGCGCCATCATCTTCACCGGCGTCGGCCCCGACGCCTTCTGCTCGGGCGGCGACCAGACCGTGCGCGGCGACGACGGCGGCTACCACGACGCGGCCAGCGACACCCCGCACCTCAACGTGCTCGACCTGCAAATGCAGATCCGCCGCCTGCCCAAGCCCGTGGTGGCCATGGTGGCCGGCTACGCCATCGGTGGCGGCCATGTGCTGCACCTGGTGTGCGACCTCACCATCGCCGCCGACAACGCCCGCTTCGGCCAGACCGGCCCGCGCGTGGGCAGTTTCGACGCCGGCCTCGGCGCCGGCCTCATGGCGCGCAGCATCGGCATGAAGCGCGCTAAGGAAATCTGGCTGCTGTGCCGCCAGTACGACGCGCACACCGCGCTCGACTGGGGCCTGGTCAACGCCGTGGTGCCGCTCGACCAGCTCGAAACCGAGACCGTGGGCTGGTGCCGCGACATGCTGCGCCTGTCACCCACCGCGCTGCGCATGATCAAGGCCGGCTTCAACGCCGACACCGACGGCCTCGCCGGCATCCAGGAGCTCGCCGGCCAGGCCACCGGCCTGTTCTACATGACCGCCGAGGGCCAGGAGGGCCGCAACGCCTGGCTCGAAAAGCGCGCGCCCGACTTCAGCCGCTACCGCCGCCGCCCCTGAGCACCACCGTGCGCCTCGCCGCCGCCACACTGCACCCCTACGCGCTGCCGCTCACCCGGCCCTGGGTGGCGGCGGCCACCACCCTGCATGTGCGCCACGGCCGGCTGCTGCGCCTCACCGATACCGACGGGCGCACCGGCTGGGGCGACTGCGCCCCGCTGCCGAGCAGCGGCGAGGCCGGGCATGCCAAGGTATTCGCTGCGCTCGAAGCGGCCGTTGCGACGCTTGCCGGACGCAGCGCCGATGATGTCCTCACCGAACCCCTGCCCCACGCCCCGCCCGAAGTCCGCTGGGCCATCGAAACCGCCCTGTTCGACCTTATCGCCCGCCAGCAAGGCCTGCCGCTCGCCCGCCTGCTCGGCGCACCCGCCGGGCAGGGCATCGCCCTCAACGCCGCACTCGGCCCGCTCGATGATGGCTGTATCACCCGCGCCCGCGCCGCGCTCGCGGCCGGCTACCAGGTCGGCAAGATCAAGGTCGGTATTGGCGCACCCAATGAAGAACGCGACCGCCTCATCGCCCTCAACGCCGCGCTGAACGGCCGCCTGCGCCTGCGCCTGGACGCCAACCGCGCCTGGCAACCGGATGACGCCCACCGCGTGCTGGGCGCACTCACCTCCCTGCCCATCGACGCCATCGAAGAACCGCTGGCCGCGCCCACACTGGACGCACTCGCCACCCTGCAGGCCGCGCTCCCCTTCGCCCTCGCCATCGACGAATCCCTGCCGCAGTTCGGCGCCGAGGCCATCCTCGCCGCCCGCGCCGTACGCCGCCTGGTCATCAAACCCGCCCGCATCGGCGGCATCCGCGCCACCCAGACCCTCGCCACCGCCGCACAGGCCGCCGGCATGGACGTGGTGATCACCTCCGTGGTCGACTCCTCCATCGGCGTCACCGCCGCCGCCCACCTCGCCACCGCCGTGGCCCCCCACATCGCCCACGGCCTCGCCACCGGCGGCTGGCTGGCGGCCGATGTGGCGGAGGGGCTCGAGATCGAAGCCGGGCACTGGACACCCGGCACCTCAGCCGGACTGGGGATCACACCCAAGTAGGGTGGGCACCCCGTGCCCACCGACCCTCCCGCTACCGCCCGGCCCGCGTGGGCGGCGAATCTGCCCACTCTACCTACATGCCGTTGTTCTGCGCAGGATTGCACGATCGCTGCAGGCACGGCAGACAAAAAATCCTGCACCCCAGTTACGAGGTCATGCCGCAAGGGCGTATGATTTGGTCGTTCCCCTTCGGTCGTGGATGCAGAGAGGATCAGAGGATGTCCAGTGCACGAGTCCAATACCCTAGGAATTATTGGCTCGCCTCCAGCCTGCTCGACAGCGCGGTCGCTGAAAGCTTCTTCCAGCTTCTCAAGCGGGAGCGGATCAGGCGACAGATCTACGCTGATCGCGAAGAAGCGCGGCGGGACATCTTCAATTACATCGAGATGTTCTACAAACCGAAACGGCGCCAAAGATATGCCATCGACGTTTTTCCAATAAAGTTCGAAATGCAGCATTTCAATAGGCTGCAGTGTGTCTACTGAAGGCGGGGCGATTCAGATTCACTTCTAATCCTAGTTTCAAGGAGAATACTCGGTGTCAGGATTTTTGAAGAACATACTTTATGTATTAGTAAGCTTTATGCTTGGCATAGCTAGCCAGTACTATTTTTTTGAAAAATCCAATGAAATTCAGAAATTAGACGTTCGCACCAACTTCGACAGCAATTATTTATCGAAGCCGAAATTTCCAGATTCTAAAGTAGAAATAAAGGTGGACGGAGACACAAAAGAATCAATCGGCATCCTAGAGATATCTCTGGTGAATTTCAGCAACACAGTACTCAAAGACATTCCCGTAATTATTGAAGTGACACCAAAACGTGGCGGCTTGTTCTCCTATCTTTCCCATTTCGCTCATGGTGAAAAAGGCGTTTTAGACTTAGTAGAGATTTCCAAGCCGTACGAATTTGTGAATGGAACCCATAGGTTTTTCTATACAGTCAAGTCTTTCAATAGAAGCGACGGAGATGACATAGGAATGAAGCTTGGAATATTGTTTGAGGGTGACCAAAAACCGGATGTTACTGTATCTGCTGTAGGGTTAAGTACACGCGACTTTGATATTGAACACAGCCCCGCACGCACCAAAGCAAACAGAGAAGCTTGGATTATGTTTATTACCGTTCTTGCCGGCTTGTTATTGTTCATGTTCGCCATTTTTGTCCCGTTATTATCCAGGCTGACATCGCCGTTAGACAAAATAATTAGCAAGAAAAATGCCTCAGAAACATTTAAGATAATGAGATTAGACCCATACTATGCCTCGTTGACCGATAACGACTTGAAGCAGCATGTAGCCGACGTCCTTTATAAGCGGCAGCGCAATTGGTGGAACGATAAATCGATTTTAGGAAAATGGTTATTAGGAATGAAAGGTCCGGAATTTGATGATTATAGGTTTTAGTTATAACAAAGGCATTCTGCAGAAAGCAGCAGAGCTGCGCCTCTGATGACGGCGATAGATCGACATGAATTCACCTGAGTGGACAGGCGCAGCCTCGACGGCAATAATTCTTCCATGACAAGATGGGACGAATCCTGGCACCGGCTACGCGAATGGACCAATGGCTCGGGCCAAGCGGAGCGCCTCGCCGCGCAGATTGTCCTGCATCAGGGGTACGCTGTGGATCCTAGCCACCCGCTCGGGGGCCCTGACGGCGGGAAAGACGCAATCTGCGAAAAGGCCGGGGCTAGATGGATCATGGCAGTCTATTTCCCGCGCGGGCAAAAGGAATTCGCTGCAATCGTCGATAAGTTCCAACATGATCTAACGGGTGTTGTGAAGAACGGCGCGACGGGAGTGGCGTTCGTCACGAATCAAGAGCTTCGCCTTCACGAGCGGGCGGAGCTATCGTCATTGGCGGATCCAGTCAGCGTCGATCTGTTTCACTTGGAACGGGTGACGGCGATCTTGGACAACCCAGCCATGCACGCTGTCCGCGAGCAGTTCCTCGGGATCCCCCACGAGAGCGAGGACCTCATCTTCCTTGGCGGCGAGGGCGGCAAAGCACCTGGAGCCGGCGGCGGGGGCGGAGCCGCAATCGGGTCGGGCGCGCAGGGCGGCCACGGTGGTCGAGGGGGCGACATCGCTGTGCTGGATGGGCAACCTGGAGAGTTACCAGGTGCCGGCGGAGGCGGTGGTGGAGCCGTTGGAGAGGGGATGCAAGCTGGAGGCGGCGGAGGCGGCGGGGAGCAGATACAGGTCGAAGTATCACCTGAGGAACTGAGCGCGCTGCGAGCGAGCGGCTTTCACCATCTCGAGTTGCGCGTTGGCCAGGGCGGCAGAGACAGCGGGCCAGGCGAAGATTCCATCGTCAACTTCGTCACGGCTGATGGAAAGATTCTAAGGTCAATCATCGCACGCGGCGGCGCTCCTGGTGACCCCGTCCGAATGCCCATACCTCAAGGCCGCTACGTAACTGCCGGCGACATCGAAGCCGGGTTTCAGATTTCAAGTCTACTGCTTGCCGATTGCGTCCACATACGGCAGGGGCTCTTCTTCCTGCTTAGCGCTGGCTGGGCTTGGTACACCGTAACGACTAATCCATTTCGCGTGGATTGGCCTCTCGCCTGCAGCGCTGCCTTCGGGCGAGTAGATCCAAATAGCGTTGTTCGGCTTTCGGCAGTTGTTCGAGACCCTCGAGGTTTTCAGGTTCTTGAAGTGCCATTCGCCGTCACGGGCGCCACCACAAACACGTCAGTAAAGCTTGAGTTTAGTGGGTCAGAGTTTGGCGATTGGTTGATCGAAATTATGTCTGCGGAGACTCGCCTCGCCAAGCTCCCTATCAAGATTCAGTTACAGGTCTAGCGGGAACCAGGACGTTTGCGATGGTTTCCGATGGCATGATTTATCGCAGTCGATAGCCCGCACCTAAACCCGCCATATCATGCTGAAGCTTCTTCGCTCATTGGTCTCCTCCAAACAGCCCGCCACAACCAAGGCGCCCTCCACACGTCCACCACCGCCCGCTGTTGTCTCCGCGGAGGATGCTGCTGACTTCAGCGTCTCTGAGAACCTGATTTGCGCAAACGGCCTCCCGTTGCTTGACTGGGGCGCCGTTCAGCAGTGGGTGGACAGCATTGACGGTGAGGCAGCGCAGGCCCGCGCGTGGTCTGATTGCGAGCGCGCATGGCTTGAGCATTTTCGCGCCGCCCTTGGGCCGCAGTATCAACTGCGGGTGCATGGCGCAGCCTTACTGCTCTCGACACTGGAGAAGAACGTCGCCGACGCCACCCTCGCATTCGTCAACAAAACGCTTCAGCGAGTCGTGCACATTCTTGATGGCGTTGCGCACGCACCCGAGTGGGGTCACGAGATCCTCATCGTGCTTGACGATGACGACGCCTACTACAAATACGTCTCCCACTACTATCCCGAAGCCGGCGAGTTCGCTGGAAGCGGTGGCATGTATATCAATGGGGGTTGTGGCCACTTCGCGACCGTAAGAGCTGACCTGCGTGCCATTGAACCGGTCATCGCCCATGAGCTGACCCACGCCTGTCTCGACCATCTGCCCATCCCTGCGTGGCTGAATGAGGGGATCGCCGTCAACACCGAGCGCCGGCTCTGCCCGCCCATCTCCCCTGCTTCGTCTCCTCACGAGATGCACGCACGCCACAGGGGGTTCTGGGGTCCGGAGGAGATCCAGCAGTTCTGGTGTGGTACGTCATTCCTTCGCGCAGATGAAGGCAACGAGCTCTCCTACGACCTCGCGCAAATCCTCGTTTCTCAGTTCGGCTCCGAGTGGGCTCGCTTTCGCCTGTTTGTTCTCTCAGCCAACGCTGAAGACAGTGGTGCATCGGCTGCAGCCGAGCATTTGGGCATTCACCTCGGCGAAGCCGTCACTGCGCTCCTGGAGCTTGAGCCTTCGCAGGAATGGGAACCGAACCCTGGCACTTGGCGCGGTGCGCCCGAGCGGGGTGCGTTCAGTGCGGAAGAGCGTTGAGCTTGCGCGCCTTTGGAGAATCCCTCGCTGCCATGAACGGGTAGCGGCCGTTCCGTTGCCAAGCTGACCGCCGACGCCTCCCCGGACCGCGGCGGGTTGAAGCGTGCGTAGCCCGGACAAGGCCCGCAGGGCCGCCTCCGGGGTTTTTCGGTTGATCGACCGCTGGCCCCGGATTGCGCTTCGCTCCATCCGGGCTACGAATCCGATGTCCGCCATCCCAGAACATCAGGGTGCTTTTGGATCGGTTGTTGCCCTTTTGGCATCGCACGCTGCCGCTTTCGCGTCACCCTACCGTGGCGGGCAGAAGCCCGCGCTACCGCTTCGTCGCCCCCCCGGCGGGGTGTTCGTCGGCGCTTGCCAGGGCGCGTAGCGCTTGCCGGTCGGGTTTGCCGTTGGGGAGTCGGGGCAGGGTGTCGACCGGCACGACGGCGCGCGGGCGCAGGGTGGCGGGCACGTGGGCGCGGCACCAGGCGAGTACGTCGGTGGTGGTGGCCGGGCCGGTGTAGATAAGGGTGACAATTTCGCCCCACACGGGGTCGGGGCGGCCGGCGACGCCGGCGGCGGTGACGCCGGGGCAGCGGGCGACGGCGTCTTCGACGAGCGCGGGGTGCACTTTTTTGCCGCCGCTGACGATGACGTCGTCTGCGCGGCCGAGAATCACCAGTTCGCCAGCCTCGGTGATGCGGGCTAGGTCGTTGGTGACGAACCAGCCGTCGGCCAGACCGTCGCCAGGCCGGCGCGCTAGGTTGGCGTAGCCGGCCATGCGCATGGGGCCGCGCAGTTTGAGGCGACCCTCGGCGGTGAGGGCGATGTCCACGCCCGGCAGGGGGTGGCCGACGTGGCCGCTCTGCCACGCGGCGGGCAGGCTGGCGAGGGTGGCGATTTGCGAGGCGGTCTCGCTCATGCCGTAGGTGGGTTGCAGCGGCCAGCCGGCGCGGCGGCCCCGCTCGGCCAGTTCGGCGGTCAGCGCGGCGCCGCCGACCAGCACATGGCGCAGGGTGGGCGGCGGGGGCGCGTCGGCGAGGTCGAGCAGTTGCGCCAGCATGGCGGGCACCAGCGACAGGTGGCTGATGCCGCCCTGCGTGATGGCCTGCCACACGGCACGCGCGTCGAACCCGGCATGCAGCACCGCGTCAGCATCGGCCAGGGCGCAGCGGGTGAGGATGGAAAAGCCACCGATATGGAACAGCGGCAGGCAGGCCAGCCAGCGGTCGCCGGCGACCAGCGGGGTGCGTGCCTGCGAGGCCGCCGCCGAGGCGGCCAGCGCGCCGGCCGTCAGCATCACTACCTTGGGCGCACCGGTGCTGCCGCTGGTGGCCACCATCAGGGCGATGTCGCTCGGCGCCAGGCGCGAGGGCGGCGGGTGGTCGATGGGCAGCACGAGCAGCTCGGCCGAGGGCAGGCACGGACGGTCGTGACGCGGCGCGTCGGCGACCAGCACAGTGGCGCCGGCCTGGGTCAGCAGGGTGTCGAGGACCGCGTCGGGCAGGGCGGGGTCGAGCGGCATCACTGCCGCGCCAAGCGCCGCCGACGCGCTGGCCGCGACACACACCACCGCCGGCGAGGCCGACAACACTGCGACCACACCTCCCGCGCCGGCACCGGCCGCCGCCAGCCGCGCCGCTACGGCCGCGCTGTGAGCGGTCAGTGAGCGGGCGGTGACTTCATTCATCGTCATTGCCATGCCGGCGCCCGGCCACCCGACGGTGGCGTGCCGTGGTCTGTCTCGACATCAAGGACTTCCATACATTGCGAGAACCGGAAATTACACGCTCAGCGCCGCATAGTCGTTCTCGATCGGCAGGCCTTGTGCGGCCCAGAAGCGACCGGTGGCGGGCTGCATGATGGCGGCGCCGCAGGTTTCCATGTCGAGTGGCGGGGTGGCGCGCACGCAGATGACGGGGTCGCGCGTCAGCGCCATGAGCGCTTGCGGCGTGAGGCCGCCGGCACCGAGCAGGGCTCGGGCACGCGCGAGACGCGCTTCGCTGGAAGCTTGCGAGGCCGGGGCACGCGGCCGGCAGCGGCGCAGGGTGTCGGGCATGAGGCAGTGGTTGCTGTGCACCAGCGCGTCATCGCGGCTGCGGGTGACGTGGCAATAGCCCGGCATGGCTTCGATGTTGATGCCGGTGCCGTGTTTGTCAAAGAGCTGAAAGTTGTGCGCGCCCATCAGCGTGGCGTCGGTGATACAGGCCAGTGCGGCATCGATGTCGGTTTGTTGCAGCGCCTTGCGCACCACGAAGGGCCAGCTGACGCCGATCTGCCCTTCGGCACCAAGCAGATTGGTGATGCCGATGGCGATGCCGGCATCGTTCATGCCGATCATGCCGACACAGCCGGTGAGGCTGAATACCGTGAAGGCGGGCGCGTGATCCGGCCGGCCGTGCAGCAACACGACATAGGGTTTGGAGCCGGCGTGCATGTCCCAGGTCTGGCCGAAGTAGCCTTTGCCGTCGGCGCTGAGCCGGTCGGGGATGATGAAGGCGGTGCAGTCGTCTTCGACCTTGTCGGTGGTGCCATAGCTACCGCCACGGGCGTAGACGAGGTCGATGAAGTCGGTGAAGCCGTTGGTGATGATCAGCTCGGCCATGCTCAGTTCGGTGGCTTCGGCAATGCCGGAGAGCTCCATGGCCAGTTCGGGGGCGTAAGCGACATGCGCCTCGACACAGGCTTCGGCCAGCGCCAGCACCGCACGACGCCCCATGGCGTGCCCGGTCCACACTTCGCTGCCGGCCAGGGTGACGCGCTCGGCGGTGTAGCGGCGGATGTCGTCGCGAAAAGCCGTGCCGTGGGCGAGGCCCATCTGGCGCGGCGAACCGCTCAATTCGAGTACGCGCGGCGCGCTCATGCAAGGCTCGCTTTGGCGGCGACGATGCCTTCGGCGAGCACGGCCATGCCTTCGTCGATCTGCTCGTCACTGATATTGAGCGCGGGCAAGAATCGCAGGCAGTTGCTGTACAGCCCGGCGCGCAGGGTAATGAGGCCGCGCTTGAGGTTTGCGGCGTTGATGGCGTTGGTCAGCTCGGGGTCGGGCGTGCGGTGCGTGCCGCTCTTGACCAGTTCCATGGCCAGCATGGGGCCGAGCCCGCGCACCTCGCCGATGATGTCGGGAAAGGTCGATTGCAAGCCTTCAAGATGCGCGCGCAGGCGCTGACCGACTTGCTCGGCCCGGGTCTGGAAGGCGTCGGACGTGAGCGTATCGAGCGCGACCAGCGCCGCCGCGCAGGCGACCGGGTTGCCGCTGTAGGTGCCGCCCAGACCGCCGGGGTGCGGGGCGTCCATGATTTCGGCGCGACCGGTGACAGCCGCCAGCGGCATGCCGGCGGCGAGCGACTTGCCGCACACCAGCAGATCGGGCACCAGATCGTAGTGCTCGACCGCAAACAGCTTGCCGGTGCGACCCATGCCGGCCTGCACTTCGTCGGCAATATAGAGCATGCCGTGCTCGGTGCAGCGCGCGCGCAAATGCGCGGCAAAGCGCGGCGGCAGCGGCAGGAAGCCGCCCTCGCCCTGCACGGTTTCGACCACCACGGCCGCCACCGCCGGCGGTGCGACCTGGGCGATCAGCGCGTGGTCGAACTGTTCGATGCAGTGGTCGATATAAACGTCTTCGCTCATGCCGGCGGGGCGGCGGTAGAGGTTGGGAAAGGGCAGGCGATAGATCTCGGCCGGGAAGGGGCCGAAGCCGTTCTTGAACAGCGCGTACTTGCTGGTCATGCCCATGGTCATGTTGGTGCGACCGTGATAGGCGCCCTCGAACACGATCAGCGCCTGGCGGCCGGTATAGGCACGGGCGATTTTCACGGCCGCTTCAACCGCCTCGGCACCGCTGTTGAGCAAGGTGGTTTTTTTGGCGAAATCGCCGGGCACCAGCGCGTTGAGGCGCTCGCACACGTCCACATAGGGCTCGTAAGTGGCGACGATGGAGCACATGTGGATGAGCTGTTCGGCCTGCGTGCGGATCGCGTCCACCACATCGGCCGGGCTGTGGCCGACCGCCAGCGTGCCGATGCCGCCGGCGAAGTCGATATAGGTGTTGCCATCCACGTCGGTGACGGTCGCGCCTTCGCCGCGGGCCACCGCGATGCCGGTCAGCCGCGCCGCGCCGCGCGAGACGGCGGCATCTCGCCGCGCCACGATCGCGCGACTCCTGGGGCCCGGGATCTCGGTTTTCAACTCAATCGATGCCATGAATCTCTCTCGGTTTCACACCGGCGGTAGGTCATGCCGGCCAACGGTCGCACTAAGCGCAGAGTAAGCGGTGGGGCGGGGGCGGCGTCAAGCGCAGAATGCCGCCGCCCCTTCTAAAAAGTCTCGGGAAACCGCGACGCCTCCGATTGCCACGACGCGCCGCTCGGAATCGGCGCCTGGCCATCGACATCAACCCGATTACGACCATTGCGCTTGGCCCGGTAGAGCGCGGCGTCGGCGCGGGCCATCAACGCGGCCACATCGTCACCGGCGATCAAGGTCGCCAGACCGACACTCACCGAGAGCTTGACCGATTGTCGCGATGACAAGGCCACCGGGCTGTCAGCCACCAGGGCGCGCAAGCGCTCCGCCACCACGGCGGCCTCCTCGGCGCTGGCGCCGTTCATGGCCACCATGAACTCCTCGCCCCCCACCCGGCCAAAAACGTCGGACTCGCGCACCGTGGTCTCACACAAGCGCGCAAAGCCGGCCAGTGCGCGGTCGCCCCCGGCATGACCGTAGCTGTCATTCACCTGCCTGAAGTGGTCCAGATCGAGGGCCATGAGCGTAAACGGATAGTCATTGCGACTGGCCGAAGCCACCATCACCCGCAAGCGTTCAAGAAAATCCCTGCGATTGCTGATGCCGGTGAGGCTGTCGCGCGTTGCCAAGGTATTGAGCCGGTGACCCACCCGCTCGGTATCGAGCAAGACCACACCGAAGCCGTTGGTCAGCATGAGCAGAAAGAGCGACAGGAAGGTCGCCACCTGGATGCCGTTGGCGTCGAGCAGCGCAAAGCCGTGCTCGGGCATCGCAGCCACAATGCCGCGCGTCGCCACAACAGCGGCCAGCAGCAACGTGCCCCCGCCAATGAAGTACTGCAGGCGGGTGCGCTCGGCTTGCAAACCCACCAGCGCCCAACCGGTCAGACCGAACAAACCGGCAGAGAGCAGCGAAGCGACGGCTACCCGGTGAGCCGCGGCATCACCGCCGAGCAGATTGAGCGGATACCGCGCCACCACCGCGGCCAGCACCAGGCCGATCAGCCAGCGCGGCAGGCGCCCGCTGGAAAACTTCCATGCCGCCAGCGTCTCCAGGCCGAAGCCTGCCAGAAGCAGCGTATTGCCCACCTCGATGGACCAGAAACCAGAAATACTGCCGCGCGCCCACAGCAAGGCCCAGGCCGCCGATTGCAATAACTTCGACACCGCCCAAAGCTGAGAGACACCCGAATGGCGATCTTCCTGCACGAAGCGAAAACTCATCAGCGTCAGGAAGAGCAAAAGATTGCCCACGCCGAGCAGCAAGATGAGGGTTCGGATGTCCAGCGATGGCATGTGCGTGATCGATCTTAAGACTAAGGTGGTACGCCTTCAACGGCCTCGGCGGCGGCGGGTTGAGTGTGTTTTCCACGGGCCTCACCGCGTCTGCGACCTTTGTCACAAACCACGAACCGGGGCACCCGGCAGGGGCGGCACCCGCGCCTGCCGGCTGTGATATGTCCACTTTTGTCCGAACATGGTCCGTATCAGCCATTTATCATCCCCCACAGACTGACCGACAATGTCTGCATACTCACCCGCAGGAGACATTTACATGGCACACCCCGCGAAACGCAGCGCCCTGATCCTGATTGATATTCAGGAATCCTTCCGCCAGATGCCCTTCTGGTCGGACACCGATGTGCCGGCCTTCCGCGATGCCGTCCTCGCCCTCGACGCGGGCGCCCGCGCTCGCGGCGTGCCGGTTGTCCACATTTTTCATGTCGGCGCGGCCGGGCCGTTTACCGAGGCCTCGGGCCATGTGCGCGCCCTCGACTGGCTGCCCGGCGCGCCGGACGCAACTTTTCACAAGCACACCCACAACGCCTTCTCCGACACCGGGCTGGACCTGTGGCTGCGCCGGCGCGACATCAATCACCTGATCATCGCCGGCATCCGCACCGAGCAGTGCTGCGAGACCACCACCCGCTACGGCGCCGACATCGGCTACTCGATGGACTATGTCACCGAAGCGACGCTCACCTTCCCCATGACCCACGCCGGCAGCGGCCGCACCTACTCGCCGGATGAAATCAAGGCGCACACCGAGCTGGTACTGGCCGGGCGCTTTGCGCGCATCGCCACCGCCGCCGACGCACTCGCCGCGCTGGACTGAAGCATGCGCACCGTCGGCATCTATCTCTACGACCAGGTCGAGGTGCTCGATTTTGCCGGGCCCTTCGAGGTGTTCACCACGGCCAGCCGGGTCGCCCAGCGCCAGCAGGCCGACGCCACACCGCCGTTTCGCGTGGTGACGATCGCCCGTCAAAGCGGTCCGGTCACCGCCCGCGCCGGGCTGAGCGTGCTGCCCACGCACACGCTGGCCGATCACCCGCCGCTGGACATCCTCATCGTTCCCGGCGGTGACGAGCGCGCCGAGCGCGGGCGGGCCGATCTGATCGCCTGGCTCCAAACTCAGGCGACACAGCTTGAAGTGCTGGCCTCGGTGTGCACCGGCACCTTCCTGCTGGCCGGCACCGGCTTGCTCGACGGGCGCACCGTCACCACCCACTGGGAAGACGTGGCCGAGCTGGCCGACGCCTTTCCAAAGCTGTCAGTCGTCGACACCGGTCGCTGGATTGACGACGGCGACATCCTCACTTCGGCGGGCATTTCGGCCGGCATCGACATGAGTCTGCATCTGGTGGCCCGGTTGGCTGGCGACAAACTGGCCATGGCCACCGCACGGCAAATGGACTATCACTGGCGGGACAGCCCCAACGAGCCCCTCTCATGAGCCTGGAAAGCGCCCTGACCTTCTTTGTCGCCATCTTCATCTTCGCCATCACGCCGGGGCCGGGCGTGTTCGCCCTGCTCGCGCGGGCGCTGGTCAGCGGTGCGCAGGATTGCGTCGCCCTGGCGCTGGGCATGACGATCAGCGACATCCTGTATCTGATCTTCGCCTGCCTCGGCCTGGCCGCCATTGCCAAAAACTGGGGCGAGCTGTTCACCGTCATCCGCTTTGCCGGCGCGGCCTATCTCATCTACCTGGGCGTCGGCATGTGGCGCACGCCGGTCGATGACGGCTTTGCGCCGCAGGTGGTCAAGCGGGTCAGCGCGGTGGGCAGCTTCGTGCAGGGCTTTCTGATCTCGGCGTCCAACCCCAAGGTGATCCTGTTCTACATCGCCTTCCTGCCCACCTTCATGGATCTGACTGTACTCACCGTGCAGGACATCGCGCTGGCCGCGGTGCTGACCCTGCTCGCGCTCATGCTCGGCCTGATGCTGCTCGCCACCACGGCCTCGCGGGCGCGGCGCTATTTCCGCTCGGCCAGCGCCATGCGCCGGCTCAACCGCAGCGCCGGATCGATCATGATCGGCGCCGGCGGCTTTTTGGCGATCAAGTCGTGAATGGGGTGATGAAGCCGGTCGACATCGCACTCGCCCTGCTGGTGGTGCTGGTATGGGGCGTGAATTTCGTGGTCATCAAGGTCGGCGTGGCCGAGGTGCCGCCGCTGCTCTTGGGCGCGCTGCGCTTTCTGGCGGCGGCGCTGCCGGCCGTGTTTTTCTTTCGCGCACCCAAACTGCCGCTGCGCACCTATCTGGCCTATGGCCTGACCATCGCCTTCGGCCAGTTCGCCTTCTTGTTTACCGCTATTCATGTCGGCATGCCGACCGGGCTGGCCTCGCTGGTGCTGCAGTCGCAGGCCTTTTTCACCATGCTGTTTGCCGCCATATGGCTCAAGGAAAGCTGGCGGCCCAGCCAGCTGGCCGGGCTGGTGCTGGCTGCGGGCGGGCTCGGCCTGATCGGCACGGCACACGGCGTAAGCATGCCGCTGGCCGGCTTCATGCTCACCGTCGCTGCCGCCTGCAGCTGGGCAGCGGGCAACATCGTCAGCCGCACCCTGACCCGCAATGGCCCGATCAATCTGCTGGCTTTTGTGGTGTGGGCCAGCCTGGTGCCGCCGCTGCCCTTTCTGGCCATGTCGCTGTTCATTGATGGGCCGGCGGCCATTGTCACCGCGCTCAGCAACTTCAGCCTGCGTTCGGCCAGCGCCGTGATGTATCTGGGCTGGGTCGCCACGCTGCTCGGCTATGGCCTGTGGGCCCGGCTAATGTCGCGCTACCCGGCCAACCAGGTGGCGGCCTTTCCGCTGCTGGTGCCGGTGGTCGGCCTGAGTGCCGGCTGGCTGGTGTATGGCGAGGCGCTGCAGCCGGTGCACTGGATGGGCGGCGGCTTGCTGATGCTGGGCCTTGGCGTGAACCTCTTCGGCACGCGCCTGATGAAACGCCTGCGGAGGACGATGTGACGCTGGCGGTCTACTTCGTCGTCACACCCAACGTCTTGCTGCTCGACTATGCCGGGCCGGCCGAGACCCTGCGCATGGCCGCCGACACCGGCGCCGACATGCACATCACCACCTGTGCGCCGACGCCCGAACTGAGTACCTCGATGGCCATCACGCTGTCGGGCCTGTCACCGCTGCCGGCGAACGTGCCCGACGGGGCGCTGATAATCGTCGCCGGCAACGCACAGGAAGAGCTCGACTACGCCCGAGCCGAGGCGCTGGCCGTCATCGACTGGCTGGCCGCGCTGCGCGGGCGCGACATCCGCGTTGCCAGCATTTGCTCGGGCGCGCTGCTGCTGGCCCGCGCCGGCTGGCTGGACGCCCGCCCCTGCACCACCCACCACGCCCTGCTCGACATGCTGCGCCAGAGCACTCCGAGCGCGCGGGTGATGGAAGACCGGGTCTTCGTCGACGACGGCCAGGTCGTCACCAGCGCCGGCATCACCACCGGCATCGATCTGGCGCTGTATCTGGTCGAGCAGCACTTTGGCGCCGAGCTGGCCGCCCGCGTGGCGCGGCGCCTGGTGATGTATGCCCGACGCGGGCCGAATGACCCGCAGCTGTCGCCCTGGCTGGCGCATCGCAACCATCTGCATCCGGTCGTCCACAAGGTACAGGACGCCATCACCCGCGACCCGGTGCGGCGCTGGACGCTGGAAGAGCTCGCCGAGCTGGCCCATGTCGGCCCGCGCCATCTCACCCGGCTGTTCAGCCGCCATGCGGGCATCGGGGTGGTGGCCTACCAGCAGCAGCTGCGCATCGCCCGCGCCCGCCAGCTGCTCGCTGACCCCACTCTGTCGATGGAGCGGGTGGCCGAGCAATGCGGTTTTGCCTCGGCGCGCGACTTCCGCCGCGTGTGGGCGCTGTATGCCGACGACTCGCCGAGCGCGCATCGCGCATCACACTAAAACACGAATTGCGCTGCACCTGAGCCGCCCCGGGGCTTAGCATTCAGGACAAGACCTGAACAAAGGATCGGCCGCGTGGACGGCATTTTTGCGCTGACCTTCATTGCCGTGGTGATCGTGCTGGTGTTTGACTACACCAACGGCTTCCACGACGCCGCCAACGTCGTCGCCACGGTCATCGCCTCGCGCGCCATGACGCCCGGGCAGGCGGTGGTGGTGGTGGGCGTCTTCGAGTTTCTCGGCCCGCTGCTCGGTGGCACGGCGGTGGCCAACACCATTGGCGGCTTTGTCGACCTCAGCGAACTGGCGGCCAGCCACGCCATCGTGGTGGTGCTGGCCGGGCTGATCGGCGCGATTGCCTGGAACCTGCTCACCTGGTGGCGCGGCCTGCCGTCGTCGTCTTCGCACGCGCTGGTCGGCGGGCTGATCGGCGCCACCGTGCTGGCCGCCGGCGCCGAGCACGTGGTGTGGGGCATGGATGCCTGGCGCGAGGGCGGCCACCTGAGCGGCGTGCTCAAAGTGCTCGCGGCGCTCATTCTCTCGCCGCTGATCGGCCTGCTCGGCGGTTTCGCCATTCACCGGCTGGCCATGCTCTTGCTGCGTGCCGCCCACCCCCGCATCAACACCCGCCTGCGCCGCATGCAATTCGTCACCACGGCGGCGCTGGCCTTTTCGCACGGCGCCAACGATGCGCAAAAGAGCATGGGCATCATCACCTTGCTGCTGGTGCTGGGCGGCTACTTGCCGGAGTTTTCGGTGCCCTTCTGGGCCATGCTGGCCTGCGCCACCGCGCTGACCCTGGGCATTTTGTCGGGCGGATGGCGCATCGTCCGTACGCTCGGCTTTTCGGTCTACAAAGTGCGGCCGCTGCATGCGCTCGACTCGCAACTGACCTCGGCCAGTGTGATCTTCACCGCGGCACTCATCGGCGCGCCGGTGTCCACCAGCCATGTGGTGGCCAGCTCGATCATGGGCATTGGCGCGGCCGAGCGGCCCAAAGCCGTGCGCTGGGGCAAGGCGCGCGAGATCGGCCACACCTGGCTGCTCACCCTGCCGGCCTCGGCCGCTGCCGGTGCGCTCGCACTG
>JBFIJC010000018.1:0-26054 GCA_041600915.1 Nitrogeniibacter sp.
GATGCAACCCGAGTGCGTCCGCATCGTGCTGTCGGGCTACACCGAGCTGCAAGCGGTCACTTCGGCGATCAACGACGGGGCCATCTACAAATTCCTCTGCAAGCCCTGGGACGACGCGCACCTCAAGGCCAACATCGCCGAGGCCTTCGACCGCCGGCGCATGGTCGATGAAAACCGCCGCCTCACGCAAGAACTCGAACTCAAGAATACCCAGCTTCAAACCCTGCTGGCCGAGCGCTCCGACCAGGTCCAGATCCGCTCCGAAGCGCTCGGCGTATTCCATGAAGTCCTGGAGGCACTGCCCGTAGGCGTCATCGGGGTCGACGACGAAGGTGTCATCGCCTTCTGCAACAGTGCCGCCGTCGCCCAGCTCGACGGCCACCCCGTCGCTCTGGGGATGGACGCCAGCGAAGCCCTGCCGGCCGAATTGCTGGGCAAGACCAGCAGCGCCAAAATTGGCAGCAAACGACTATTGATCTCACGGACCCAGCTCGGTCAGCGCTCGACCAGTCGCGGCTACCTGCTGGCGCTGCTCGACACGACGGCTTTTCAAGCCACTGAAGGCGCCTGAGCCATGCTCCTGAGCGCAGAACAAATCGTCGAAAACGCCGGGCAGCTGCCCCCGCCCCCCAAAGTGATGACCGATTTGCTGGCGCTGTTCGCCCGGCCCGAAGTCGATGCGCGCAGCATCGCCGACACCATTGCCGCCGACCTGACGCTGAGCTTGCGCACGCTCCAGATCGCCAACTCACCGTTCTACGGCCTCAGCAAGCGCGTCGCCACAGTCCCTGACGCGATTGCCATACTTGGCTTTCGGTCGCTGCGCATGCTGGTGCTGGCCGTTGGCTCTGCACAGTTGATGCAGTTGCCACCCGCGCTGCGCGCGTCGGTGGGCCACTTGTTAAAACACAGCACCCGCTGCGCCATGCTCGCCCGACTGCTCGCCGAAACCACCGGCTACGCCGCCGAAGAAGCCTTCACCGCAGGCATTCTCCACGATGTCGGCAAGATCGTACTGGCGCAGACAACCCCCTCCCTGGCGCCCGATCACATCGAATCGAGCAACTGGATCATTCACAGCGACCTCGCCGCCGAGCGTGCGGCCTTTGGCCCCGACCACGCCGAACTCGGCCAGATTCTGCTTCGTCGCTGGAAGTTCCCCGACGCGCTGTGCGAAGCGGCCGGACACCACCACGACCCATCCAACACCGCCCCGCCGCTGTGCGCGCTCGTCGGACTCGCCGATCAGCTCACCGACACACCGCTCGACGACCCGGACGATTTTCCACCGGAATCACTCACGCCGTGGATCTCCCGCGCCATGGGCAACTTCGCTCTGCCCCCGGTCGACAGGCTCGCTGCCGCGATCGCCGAAGCCGACGCCCTCGCCCGTGTGCTTGAGGCCGATGTCTGACATGGGCGCCCCCGCCACCAACGCACCACCGGACGAACTGTGGCGCGATGCACTTGCGCTCGCCGGCCACGGCGCCATGCTGCACCGGGGGCGCCACCCAGAATGGGCCGATGCCACGCTGGCCGAACAATTGGGCTGCGAACTGCCCACCCTGTACGCCCGCCCCTTTCATGCGCTCGACGACCCGCATAGCGCCGAACAGCTCCGTCAGCAGGGCGAAGCCTGTCTTGCTGGCGATGACACCCAGCCGATTGTGCTTGCCATCAGCACCCCCGCAGGCACCAAACGCCATTTAGAAGTGCGTGCGCGGCGCATCAAGGATGCGAGCGGCGACCGGGCGCTGCATGTCTTTATCGAACGCCGCGAAGCAAGCGCACAAGCCACACACGGCGCAAAGCCTCGCGCCGTACTCGACCAGATCGTCGACGAATTGCCGATTGCCACCTTCATCCTCGATGCCGACCATCGTGTCACCCACTGGAATCAGGCCTGCGAGCGCATCTCCGGCATGCCGGCCGAACGCCTGCTGGGCACCCGGGAACACTGGCGCGCCTTCTTCGACACCCCGCGCCCCCTCATGGCCGACATGATTCTCGATCAGGCCGATGCCGCTTCGCTCAACCGCTTTTATGGTGACCGCTGGCAACGCTCCGAGCACACGCCCGACGCCCTGGAGGCCGAGGGCTTCTACCCCAGTCTCGGCGAGTCCGGCCGCTGGATCGCCTTTCTTGCCGCCCCATTGCGAGGCGCCGACGGCCAGCTGATTGGCGTCATCGAAACCCTGCGCGACATCACCCTGCGCAGAACAGCTGAAGAGGCCCTGGCGCGCACCAACGAGCGCCTGGAAGCCAAGGTGGCAGAGCGCACCCGTGAGCTCGCCGAAGCCAACGCACAGCTCGCCGAAGATATCCACCAACGCGAAACCGCCGAGCAAGAGCTGCTCAAACGCTATATCGAGCTCACCGAACTGAACTGCCAGCTACACGACGCGCAGGAACAACTCGTGCAGTCCGAGAAGCTCGCCTCCATCGGCCAGCTCGCAGCCGGCGTCGCTCACGAAATCAATAACCCGATCGGCTATGTGTTGTCTAACATCACCAGCCTGGGCGGCTATCTGGACGACTTGTTCCGGCTGTTTGATGCCTTTGAAGCCCTCGAAGCGGAGCGCGCGCCTGACGACCCCGCCGTACTTGCCGTCAAAAAGCTCAAACAAGAGGTCAACTTCGACTTCCTCAAGGAGGACCTGCCTGCACTGCTGCGGGAGAGCGAAGAGGGTGCCTCACGCGTACGCAAGATCGTGGCAGACCTAAAGGACTTCTCGCATGCCGATCAAACGCAGGAGTGGGCTTGGGCCGACATCATCAGCGGCATCGAAAGCACCCTCAACGTGGTGAACAACGAGATCAAGTACAAGGCCAGCGTGGTGCGCAACTACGCCGAGATCCCGGCCATTCAGTGCATGCCTTCACAGCTCAACCAGGTGTTCATGAATCTGCTGGTCAATGCCGCCCATGCCATCGAATCGCCGGGCACGATCACCATCACCGCCTCCCAGCCCGACGCCGAGCATGTGCGGGTCAGCATTGCCGACACCGGCTGCGGCATCCCGGAGGCGGTCAAGGCACGCATCTTCGAGCCCTTCTTTACCACCAAACCGATCGGCAAAGGCACCGGCCTGGGGCTCTCACTGTCCTACGGCATCGTCCAGCACCATCACGGCCGGATCGACATTGACTCAGCGCCCGGCGAAGGAACGACGTTTCACGTTACCTTGCCGATCAGGCAACCCGACACCGACGACACACCCGATCCAGCCTAGGTCGACGCGCCGCCGTCTTGCGGCGAATCAAGCTGTAGCGTGAAATAGAAGCACGCGCCGCGCTGATGTTCGGCCTCGACCCAGACCTTTCCGCCGTGACGCTCGATCACCCGTTTTACGGTCGTCAACCCAATACCCGTTCCGGGATAGGTTTCCGCCGAATGCAGGCGAGAAAAGGGTTCAAACAGTTTGCCTGCGTAAATCATGTCGAAACCCACGCCGTTGTCACGAACAAAAAAGCGCGTGCCATCGCCAGTGGTTTCGCTTCCGATATCGATGCGCGGACTGTCCTTGTGAGCAGTAAACTTCCAGGCATTGCTGATCAGATTATCGAGCGCCAGCCGAATCAGGCGCGAATCGCCCTGCACCCGCATCTCCGGCTGGATACTCACGATCAGGGATGAATCCGGATTGTCGCGCCGACACCGCGCCACCACTTCGTCGGCCAGGCTCGACAAGTCGACCGACTCTTTCGAGATCGGCGCACGCACGGCACGGGACAAATACAACAAGTCATCAATGAGCCGCGCCATCCGCCTGGCGGCTTGCTCAACGTTGGCGACCAACTCACGACCGTCCTCGTCGAGCGTGTCGCCATGCTCGGTACGCAGCAGATGGCTGAACCCGGCGACCGCGCGCACCGGCGCCCGCAAGTCGTGCGACACCGCATAGCTGTAAGCGTCCAGCTCTTGATTGACCTCGGCGAGCTCACGCACCTTGAGGCGCACATCAAACAATCGGAGCACATGGTTGCGCATTATCTGCAAGGCCTTGAGTTGCGCTTCGCTCAGCGCCCTGGGTTTGGTATCGATGACGCACAAAGAACCCAGGCCAAAGCCCTCCGCCGTAAACAAGGGCGCACCGGCATAAAAGCGGATATGCGGCGGCCCGATCACGAGCGGATTATCGGCAAATCGTGGATCGTTCAAGGTGTCCGGAACGATAAACACGCCGGGTTGGAGAATGGCGTGCGAACAAAAAGACACGCTGCGTGCCGTCTCGGATGCGTCGAGCCCGACACAGGCCTTGAACCACTGACGCGACACATCAACCAGTGAAATGAGCGCGATTGGCGCCTCGCACACACAAGCCGCCAACGAGGTGATGTCATCGAAAAGCGCCTCGCGCTCCGAGTCGAGTACGTCGTATTGGCGCAGCGCCCAAAGGCGATGGGCCTCATTGGCGGGCTGAGCAGCGGACTGCATGGCGGACTCCTTGTCTGGCATGAAACAATCGCTAGCCGCAAGCGAACCAGCCCTGCGGGGAGTTTGACGCTAGGGTAATTTCTGTTTTGATTGTTGCCCCGATCCACACCGCGCGCAAGCCATTTTCTCCATGCCGGGCGTTTTGTCGCGGCAGCTGTCAGCTCAGAACCCCAAGCCCTTGCGCAAGCCGAGCAGCACGCCCATGCCGATGATGAATGGCAGCCACGGGTTCTTCCAGCGCAGCGCCACCATCAGCACCACCGCCGCCGCGGCAGACTGTGGGCTGAAAGGCTGCACCGCGCCGTCGACCACAAACACACTCGGCGCCACAATGGCCGCCAGGGCCGCGGCCGGCGCGTAGCGCAAGGCGCCCTGCACCGAGGGCGGCAAACTCGCCCGCTGGCCGAGCACGATGAAGCTGCCCCGCAGACTGTGGGTCGCCATCGACACCAGCGCAAAACTGATCCACAACCAGATGCCGTCCATCAGGCCTCCTTGGCTTCAGGCAGCAGCCGGCTGGCCGCGAAGCCCGCCACAATGCCGATCACGATCGCCACGATCACGCCGAGCTTGAGGGGCATGCCGCGCAACAGCACCGAAGACACGCCCCCAACAAGCGCCGCCACCAGCATGGCCCGGTTTTTCGACAAGGGCACCAGAATCACCATCAGCGCGATGGTCGCCATGAACTCCAGCGACCAATCCCGCGGCAACGCCCCGGCACCGAGCACGCCGGTCAGCACAAAACACTGCCACAGACCCCACCCCCACAGCGACGGCCCGAGAAAATAGCCAAATCGCCAATGGCGATCGCGCACCGACAACATGCGCTCGGTGCACACCGCAAACACCCCGTCGATCAGCAAATAGCCGGACGGAATGCGGAGCCGGAGCGGCACCCCATGAAAGCCCTTGGCAATCGCCGCGCTGAAGATCAGAAAGCGCAGATTGAGCGCCAGGGCGGTCAGGCCAATCAGCCACAAGGGCGCGCCGGCGACAATCAGCGGCAAGGTGGCGATCTGCGCGACCCCGGCATAGACCATCAGGTTCATGCCCATCGCTTCGACCACACTCAAGCCGGCCGAGGTCAAAGCCACGCCGGTGACCAGAGCCCACGGAATCAGGCCGATCGACAGCGGCAAAAAAATGCGGAAGCCGGAACGGGCGCCGGCCAGAAAACGACGATTCATCACCTAGCCCGCTGTGCCCGGCGCCAGCCACACGCCGCCGTCTTCGGCGCGGCGCAACTGCAGGCCGAGACTGCCAAACACCGCCTGAAACGTCGCCTGAACCGCGCTGCGTGCCGCCTCGACAGCATCCGGCTCGCCGGCACGAAACAGCATGTCGAGCTGCCCTTCCAACGCAGCCCAGTGCGGACCAAAAAAACTGACCTGGATCGCCTCACCCATCTCGGCGCTGATCGCATCCACACCCCGCTCCAACCCCGCCAGGTAGCCCTGAACATGGGCGGCGGTCTGCGCCAGATGGGCAACGCGCCCAAGACTGCGCAGAAACAGGCCATCCAGATCGGTCGCGTCAGCAGCCACATCTTCGGCCGTGGCTGCGGGCAGCGCATCGATCACATCCAGCAGATGCTTGAGCATCAGGTCGGCATCGTTGGGTAGCGACCAGACCGTGCGCCGGCTCACCGCATACTCGCCGCGCATGGCTTCGACCACCGGTCGCAGCTGGCTATCAAACACCGAGTCACCCCAGGCGCCGAGGCCTTCCTGCCCTGCGGCAATCGCATCCAGATGCAGACGGACCCGCCACAACTCGCCATGCAACATGTGCACGAAACGCGCCATGGCATCGACCTCGCTGCCCAGCGCCGCCACCACCTGCGCGCCTTCGAGCACCAGCACCGGGCCGGACTCAAGATACAGCGTGCGGGCCACCGTCGGCACAATCGCGCCGGCCGGGGCGGGCGGCTCACCGAGCGACACCAGCGCCGCCGGGAAGTCATCGGCCACCACGACCTGATCGAGCACACCGACCAGCGCACTATCGCGCTCGCAAATGCGCCGCGCCAGTTCCTTGAGCACGATTTCGATCGTCGGCCCCACGGCCTCGATCTTCTCCCCCCGACATGACACACGCTTGATCACCAGCCATTCTCCTCATCTCGCCGACACGTATCGGCAGTATTCCAGCATTTTAACCACCTGCCAGCGCTTTGCCCCGCGACGCCGGTGTCGTCTTTGCGAGTGCATTGGGCCTTGATTTTTCCCTCGTCATACGCTCCGCCGCAGCGCGCAAACCAACATGCCCACCCCGAGAATTAGCGAATCGTCACATGCGACGGGTGGTTTCGCGCGCCCCCGCAAGGCACAATCAGGCTTCTTCCTGCTCGACATCCCACTGCCATGCGACACGCCATCAAGGCCGAAACCCCCATTTTTGTTGCCCTTGCCATTCTCGGCATCGGCATTGCGCTCGAACACGGCGCCGTCGACCAGGGTGGGCTCTTCTTGTGGGGGCTGCTCGGACTCATTCTCGCCGCCATCATCGGCGTCGCCTTCCGCATCAGCCACCACGCCGAAGTGCTGGCCGTACGCTGGGGCGAGCCCTACGGCACGCTGATCCTCACCATGGCCGCGGTATCGGTCGAAGTGGTGATTCTGGTGGTATTGCTGCAAGGCGCGCCCAACCCCACACTGGCGCGCGACACCGTGTTTGCCGCGCTGATGCTCGACATCAACGCCATCCTCGGCATCGCCGCCATCATCGGCGGCCTCAAGCACGGCACCACGCGCTACAACCTCGACTCGGCCAACTCCTTCATGGCCATGCTGATCGTCGCCATCGGCATCGGCATGTTCATTCCCGACTTCGTCCCCGACGAACACTGGAAAGCCTATTCGCTGTTCAGCGTCGGCACCATGGTGCTGATGTACGCCGCCTTCCTGCGCCTGCAAACCGTCGAGCACCGCACCTTCTTCGAGCATGTCGCCGCCGTTGAAGAAGAAGCCCACGACACCGCGCACAGCCCATCCTGGCTGCATGTGAGCATCATGCTCGGCGCCATCGTGCTGGTCGGCCTGCTCTCGGAAGTGATGTCGGTGCTGCTCGACGCCGGCCTGACCGGCAGCAGCATGCCCAAGAGCCTGCCCGCCGTGCTGGTCGCCCTGCTCTCGGCCAGCCCCGAAATCCTCACCGCCGCCCGCGCCGCTGCCGCCAACCGCATGCAGACCACCGTCAACATCGCCCTCGGCGCCTCACTGGCCACCGTGCTGCTGACCCTGCCGGTGATCGAAGGCATCGCACTGCTGACCGACGAGCGCGTCATCATGGCGCTTACCCCAATGCAAGGCGGCATGCTGCTGCTGACCATGCTGGCGGTGATGAACAACCTGCACAACGGTTCGACCAACGCCATCGAGGGCGTCAGCCATCTGGCGCTGTTCTTTGCCTTTGCCGGGCTGGTGTGGATCGGGTTGCTGTAGTCGCGGGAGCGGCCTCCGGGCGGAGCGCGGGGGCGTCATCACCCAGTTTAGAGGAGGGTGCCCTCGGCAGGGTTCGCTGGCCGGGTCTCGCCCCGGCGGGCGACCTACTTTCTTGCTTGTGCAAGAAAGTAGGCAAAGAAGCACACCCCACTGTCGTGGCCCTGCGGGCTTCCCTCCCTCCGCAAGCGCGGGGCGGGCGACTTCGCAAACTCGCCCTGCGGGCTCAAACAGCGAAGCCGCTTTTTCCGCCCCGCACTTGCTGCGCTCGGCACGACAGAGGGGGACGGTGTGCCCGCCGGCAACAGCGGGAACAATCGAAGGTTTTGTAGGGCGGGTTTCAACCCGCCAACCGTCTGCGAACGAATTCCGATGGCGGGTTAAACCCCGCCCTGCGAAGCGCCGCCCGAGCGGGCGATGGCAAAGCCGAGCCCGCGGCCCCTTTCCCCTTCTGTGCCGCCGAACGGAGGCCGGCGACGGCGGGAATTGTCGTGTCGCTGTTTGAGCCCGCAGGGCGAGTTTGCGACACGACCCGCCGGCGCTGGGCGCAGAGAGGGCACCGGCGAAGCCGGCGGCACAGCGGGGCGCTTTCTTTGCTTCCTTTCTTGCGCGTGCAAGAAAGGGAGTCGCCCGCCGGGGCGAAACCCGGCCAACGTCAGGTCGCCGGAGGCCGCGCCCCCGGCGTCACCAGGCACGACCTGAAACGGGCCCAGTCGAGGCCAAATCCTTCCCCAGTTACGGCTAATTCCCGCACGGATGTCGATCCGCCCCGCACTGATCAAAATTCCCCAGTGGCCGATTGAAGGTGTACTCCAGCGGCCGGCCAATCCACTCATCGGCGGTTTCGCCGACCGAGCCGCTGGGCACGGTAAAGGGCAGCGCCAGCACGAAGCCGACGGTGCCGATCACGGCGCCGACAAAACCGAGCGGGCGCACCACCACGAGATCAACCGCCATGTCGGTGGCCTTGTCACCTGACACCGATGCGCCGGCCTCTTGCGCATGCACGGGGCTTGCGGCGAGCGTCGCCGCCAACAACACAATCCGGCAATACGATTTCATGGCAATGCCTCCTTCAGTCATGCTCAATGACGGGCAAACACCGCTTCTCCACCATCGCCATTGAACTGCACCACATCATAGCGGTCCGGGGTGCCGCCCTCCATGCCCGGCGAGCCCATCGGCATACCGGGAGCTGAAAGACCGCGCGCGCCGGCCGGTTGCTCGGCGAGCAGACGCTTCACATCGGCGGCCGGCACATGGCCTTCAATGACGTACTTGCCGACCTGGGCCGTATGGCAGGAGCCGAGCGCCTCGGGCACGCCGAGTTGCGCCTTGATGCTCGCCATATCGCGGCTGGGCACTTCCTTGACCTTGAAACCCGCCTCGCGCATGTGATCGGCCCATTTGCCGCAGCATCCGCAGTTGGGGTCTTTATACATGGTGGCTTCGGGCAGCTCGGCCCAGGCCACCCCGGCGCTCATCGACACGGCGGCGACCAGCGCCAGCTGACGGAACAGTTGCATGGTTTTCATCTCGTTTTCCTTTCCTGGGCAAGCGTTCAACGCCCGCTCGTCTGGGGTTTGAATCGTTCGGCGCGCATTTGTTTCACCTCATCGGGCCACAGGCTCTCGATGTAGGCCAGCACGGCGCGAATCTCGTCGTCTGACAGCGTCTTGCCGAAGGCCGGCATGTCACTCTGATAGCCCTCCGGCGCCAGCGGCGGCACCATGCCGTCGCGGGTCATCTGGAAGAGCATCTCCATCGGGTGATGCCAGGTGTGGCCGCTGGCGTCATGCGGCGGCGCGGGCAGGCGACCGTCGGGCTTGCGTTCACGCCAGTTGGGCTGGCCCTCGCCGTTTGCGCCATGGCAACTGGCGCACTGCGCAGCATAGAGCGTCGCGCCCTGGGCCAGCTGTGCCGGCGCAGAAGCCGTCGCCGGCGGATCGCCACACGCGATGAGCGCGGTGCTGGCCAACACGGCCAGTCCTAGTGTTTTCATGCGGGGAACTCCCAAATCACGATAAAGAATACGGGGCGAGCTACACCCCGACGGGATCGGATTCAGGCGGAGACGATGGGTGGCCGGTCGTGACGGGAGACCGTGACCGACGAAAAACGGGGCATCGGCGCGGCGCTCAGCACATGGGCGCGGGCGCTCAGGTCGGCACGCGCCGCGGGCACGACAAAGTGCATGGCCGCCGAGGCGCAATCGAGTTGGGCACATTTGCCGAGCAGGTCGACGTCGGGGCAACACGGCGCAGCGGCTTCATCAGCCATACCAGCCATGGCGTGCGTGGCAGGCGACGCATCCGGCGCGCAGGCGCCGGCCCAGCCAGCCAGCGACGGCAGCGGAAGAGCCAGCATCAAGAACAGGATGACGAATCGGCGCCACATGAACCGCATGCTACGCCATCACCGCCGCCGGGCCTTGATCCAGATCGACCGACGGCTTCGGCGCGCGCATCACCAGCCGGTACAGCAGCGGCACGGCAAACAAGGTGAGCACCGTCGAAAAGCCCAGGCCCCACACGATGCTGGCCGCCACCGGCCCCCACATCAGCGACTTGCCGCCCAGACCCACGGCCAGCGAGAACAGGCCGCCGATGGTGGTGGTAGTGGTGATGAGAATCGGCACCACGCGCCGCCGCGCGGCATACACCGAGGCGTGCAGCACGCTCATGCCTTTGCGCAGGCGATCATTGGCGGCGTCGATGAGCACGATGGCGCTGTTGACAGCGATGCCGGTCAGCGCAATCACGCCATACAGCGTGTACAGCGACATCGGGTTGCCCGACACAAACAAGCCGAGCACCACGCCGGTGAAAGCCAGCGGAACGGTCACCAGAATCAGGATCGGCTGCCAGTAGCTCTTGAACTGGGTGGCGAGGATCAGATAGATCAGGCCGAGGCCGAAGGTGAATAGCTTGATCATCGAATCCAGGCTCTCCTGGATATCGTCGAGCTCACCCGAAAAGTCCAGCGCCACCGTGGGGAAGCGCGGCTGCAGCTCGGCCCAGGCGGCTTTCAATTGCGCGTTGGCGGTGACGGTGTCGGTGGTGTCGGGCGCCAGATCGGCCTCGACGGTGATCGCCCGGCGCAGCTGGTAGTGACGGATGTAGCCTTTGGAGATGCGCATCTCGGCGTCCACCAACTCACTCAGCTGCACTTGCCGGCCATCGGGCAGCGGCACGGTACGCTGTAGCAACCCGTCGATATCGCTCAGCGTTTCCGGTCGGGCACGCACGATCAGATCGACCTTTTCGCCATCGACCCGCACGCTGGCCAGGGTTTCGCCCTCGCCATACAGGCGCAGCAGCCGCGCCACGGTGGCCGGTTGCACACCGGCGCGGGCGAGCTTTTCGCGGTCGAGCGTGAGGCGCATTTCGGTGCGGCCGGGCACATCGTCGTCGGTCAGATCCTTCACGCCGACAATTTTGGCCGCCTCGAGCTTGAGCGCATCCGAGGCCGCACGCAGCGTGTCGTAGTCGTCTGCCTTCACTTTGACGCTGATCGGCTTGCCGGAAGGCGGCCCGCCCTTCATTTCGAGGAAAGACAGTTTGGCCTCGCCCGTATGCGCCATCACGGCGCCGCGCAAGCGCTCGATGATTTCGCCGGTAAACGCACCATCGGTCTGCCGCGGCGCCAGCGACACCAGCACCTGACCGTACTGGTCGCCATACAGGGGTTCGGTTTCGGTGAACTTGAGCCCGGCGTAGGCGGTCACGGTGCGCATCTCGGACGGGTCGAGCTGCTCGCGGATGGTGTCGGCCACCTCGTCGGCCTGATTGAGCGTGCGCTCCAAGGCCATACCGGCGGGCATGTCCACGTTCACGTAAAACAACCGCATCGAGTCGAAGGCAAAGAACTGCTGTTTGACCACCCCACTGGCCACCATCGCGCCGGCGCCGACCACGGTCAGCAAGACCACCAGCAGCGCCAGCTTGGGCCAGCGCATCACGCGGATCAGCGCGCGCGAGTAGCGCAGCCGCACCCAATGCGTAAAACGCACCCGGCGTGCCTGGCCGGCACTCTGCCCCCCGCCGGCTTTGGGGCGGATGCTCAACACGTGGGTGGGCAAGATCCAGAAGGCCTCAAACAGACTGACACCGAGCGCCACGGTGACCACAAAGGGCACGACAAACATGAACTTGCCAAGAATGCCCGGCAGCAGCATCAGCGGCAAAAAGGCGGCCATGGTGGTGAGCACGGCGCTGGTCACCGGCGCGGCCACTTCGAGCACGCCGTTGATCACCGCCTCGCGCGCCGGCTCGCCGCGCTGCATGCGGTAGTAGATGGCTTCGATCACCACCACGGCGTCGTCCACCAGCATGCCGAGCGCAATCACCACGCCGAGCAGCACCGTGAGGTTGAGCGTCGAACCGATGGCGTTGACCACCAGAAAGGTGCCCGCCAGCGAAAACGGCACGCCGATCCCGACCAGCAGCGCCATGCGCGGGCCGAGGAAGAGCCAGCACATCACCAGCACCGCAATCAGGCCGAGCAGCGCGTTGGATTCCATGATGCCGATGGCGTTGCGGGTCATGTCGGTCTGGTCGTCGAGCATCACCAGTTGCACGCCCTGACTTTCGAGCAGCGGGTTGCGGGCATTGGCGAAGGCGCGCAGCTCTTCGACCAACGTCAGGGTGTTGACCCGGCTTTGCTTGGTCACCGACAGCATCACCGCCGGCTGACCACCGACGCTGACCCGCTGCGTGGTGCGCTCTTGGCCTCGACTGACCTCGGCCACCTCACCCAGCGCGACGCGGCCCTGCGGGGTGATCAGCGCGGTGGCGGCGAGCGCTTCGGGGTCGTCGGTCTTGCCTTCGAGGCGCACCAGCCATTCGCGGTCCTGCACCCGCACCCGGCCGCCCAGCGTGTTGCGGAACCAGCCGAGCACCGAGTCGGACACCTGCACCGGCGACAGGCCGCGCGCAGCCAGCGCCGCCGGATCGAAGTCGACATGCAGCTCCGGGTCGTCCAGACCGGCGGCGATCACCTTGTCGACGCCGGGCAGGCGTTCGAGGTCTTTCTTGAGATCGAAGGCCGCGCGGCGCAGGCGTTCGTCGAGCGCCGGGCCATACACCGCCAGAATCGCGGTGGGGAAGCCGTTGGAGGTGGTGATCTCGACCACCTGCGGATCGGTCGCCTCGTCGGGCAACTCATCGGAGGCCTTGTTCTGAATCTCGCGGCGCAGGTCGGCGATGCGCTTGTCGAACTCGCGCTCGGACAACTCGTTGAAACGCACCAGAATCGAGGACAGGTTTTCGCGGCTCGACGAGGACACATACTTGATGTCCTTCACCTGCGCGATGGCGTCTTCGAGCGGCGAGGTGAGCTCCTGCTCCACGTCCTCCGCCGACGCGCCCGGCAGGACCGTGATGATGTTCACCCAATTGAAGTTGATCTCCGGGTCCTGCGCCCGCGGCATCAACACATAGGTGAGCGCGCCGCCGATCAGCACCAGCGCAAAGGCGATGTTGGCCAGCGGATGGTTGTCGATCAGCTTGCGATAGAAACCCATCACTGCGCCGCCCCGGCACTCTTGAGGCCGATCTGGAAGCGGCCTTCGTCAACCACCGGCAGCGTGGCAGGCCAGTCGGTCGGCACCAACACCGGACGCCCCTGCTGCGCTTCGGTCAGGGGGCGGAAGACCGGCGCATCGCCGGTCATCACATACACGCCAAAAACACCGTCGCGCTTTTGCACGTAAGCCGGCGGCAACATCGGTCGCTCGCCCTGCCAGCGCACCTCGCCGGCCAGGCCGACCGGCATCGGACCGGTGGGCGCAAAGATCACGTCTTGCGCCTGCGCGACGCGATCGACCAGCGGCGACACGCGCACCAAGCTGAGCGGCACCTCCAGCCCAGCGGCGTCCAGCACCCAGGCCTTGGCAGCGCGCACACTGGCAATCTGAGCGACCGGCACGCTGGCACGGACCTCCGGCGTGGCGGTTGCGGCCAGCACCAGCACCGGCATGCCCGGCGACACATAGTCGCCCACGCTGGCCAGCCGCGACTTGACCACGCCGTCGAAAGGCGCGGTGAGCGTGGTGCGCGACAGCGCCAGCTCAGCCGCGGCGAGCCCCTGCCGCGTCGCCGCCAGCTCGTTCTTGCGCACCGCCAGTTCGGTTTCCTTCACCCGCAAGGCGTCGGCGCTCAGAAACTCGCGCTTGGCCAGCGCCCGGTTCTGCGCCAGCTGCGTTTCCGCCAGGCGTAGCTGACTGGCCACCAAAGCCACCTGTGCCTTGGCGCGATCACGTTCGATACGGTATTCGCTATCATCCAGCGCCAGCACCGTTGATCCGCGCTTGACGCGCTCGCCGACGCGCGCCGGCAAGGTCTTGATGCGCCCGGACACCGCGGTGCCCAGCTGCGCTTCATCCAGCGGATTGGCCGTGGCATTGACACGATAGACCGGATACACCGCCAGCTCGGACAGCGGTCGGGTGGTCAGCTCGGCGGCCTGCACCGCGAAGGGCAGCAGGGCAAATAGCGCAAGAAGGCGTGAAATCGTCATGTGGCATGTGTCCGGCAAAGACGCCGGCACGTCCCGTCACCTAAAGCGCAGAGTTTAGCGCGCTCGCATGACGCGCGCAGGGACAATCACCCCGCCGGTCGCCAGCTCAATCCGCTCGCGGTGTCGGCCAGCGGTTTGTATTCGCAGCCGATCCAGCCGGTGTAGCCAAGCGCGTCGATATGCCGGAACAGGAAGGGAAAGTTGATCTCGCCCGTGCCCGGCTCATGCCGCCCCGGCGTGTCGGCCAGTTGCATATGGCCGATCATCGGCAAATAGCGCGACAGCGTATTGGCCAGTTCGCCCTCCATGCGCTGCGCGTGGTAGATGTCGTACTGAATGAAGAGATTATCGGCCCCCACCGCGGCCACGATCTGCGCCGCCTGCTCGGTGCGGGTCAGAAAGAAGCCGGGGATATCGAAGTGGTTGATCGGCTCGATCAGCAGCTTCAGCCCCGCCGCATCAAGCGCCCCGGCGGCAAAGCGCAGGTTGTCGATGAAGGTCGCCAGCGCACGCTCGGGGTCCACGCCCTCGGGCCGGATGCCGGCCAGGCAGTTAAGCTGCGGGCAGCCCAGCGCCAGCGCGTAGTCGATGCCACGACCCACGCCATCCTGAAACTCGCCGACGCGGTCCGGGTGGCAGGCAATGCCGCGCTCGCCGGCATCCCAGTCGCCCGGCGGCAGGTTGTGCAGCACCTGCACCAGCGCGTTGGTCTGCAAGGCCTCGGCCAGTTGCGCCGCCGGCCAGGCGTAGGGAAACAGATATTCAACGCCCTTGAACCCCGCGTCGGCTGCGGCAGCAAAGCGGTCGACAAAGGCGTGCTCGTTAAACAGCAGCGTCAGGTTGGCGGCAAATTTCGGCATGGCGACGGTCCGGCGACAGTGGTGATCGCCACCAGCATAGCCGGCACGCCGAGCGTGCGAAAGCCGGTCTCAAGCGCGCCGCGGCTTCTTGCGTGGCGGCGCCGCAACCGCGCCCGCCGGCTGCGCGGCCGCGCTAATGGCGACAATCGCCGGATGGGTCAGCTTGCGTTCGGTGGTGATGCCGTAGGTCTGCTCGCTCAGCCCCGGAATCTCGCCCACCGCGACCACGCCATACTGAGCCTGCACGTCTGGCACCACCGCGCTCGGTGCGCAGAAAAACCCAGCCCCCGCCCCGCCGAAAGCCTTGAGCAGCGCGCTGTCGTCGAATTCGCCCACAATTTGCGGGCGCAGGCGCTCGGTTTCAAACCACTGCACCAGCGGCACGCGCACGGCCACATCTTCGCCGGGCAGCAGGAAGGGCGCCTCGTCGAGGCAACGCGGAAAGTCGCCGGCAAAGCGCGCCAGCAAGGCCGGCGCGGCCATCACGGTCAGACCGCTTTCTCCCAGCAAATGACTGTAAGCGCGCACGTTGTAGCGCGCGGGCATGGGTCGGTCAGCAATCACCATGTCGAGGTGGTGCACCGACAGCTCCGCCAGCAGGGGCGTCAGCCGCCCCTCGCGGCACACCAGGCGCACCGGCGCCTCAAGCGCCAGCGTGGGCGCCACCAGGCGGTAAGCCATCTGCTTGGGCACCGAATCGGCGATGCCAACGCGAAACGGCGGCGCCTGCGCGGCATGCGCGTCGTGCAGCACATCGAGCAACTCGTCGCCAAGCGCGAAGATCTCCTCCGCGTAACGCAAAATGCGCTGGCCGGCCTCGGTCACCACCAGCCGTCGCCCGGTGCGTTGAAACAGACCAACACCCAGACGCTCTTCAAACGCCGTGATCTGCCCGCTGACCGACTGCGGCGTCAGATGCAGCTGTTCGCTGGCACGCGCGATGCTGCCGGCCTTTGCCACCATCCAGAAATAGCGCAAGTGTTTGTAGTTGAGTGTGGCCACGGCGCCAATGCCTCGAAATTTTCGAACAAGACATGAACTTTATTCGATTTGTTCGTACCAATCACTACGACTACACTGCAACGCGTAGAAACGGCTTTTAAGCGAGACGTCGCCTTGAGCGACCCGCCGGCCCGCAACAACACCAAAGACTATACGGAGCGCACAATGAACCGCACTTCCCCCTTCCCTACCGACATTGGTCGTGGCCAGCAAAGCTCGGTCCTGGAGACCAACAAGGTCATCCGCAACACCTACATGCTGTTGTCGGTCACCCTGCTGTTTTCGGCCCTGACCGCCGGCGTCTCGATGGCGCTGGCCCTGCCGCATCCGGGCATGATCATCACCCTGGTCGGCTACTTCGGCCTGCTGTTCCTGACCTCCAAGCTGCGTAACAGCGCCGGCGGCATTCTGGCCGTGTTCGCGCTGACCGGTTTCATGGGTTACACCCTGGGCCCGATCATCAGCCACTACCTCAACATGCCCAACGGCACGCAAACCGTCATGACGGCGATGGGCGCCACCGGCGCCATCTTCCTCGGGCTGTCGGCCTACGCGCTGACCACCCGCAAGGACTTCTCCTACATGGGCGGCTTCCTGATGGTTGGCATCATCGTCGCCTTCCTGGCCGGCCTTGGCGCGATCTTCTTCAGCATCCCGGCACTGTCGCTGACCGTGTCTGCGGCCTTCGTGCTGCTGATGTCGGGCCTCATCCTGTATGAGACCTCCAACATCATCCACGGCGGCGAGACCAACTACATCATGGCCACCGTGACGCTGTTCGTCTCCATCTTCAACCTCTTCACCAGCCTGCTTCACCTGCTGGGCTTCATGAACAACGACTGATCCCCGGCCCCTGATTTCAGGGGTTTGATGGACCGACATCGGGCAGCCCACACGGGCTGCCCGATGTGTTTTCAGGGCCGCACATGCGCCCCGCCACCGCTGCGACACGTCGTCGCAAGTGCGATTTTCGAGAGCGGGATGACCGTATAGTCCGGGCGCTTTTGGCCCCGACGCATTCGTCGCCACGTCCCCGGAAATCCGCACATGCCCGTCCGCTCGCCCGCCCCCCGCTTCCGCCTCCACGCCGTCACCGCAGCCGTCCTCGCCACCCTCGGCGCACCGGCGATAGCAGCAGACAGTGCCTCGGCCGAGGCCGGCACCCCGCGTCTGGCGGACGTCGTGGTGACGGGCGCCGCAGATGCCCCCACCCATTTCACCAGCCCGTCGGTCCTGATCAGCGCCGAGCAGGCCGAGCAGGTCAATGCCACCTCGGTGGAGGATGTATTCAAGTACGAGCCGAGCATGGTGGTGCGCAAGCGCTACATCGGTGACTCGAATGGCACGGTGGCGATGCGTGGCGCCAACATGTTCCAGACCGCGCGCACCATGGTCTTTGCCGACGGCATGCCGCTTCACTCGCTGCTTGAAACCCGCTGGTCGGGCGCGCCGCGCTGGGGCCTGGTGGCGACCGACGAGCTCGAATCGGCCGAAGTCATCTACGGCCCCTTCTCCGCCGAATACAGCGGTAACGCCATGGGTGGTGTGGTCAACATGAAGACCAAGCTGCCCACCGAGCGCGTGCTGCATGCCGAAGCGGCGAGCTTCCACCAGCAGTTCGACCACCTCGGCGCCGACCAGATTTACTCGGGCCATCGTGAGTACCTCGCCTTTGGCGACGCCTTCGGTGACCTGCGCCTGTTCGTGTTTCACAACCACCTCGAAAACAAGGGCCAGCCGCAGACTTTCCGCAGCCGCAGCGTGGGTACGCCGGCCGGCGGCGCGACCGTCATTACCGATGGCGCCATCCGTGGTCGCGACAGCCAGAGCAGCGACGTGATCTGGGTGGGCGACTCCGGCCCGGCCGCCACGATCACTGACCTGAGCAAATTCAAGCTCGGCTACACGCTGGGCGAATGGCAGGCCACCGCCACCGTCGCCTATGAAGACCGCGACTGGCGCACCCGCCCCACCAATTACCTGCGCGACGCGGCCGGCAACACGATCTGGAGCGGAAACGCCGTCTACAACGGCGCCGGCTTCAGCGTCAGCTCCAGCCACTTCGCGGTCAGCGACCAGATCCGCCAGACCCTGCAACTCGGCGTCGGTCTGGAAGGCACGCTCGGCCGCAGCGGCTGGACGCTGGAGACCAACCTGAGCCACTTCGACGTGCTCAAGGATCACACCCGCAGCTCGAGCAAGAACCCCGACGACCCGACCTACACCACCGCCGGCTCGGTGTCGGATTACGAAGACACCGGCTGGCTGTCGCTCGATGTAAAAGCCCGCACCGACCGCTTCGCCGGCCGCGAGGACATGAATTTCGTCACCGGCTACCACTTCGACCGCAACAGCCTGGCCATCGACAGCTACGACTCCACCGACTACACCGTCGGCGCCAAGTCGGTGCACAACCAGACCACCGGCGGCAAGACCCGCACCCACGCCATGTTCGGCCAGTGGGGCTGGGACTTTGCGCCGCAGTGGGATGTGGCCGTCGGCGCGCGCTACGAGCAGTGGCAGACCTATGACGGCTTCTACTACAAGCACAAGACCGCCGCCCTGCTCGACTTCGAAGACCGCGACGCCACCGGTTTTTCGCCCAAGTTCTCGCTCGGTTTCCAGCCCGCCGAGGCCTGGCAGCTGCGCTACTCGATCGGCCGCGCCTACCGCTTCCCGATTGTCGAGGAGCTGTTCAGCAACGAAGAGAAGATCAACAGCAGCACCATCGCCAACGCGCATCTGCGCCCCGAGGTCGGCATCCATCACAACTTCATGGTCGAGCGCCTGATCGCCAACGGCTTCGTGCGCGCCAACCTGTTCCATGAAAACGTCAAGGACGCGATCTGGAGCCAGACCGACGTCATCAACAGCGTGAGCACCTTCCTGCCGGTCGATAAGGTGCGCACCACCGGCCTCGAGCTGGTGCTGCAGCAAAACCGCGTTTTCGCCCTGCCGGTCGACCTCAACGCCAACATCACCTGGACCGACAGCAAGATCGTCAAGAACAGCGCCGATCCGAGCACCGAGGGCAAGGTCTTCCCGCGCATGCCGCGCTGGCGCGCCAACCTGCTCGCCACCTGGCATGCCGGCGACAAGCTCGACACCTCGCTCGGCCTGCGCTACGCCAGCAACAGCTATGGCAACCTCGACAACTCGGACAAGGAAAGCAATGTGTACGGCGCGCAGGACGACTACCTCTTTGTCGATCTCAAAGCCACGTACCGCGTCACCAAAACCGGCCACCTCGCCGTGGGCATCGACAACCTCTTCAATGACGACGCCTTCGTTGCCCACCCGTGGCCGCAGCGCACGCTGTACGTCGAAGCCAAGCTGAGCTTCTGATGCACGCCGCCACGCTGCTGCGCCTTGCCGCGCTATTGCTATCGCCGCTGTGGGCAGCCTCTGGCTACGCCGCCACGCACACCGGTCACGGTGCCGCGGCGAACGGGCCGGTTCTGCCGCAGTGTCAGGACGCGGCGGCCCTGCCCTCGCCCCACTGCGGCCGCACGCCCACGCCGGCCTTCGACGCCCAGGGCCGGCTGTGGCTGGCCTTCGTGCAGGGCGGCCATGTGTATGTCACCTACGGCGCCGACGGCGAAAACCGCTTTGCCCCGGCCGTGGCCGTCAATCCGCAGGCCGAGTCGATCTACAGCGACGGTGAAAACCGCCCGAAAATCGCCTTCACCCCCGCCGGCACACTGGTGGTGAGCTGGACGCAAAAGATCCCCGGCGCCTACGCCGGCGACATCCGCTTTGCCCGCTCAAGCGATGGCGGCGGGCGCTTCGAGGCGCCAATCACGGTCAATGACGACCGCGCGCCGATCAGCCACCGTTTTGATTCGCTCATCGTCGACGGCGCCGGGCGCATTACCCTGGCCTGGATCGACAAGCGCGACCTCGCCGTCGCCAAGCAAAGCGGCACCGACTACGCCGGCGCGGCCATCTACACCGCGACGTCCACCAACGACGGCGCCAGCTTCGCGCCCAACCAGAAGCTGGCTGACCACAGCTGCGAGTGCTGCCGCATCGCGCTCGCCACCGACGGCGGCCGGGCGCCGCTGGCACTGTGGCGTCATGTATTTCCGGTCAATCTGCGCGACCACGCCATCGCCCGCCTCGACCCGGCGGCGCTGCCGGTCGCCAAGCCCATGCGCGCCACCGACGACGGCTGGGTGATTGAAGGCTGCCCGCATCACGGCCCCGATCTGAGCGTCGATGCCGACGGCCAGGCACACATGGCGTGGTTCGCCGGCGGCGGCAAAGCGCCCGGCCTGCACTACGGCCGCATCGACCCGGCCAGCGGCGCACGCAGCGCCACGCACCGACTCTCGCATCAGCCCGGCGCCAGCCGGCCGCAAGTGCGCGCACTCGGCAACGGCCGCGTCGTCGTCGCCTGGAAAGCCCTGCAGCCGAACGGCACGGTGCTGCTGACCCGCGAGTCGACAGACGGCGGCGCAAGCTGGTCGCCCGACCGGACGCTGGCCAGCACCCCGGGCGGCTCCGACCACCCGCTGATGATCGTCCGCCAGGGCGAGCTCTTCCTCTCCTGGCAGACGCAAGCCGACGGTTATCGGCTGATTCCGGTGCCCGCCCCATGACGCGCCTCGCCCTGCTGCTCGCCGGCCTGGTCCTGCTGGTGCGGCCGGCGCTGGCCGAATTCGCCGCCTTTGGCGCCGACAGCCTCGCCCAGATCGAAGCGCGCCGCACCGGCAGCGACTTCGTGCTGGTGCTGTGGTCGGTGGATTGCCCGCCCTGCCTCAAGGAACTGGCGCTGTTCGGCACACTCAAGGACGCCCGCGCCCGCCAGCGCCTGGTGCTGGTCGTCACCGACGATCCCGAGCGCCACGCCGAAGCCGACGTACTGCTAAAGCGCTTCGGCCTGACCGACCTGGAACACTGGGCTTTCGACGCCACCGAGCCCGAACGCCTGCGCCAGCGCATCGACCCGGCCTGGTTCGGCGAACTGCCGCGCAGCTACTTCTATGCCGCCGGCCAAGCCCGGCAGGCGCGCAGCGGGCTGATCGATGCGCCAACGCTGGCCCGCTGGCTGGGCACGTCGCTGCCGACCGCCGCACGCGATTGAACCGGCACGGGGCGTAGAATCGGGGGCTCACACCCGACACGCCCCGCCCATGTTCGAACACCCCGGCGAATTCGTCACCTTCCGCCCGGCGCCCTTTTTGCCGGGCGTGGAGCTGTACACCGCGCGGCTGATCGAGCACGCCTTCTCGGCGCATGTACACGAGGGATTTTCGGTCGGCGTGATTGCCAGCGGCGTCGAGCGTTTCCGCTATCGCGGCAGCGGCCACATCGCCGATCCGGCCACGCTGGTGCTGCTCAACCCCGACGAGCCGCACACCGGCGAGGCCGCCACCGAGGGCGGCTGGCGTTATCACATGGTGTATCTGCAGCCGGCGGCGATGAGCGCGATTGCCGGGCCGCAGGTGTATTTTCCGCAGGCCACGGTCAAGGACGCCGCGCTGGCGCAGGCCCTGTCGAGCGCCTTCATCCGCATGTGGCAGGCCGACGAGCCGCTGGCGGCGCAGACGGCGTTGACCGACGCCATCCTCGGCATCGCCGAGCGTCACGGCCGCCATGCCCGCCGCGTGACCGACCCGGCAGCGCTGCGCTTTGATCGGGTGGTGGACTACATCGAGGCGCATCTCGACCAGGCCCTGGACCTCGAGCAGCTCGCCGCCATCGCCGGCCTGTCGATGCACCACTTCGCCCGCGCCTTCGCCAGACACTTTCATCTGAGCCCGCACCGCTATGTGCAGGCCCGCCGTGTGCTGCGCGCCAAGCAGTTGCTGGCCGGTGCGCAGCGGCCGCTGGATGTCGCGCTGGACGCCGGCTTTACCGACCAGAGCCACCTCACCCGCTGGTTCCGCCAGGCCTACGGCGTGACCCCGGCCGAGTACCAAGCGCAAATCGGTACAAGACCCGGGCCGCGCTGAGCCTTAGTCTGAAGGCTCACTCACTGTCTTCAGGCCCATCATGTTCATTCTTGCTTGCACACCGGCGTCCCAATGCTCGCCGGCCTGAGCGCCGCCCTCGGCGCCGGCCTGTTGTGGGGGCTGGTCTTCATCGTGCCGCTGATGTTGCCGGACTACTCGGGCGCGATGCTGGCCGCCGGGCGCTACATCGCCTTCGGCGTGCTGGCGGTGTTCCTCGCCCGTGCCGACCGTGCCGCGCTCAAGCGCCTGAGCCGCGCAGACTGGATCGATGCGGCCAAGCTGGCACTGATCGGCAATGTGGTCTATTTCGCCGCGCTGGCCAGTTCGATCCAGCTCGCCGGCGCCACCGTGCCGACCATGATCATCGGCACGCTGCCGGTGACCATCGCCATCACCGCCAAGCTCACCAGCCAGGACGCGGCCGACCACGGGCTGCCATGGAGTCGCCTGCTGCTGCCGCTCATCGTGATTGGCACCGGCCTCATGCTGGTGCATGGCCAGACCGACGACGCCGGCGACATCGCCCACGATGCACGCTACTGGAGCGGGCTGGCGCTGGCCGGCGTAGCCGTCGCCTGCTGGACCTGGTACCCGCTCAACAACAGCTACTGGCTGCGGCGCCAGCCCACCGGCCTCGCCCGCGCCTGGGCCACGGCGCAGGGGCTGATGACGCTGCCGATGGCGCTGATCGCGCTCGCCGGCATCGCGCTGTGGCAGTGGGCCACCGCGGGCACGGTCGATCTTGCCGGACCGCGACCCGGAACCTTCATCATTTTGATGCTGCTCACCGGCCTGCTTGCCTCGTGGCTGGGCACCCTGCTGTGGAACCGCGCCAGCCATCTGCTGCCGCCGGGGCTGGCGGGGCAGCTGATCGTCTTCGAAACCATGGCCGCGCTGGTCTATGGCTTCATCTGGTACGAACGCTGGCCGAGCCTGGCCGAGATCGGCGGCATCGCGCTCTTGCTCGTCGGGGTGGTGCTCGCGATGCGTGCGTTCCGGGGGCCGCACGCAGCCACAGGGAACTGATCACACGCGACGCCGTCAGAAAGGCAGCCTCAGCACCGGGGCTGATAGAATCCGCCCATCATTTTTCGTAGCGACCGCCATGTTCAGCCTGCTCGACCGCCCCCGCCTGCCTTTCTTTGCCCTGTTTGCCGTCGGCTCGGGCTTGCTGGGTTTTGGCCTCTATCTGCAGCACGTGGTCGGGCTCGAGCCCTGCCCCATGTGCATCATGCAGCGCTACGCCTTTGCCGTGGCCACGCTGTTCGGCCTGATCGCCGGCCTGCATGGCAGTACCGGCGGCGGGCGCAAAGTGTATGGCGTGCTGATCGCCCTGTTTGCGCTGGCCGGCGGCGGCGTGGCGGCATGGCAAAGCTGGATGCAGCGTTTTCCGCCCAGCATTGCCGAATGCGGCCCCGGCATCGAATACCTGATGGAGAGCTTTCCGCTCACCGAGCTGCTGCCCATGATCTTCCGCGGCGCGGGCGACTGCACCGCCATCGACTGGACCTTCCTCGGGCTGTCGATTGCCAACTGGTCGCTGCTGAACTTCCTCGCCGTGCTGGCCTTTGGCCTGCATGTGATTTTCCGGCGCGTCGCGCGCTGACGCCTCTCGGCGGTGCGCAGCGCACTGCCGTGGTGCAGAAAAAGGGGCTTTGCGGCCCCTTTTTTGCGCATCGCAACATTCCATCCCGCGCCAGCACACGGCTGGCACAGCCCTTGCTAAACCGTCCCTGATACAGCGCCTAAGCTGCGCTGCACTGATAACCGGACGACAGGTCGGCCACACAGGCCGGACTGCAAGCAAGGGGCAAACATGCGCAAACTGAAACTGGTGATGGTGGGCAACGGCATGGCCGGCGTGCGAACGCTGGAGGAGCTGATCAAGATCGCGCCCGAGATGTACGACATCACGGTCTTTGGCGCCGAGCCGCACCCCAATTACAACCGCATCCTGCTCTCACCGGTGCTCGCCGGCGAGATGACCATCCAGGACATCATCCTCAACGACAAGCAGTGGTACGCCGACAACGGCATCGACCTGCGCCTCAACAACAAGGTCGTGAAGATCGACCGCAAGGGCCGCAAGGTGTTTGGCGAAGACGGCTGCGAGGTCGAGTACGATCGCCTGCTGCTCGCGACCGGCTCGAACCCCTTCATGCTGCCGATTCCGGGCGCCGACCTGCCGGGCGTGATCGCTTACCGCGACATCGCCGACACCGACGCCATGATCGAGGCGGCCGCCCGCCACAAGCACGCCGTGGTGATCGGCGCCGGCCTGCTCGGCCTGGAGGCGGCCAACGGCCTGGCGCTGCGCGGCATGGACGTGTCGGTGGTGCACATCAGCGACTGGATCATGGAGCGCCAGCTCGACCAGACCGCGGCCAACATGTTGCGCAAGTCGCTCGAAGCCAAGGGCATGAAGTTTCTGCTGCCGAAATTCACCGCCGAGCTGCAGGCCGGCGAATCGGGCCGCGTGTCGAAAGTGGTGTTCAAGGATGGCGACGCGGTCCCGGCCGATCTGGTGGTGATGGCCGCCGGCATTCGACCCAACACCGCGCTGGCCGAGTCGGCGGGCATCCATTGCGACCGCGGCATCGTGGTCAACGACACCATGCAAACCTACGACCCGCGCGTCTATGCGGTGGGCGAGTGCGCCAATCACCGCGGCATCGCCTACGGGCTGGTGGCGCCGCTGTTCGAACAGGCCAAGGTCTGCGCCAACCATCTGGCGATGTTCGGCATCGGCCTGTACAAGGGCTCGGTGACCTCAACCAAGCTGAAAGTGACCGGCATCGACGTGTTCTCGGCCGGCGACTTCATGGGCGGCGAGGGCACCGAAGACATCGTGCTCAATGACCCGGGCGCAGGCGTCTACAAGCGCGTGGTGCTCAAGGGCGACAAGCTGGTCGGCGCCGTGATGTATGGCGACACCAAGGACGGCGCCTGGTACTTCCAGATGCTCAAGGACGGCCAGAACATCGGCGAGATCCGCGACCACCTGCTCTTCGGCAACAGCCACCTGGGCGACGCCGGCCACAAGGGCGTGAACTCCGCCGCCGCCATGCCCGACACCGCCGAGGTCTGCGGTTGCAACGGGGTGTGCAAGGGCGACATCGTCAAGTCGATCAAGGAAAACGGGCTGTTCACGCTGGACGAAGTGCGCAAGCACACCAAGGCTTCGAGCTCCTGCGGCTCCTGCACCGGTCTGGTCGAGCAGATTCTGGCTTCGACCATCGGCGGCGCCTACCAGCCGGCCGACTCCAACAGCAAGGCCGTATGCGGCTGTACCGACCACTCGCACGGCGAGGTACGCAAGGCCATCAGCGAGCACAAGCTGCTCTCGCCGCAGGCGGTGATGGACTTCATGGAGTGGAGCACGCCGAACGGCTGCGCCTCCTGCCGCCCGGCGCTCAACTATTACTGCATCTCGACCTGGCCGCATGAAGCCAAAGACGACGCGCAAAGCCGCTTCATCAACGAGCGCGCCCACGCCAACATCCAGAAGGACGGCACCTACTCGGTCGTGCCGCGCATGCTGGGCGGGCTGACCACGCCGGCCGAATTGCGCGCCATCGCCGACGCGGCCGACAAGTACAAGGTGCCGACGGTGAAGGTCACCGGCGGCCAGCGCATCGACCTGCTCGGCGTCAAAAAGGGCGACCTGCCGCTGATCTGGCACGACCTCAACCAAGCCGGCATGGTCTCGGGCCACGCCTACGGCAAGTCGATCCGCACCGTCAAAACCTGCGTCGGCTCGGAGCATTGCCGCTTCGGCACCCAGCGCTCGATGGAGATGGGCGTCAAGCTGGAAAAGATGCTGTTCGGCATGTAC
>JBFIJC010000019.1:0-25423 GCA_041600915.1 Nitrogeniibacter sp.
CTGGCGCGCATGCGCTTAAGGCTACAAACGGCCATCGTCGAAAAACGACGGGGGCGAAAATGCCCCCGTGTCGTCAAAGCCAAACCCGCTCGGTACCCAATTCGGCACCTGAAAGAGCCTTAACTGAACTGCATTACCGCTTCGGCGGGGCTTTTTCGTTGACGGCAGCGCCGCAGCGAAAGCCTTGTGGCGCATCAAAGCGCGCACGTGCAAAGACGAACCGCCCGGAGGGCCGCAAGCGTGGGATAATCGAGCGGAAAAAAGCGGCAGGGAGCGAACCGATGATTGTTCGCGGCAGCTCCCTGGAGCGAGAAATCCGGAAGATTTCTGGCTCCCGAAGACCGAGTAAAGGAGAACAGCGGGATTGAAGTTATCGATTTCCGCTTACGTCAAACTTACATTCAGTCCAGCATGCGAATACTTCTAGCGGAGGACGATCCAGTCATCGCCGATGGCTTGATCAGGGCGCTCAAGCGCGCGGGCTATGCCGTCGATCATGTGGCGACCGGTTCAGAGGCGGATACAGCTTTGTTGGGGCAGCCCTACGACCTTGTCATTCTTGACCTCGGGCTGCCGAAGCTGCCGGGGATTGAGGTGCTCAAGCGTCTGCGCGGCCGGAAGTCGGCCACGCCGGTGCTGATTCTCACGGCTCAGGATGGTGTGGATGATCGCGTGCGCGGGCTGGATGCTGGCGCCGACGACTATCTCACCAAGCCTTTTGCCTTGCCCGAACTCGAGGCGCGCGTGCGCGCATTGACGCGTCGCGGTACCGGGCAGCCACGCTGCATTGAGCTCGGATCGCTGAGCTACGACCAAGCGGACCGGGTGGTCAAGATCGCTGGGCAGGTGGTGGAGTTCTCGGCGCGCGAAATGGGCTTGCTCGAGATTTTCATCCTGCGTGCCGGGCGACTCGTCAGCAAGGATCAGCTCGTCGATCAGTTGTGCGGCTGGGGCGAAGAGGTGTCGAACAACGCCATTGAGGTCTATGTCCATCGCTTGCGCAAGAAGCTCGAAGCCAGCGGGGTGCGCATCGTGACGGTGCGCGGTCTGGGCTACTGCCTCGAAAAGCCCGAGGACGCCGCGTGACCGGCTTCTTCGGTTGCCACGGAGGCAGTCGCCGCAGCGAGGGGCTGCGGTGATCTCCAAGGCCGCCCGCGCGTTGCGTGCCGACAAGGCGACGCAGAAAGATGAGCGCAAAGGCGGGCAGTTCAACTCGCTGTTCGGCGAGATTCTCGACTGGATGCTCGCGCCGCTGCTGTTTCTGTGGCCGATTTCCATCATCGTCACCCACAACGTCGCCGACAACATCGCCAACGAGCCCTACGACCGCGCCATGGCCGAAAGCGTGCGCACGCTCTCGCGCCTTGTGGTGCTCGACGACAAAGCCGTTCGTGTCGATTTTCCCGCGCCGCCGAGAACCTTGTTCAGGGCCGACCGCGATGACACCGTCTACTATCAGGTCGCCGACCATCAAGGCGAGGTCGTCGCCGGCGACTGGGAGGTTCCCTGGGTGCCGCCGCCCATCCGCCTGTTGCCGGATGACGTGCTCTATCGCGACGCCGTGATTCAGGGCGAAGAGGTGCGGGTGGCGTATATGTTCATGCGCTCCTACCCTGAGCCGGGCAGTCCGCTGGTGCTGGTTCAGATCGCCGAGACGCGCAACAAGCGGGCCGAGCTGGCCTCGCGCGTGGTGACCGGGGTGCTGCTGCCCCAGTTTGCGATCATTCCGCTGGCGGTCATTCTGGTGTGGGTTGGCCTGTCGCGCGGCATTTCGCCCTTGAATCGCCTGCAAGCCGTGATTCGCCGTCGCCGACCGACCGATCTGGCGCCAATCTCGACCGCCGGTGTCCCAGAAGAACTGCGCCCCCTGATCGTCGCCTTCAACGAGATGATGGCGCGCCTCGAAGAAAACCTTCAGGCGCAGCAACGCTTCATTGCCGACGCCGCCCACCAGATGCGTACGCCACTGACCGGCCTGCGCATGCAGACCGAGCTGGCGCTCAACGAGACCGACCCGGAGATGCTGCATGAAACCTTGACCCGCATTGCGCTCAGCACGCATCGCGCGAGTCACCTGATCAATCAGTTGCTCACCCTCGCGCGCGCCGAGTCCAGCTCGGAAAAAATCTACGCGGTCGAACGCGTTGACCTCGAGATGCTGGTGCGCGAAGTGGCGCTTGATCTCTATCCGCGTGCGCAGGTCAAGAATATCGACCTGGGCGTCGAAGATACCGGCTGGCCGCTGCTCATTGATGGCAACCCGGTGCTGCTGCGTGAAATGATCATGAACCTGATGGACAACGCCATCAAATACACGCCGGAAGGCGGGCGGGTGACGGCGCGAACGCAGGCGACGGAGTTTGCCATCCTGGAGGTCGAAGACACCGGCGCGGGGATTCCCGAGGAAGACCGCGAACGGGTATTCGAACGCTTCTACCGGGTGCTTGGCAGCGGTGAAGACGGCTCCGGTCTGGGGCTGCCAATCGTGCGCGAAATCGCCGAACTGCACCGGGCCACGGTGACGCTCAAGTCCAGCCCGACAGGGGCCGGAACACTCGCCCAGGTCGTCTTTTTGCGCAGCTATGCGCGCCGCGCGCTGACTGACGAGTCATAGTCATTTGCCCGGGTTGAGAGAAAAATCGCCGGGTTGTTTGACGTGGCAAAATATTCGGCTATAATTCGCGCTCATTTTGGCCAGTTAGCTCAGTTGGTAGAGCAGCGGATTGAAAATCCGCGTGTCCGTGGTTCGATTCCGCGACTGGCCACCAAAATGCGAAAACGCCGATCCGATGGGTCGGCGTTTTCTTTTTCGCGGCCCGTTTGATGTGCCAGGCGGCTTTCGGGCGTGTCGGCCGGTCGGCCTGACAATGCTCAAGCTTTGGCGATAGGGCCGGGTGATATAATTCGCGCTCCGTTCGCCCCAGAATATCCGCTGCATGCCTCTTTTCGCGCTTGGCTTGAATCACCACACGGCACCGCTTGCCATTCGAGAGCGCGTGTCGTTTCAGCCTGAGCGTCTTTTGGGCGCGCTGAAAGATCTGACTTCGGCGCAGGTGCAGGAGGCGGCTATTCTGTCGACCTGTAACCGGACCGAAGTTTACTTCTCCACCGATACGCCTGAGTTCGCGGCGGATTGGCTGGCGCGATTCCACGATCTGCCGCTGGCAGACGTTGCGCCCTATCTGTACACCTATCCCGCGCAAGACGCCGTCCGCCATGTGTTTCGGGTTGCCAGCGGTCTCGACTCGATGGTGCTTGGCGAGCCGCAGATCCTTGGCCAGGTCAAGGATGCCGTTCGCCACGCTGAAGAAGCCGGCACGCTGGGCACCACGCTGCATCAACTCTTTCAGCGCACCTTCTCGGTCGCCAAAGAGGTGCGCTCCAGCACGGCGATTGGCGCCAACGTGGTGTCGATGGCGGCGGCGTCGGTGCATCTGGCCGAGCGCATTTTTGAGCGCATGTCGGATCAGCGGGTGCTGTTTATCGGTGCGGGCGAAATGATCGAGCTGTGCGCCGCGCATTTTGCGGGCACCAAGCCGCGTCGTCTGACGATCGCGAACCGTACCGAGGCGCGTGCGCAGGGTCTGGCCGACCGCTTTGGTGGCGACACCTTGCGGCTCGACCTGATCGGCGACGTGATGGCCCAGTACGACGTGATCGTGTCCTGTACGGCCGCGCCGCTGCCGATCATCGGTCTTGGCATGGTCGAGCGGGCGCTCAAGGCGCGGCGGCATCGCCCCATGGTGATGGTTGATCTCGCGGTGCCGCGCGACATCGAGCGCGAAATCGGCGATCTGGATGACGTGTTTCTGTATACCGTCGACGATCTGGCGCAACTCGTGGCCTCGGGTAAGGAAAATCGTCAGTCGGCGGTGGTCGAGGCTGAAATCATCATCGACGAGCGCGTGCGTGGATTCTTCTCGTGGCTGGAAGGGCGCGATGCGGTGCCGGTGATCCGTGCGCTGCGCGAGGAGGCCGAGCGGGTGCGCCAGCAGGAGTTGATGCGCGCGGCCAAACGCCTGGCCAAGGGCGATGACCCCCAGAAGGTGCTCGAGGCCTTGAGTCAGGGCATCACCAACAAGCTGATTCACGGCCCGTCGCGCTATCTCAATCAGGCCGAGGGCGAGGCGCTGGCCGAGGCCGGGCGCGTGGTCAGCACCTTGTTTCAGCTCGATCGCAGCGATCGCCACTAGCTGAACTCTTTTGTGGCGTGCCGGCAACGGCGCGCCGGGCCCCTATGAAGCAATCCATTCGCGAAAAACTCGAGCAGTTGGCGGTCCGCCTTGAAGAGCTGGATCGTCAGATGTCGGACGGCTCCGTGCCGCTGGACGGGGCGACCTTGCGCCGGCTTGGCCAGGAGCGCGCCGAGCTTGATCCTGCGGTTCAGGCCTACGCCGACTATTGTCAGGCCGAGCGTGACGCCGAGGCCGCTCGCGAAATGCTGGCTGATCCGGAAATGGCGGCGCTGGCCCGCGAAGAGATTGAAGCCTGCGAGGCACGTCTGGAAGCCCTGGAGAAGTCGCTGCAGGCGGCCTTGTTGCCCAAGGACCCGGACGACGGCCGCAATCTGTTCCTCGAAGTGCGCGCAGGTACCGGCGGCGAGGAGGCGGCGCTGTTTGCCAACGACTTGCTGCGCATGTATCTGCGCTACGCCGAGACCCGGCGCTGGAAGGTCGAGACCGTGTCCCTGTCCGAGTCCGAACTGGGCGGGGTCAAGGAGGCGGTGGTCCGCATTCTGGGCGACGGCGCCTATGCGCGGCTCAAGTTCGAGTCCGGCGGCCACCGGGTGCAGCGCGTGCCGGCGACTGAAACCCAGGGGCGAATCCACACCTCCGCGTGCACGGTGGCGGTGATGCCGGAGGCCGATGAAATTGAAGAGGTGGCGCTGAACCCGGCCGATCTGCGTATCGACACCTATCGCGCCAGCGGCGCCGGCGGCCAGCACATCAACAAGACCGACTCCGCGGTGCGGATTACCCACCTGCCGACCGGGATTGTGGTTGAGTGCCAGGATGACCGCTCGCAGCATCGCAACAAGGCGCAGGCCATGTCGGTGCTCGCCGCGCGGATTCGCGACGTGCAGCAACGGGCGCGCCATGAGTCCGAGGCGGCCACCCGCAAGTCGCTGGTGGGCAGCGGCGATCGTTCCGAGCGCATCCGCACCTACAATTTTCCGCAGGGTCGGGTCACCGACCACCGCATCAATCTCACGCTCTACAAGCTCGACGCCATCCTCGAAGGTGCGCTGGACGAAGTCGTTGATGCGCTGACCGCCGAGCATCAGGCCGACCAACTCGCCGCCCTGGCCGATGACGAGCGCTGAAACCATCGGCAGCGCGCTGGCCGCCTGTCGTGGCCGGATTGACCGTGTCGACGCCCGCATTCTGCTGGCCGAAGCGATCGGCCGGCCGGCCAGTTATCTGGTGGCCTACCCAGAAGCACCGTTAACGCTCGAGCAGCAGCACCGGTTTCTTGATTGGCTGGCGCGGCGCGAGCAGGGCGAGCCCGTCGCGTATCTGGTGGGCTCGCGCGAATTCTTTGGTCGGCGCTTCGAGGTTTCGCCGGATGTGCTGATTCCGCGGCCGGAAACCGAAGGTCTGGTCGAGGTGGCGATGGCCGCGTTTCCGCGAGCGCCCAGCGCTGTACTCGATCTGGGCACCGGCAGTGGCGCGCTCGCCATCACGCTGGCCTTGTGCTGGCCCGATGCGAACGTGATGGCGGTGGACCGATCGGCCGCCGCCTTGGCAGTGGCAATGCGTAACGCCGACCAGCTGGCGGCGCGGGTCAGCTTCATCGAAAGCGATTGGTTCGCGGCGGTGCCGATGGAAATGCGCTTTGATCTCATCGTTTCCAATCCCCCCTATGTGGCCGTGGGTGACCCGCATCTTTCCGAGGGCGATGTGCGTTTTGAGCCCGCATCCGCGCTGGCCGCCGGGCCGGATGGTCTGGATGACATCCGGCGCATCGCGGCCGAGGCGGTGTGTCGGCTGGTGCCGGGTGCTTGCCTTTTGATTGAGCACGGCTACGATCAAGCTGAGGCGGTGAGCGACATCTTGCGGCAGTCGGGGCTCACCAAGGTGCAGGCATGGCCGGATCTGGCAGGCATTCCCCGCGTCACCGGAGGCTGGCTTGACGCTTCGGCAGACGAAGCCTAAAATTTCCCGACTTATTAACTCAACTATTCGAGCCACCACCATGAGCGTCCAAGACCAGATCCGCGAGCACGTTACCTCCAACCCCGTCGTGTTGTACATGAAGGGCACGCCGCAGTTTCCGCAGTGCGGCTTCTCCGCGACCGTGGCGCAGATTCTCAAGCTCTGTGGTCTGCAGGATTACGCATCGGTGAACGTGCTGGCCGACGAACAGATCCGTCAGGGCATCAAGGAATACGCCAACTGGCCGACCATCCCGCAGCTCTACATCAACGGCGAATTCGTTGGCGGCTGCGACATCCTGCGCGAGATGTACGAAAACGGTGAGTTGCAGGAGATGCTGAAGTCAGTGAAATGAACCGTTGAAGTCACTGATTTGTACAAACAGGGGGCTCAGGCCCCCTGTTCGTTTTTCGGGCTTGCTCCCGACGCAAGGCTCAGGCGCTGCCAGGCCTTGCGTGATAAATGCTGCACCAGCAGTCGCGGTGGCATACGCAGCCAGTGTGAGCGGATGTAGATAAGCAATTGTGCGGCAAGGCTACGCAGGGGCGGCTGGCCTTCCGGGTTGGGGGCGATGGCCGCGTCGTAGAGCCGGGCAAGTCGTTGAATCGCTGCGCTATCTGCGCCCGCAAGTCGCAGGACGAGCGACTCGGGGACCGGCGAATCGAAAAACTGTCGCGCGAGCATCAGGCAGAGGGCCACTGGCGCGGCGAGGTCATGGTGCTCAGCGCGGTCACCAAGCTGGCCCCAGAAATCGGGTGAATCGGCATGTTCGCTCAGCAGGGAGTTGATGTCATCGAGGTCGCGGAGTGCATTGTGCAATTCGCCCTCATGGGCCAGGTGGCACATGCTGTGAATGATCAGGTCCTCGTCGCAGGGAATCCTGAGCGACCGGTAGCCGGGTAACGGTATCGAGTGTGCAATGATGGCGTCGGCGTCGGGGTGGCTGCGAGCCGTCAGCGGCAGGATGGTGTGATGGACGTCGATGACCGTGCCCCGGCGGACGTGGATCATCGGCGGAAGTTCATGCATCCATTCCCGGTAATAGCGCTGGTCATACGCCTCTGATTTCATCTGGGTCCAGCCGCCGGCCATCAGGCGGATCTCGATTTTGCCGAGACTGCCGGGCGGTACCAGGACGTCGACGTCGCCGAAGAGTCGCCCGACCCCGGCGGCCTTCCGGCCCAGTACATATGCGGCACCCTTAAGAAGCACAACGGGTTCGTCTGTTTGAGCCAGCGTGGCATCGATGCATTGAGCCTCCCAGGCGACCGAGTGATGCTGGCGTTCGCTCAGCAGACGCGCGCCTTCGAGGTGACGCAAGGGGGCCGCGGGAACAGCAACGCCCGCTTCATGCAGGCGTTGCGCCAGTTTGCCGAGCAAGTTGGCGTTGCGGGCTGTGGCGATAAATTCGGTCCAGCCGCTCGGTGACAGTGCCGTGGTGCGTTGCGGATGCTTAAGCAGATCGAGAAGCGAAGCGCGGTTCATGCGTCAGTCCTGTTGCGTGACTTGCGCCACCAGTTCAAGCGCATCGGATGTTGATCCGTATTCGATCTGATGGCAGTCGACGTTGCCAAGCAGGGTACACAAAGCACGGAAACCGATCTCTCCCATGCGCTCTTGATTGAAAGACTGTTCGCCGATCAGGGCGAAGGCCTCGGCATGGCTAACAGGCGACACCTGATGCCCCTCTCCGGGCGCGAACTGGGGGAAGACCAACCAGCGTGGCCGGGCTGGCTGGCTGGCGTGCTCGATTGCGTCGCGATTGGGCGCCGCGTGAGCGACCGTGCCCTTTCGTGTATCCAGATAGCGCGTGCCGACGCGTGCGCCCGGAAACTGACCGACGATGTCGATTGATGCGTTTTTGAGACTGATGGGGCGTGGGTTTGCGATCAGCATGCCGCTGACAGGATCGAGTATGGCCAATTCATCCGACAGCAGCCGCCAGCCACGCAGGTGACACAGTGCCGCACACAAGGTGCTTTTCCCCGCGCCGGGGAATCCGGGAAGAATGATGGCATTGCCATTCTTCTCGAGGACGGCGGCGTGAAATACGACAAAACCGAGCGAACGGCTCGCGATCGTCCAGTTCAAGCCCCACTCGAACATGGGGGCGGCCTGGTTGACCGGCAACGGGAGGAAGGGGTTTTGGTCGTCGACCAGAAAACGGGCTTGCGGTCGCCAAAACCTATGAGCGCCCAGACCCGGCAGCAGGCGGACATCGAAGTCAACAAAGGCGGTTTTCGGCTTCTCGCAATCGCGGTAGAAAAACTCTAGGTGTTCGAGCACGCTAGCAAAAGGAGATCGAACACGGACGACGAATGGGGCAATTCTCAGCGTGGTATCAAGCACACGCGACTCCGGGAGGACCATTTTGGCATTGGATACTATCCCATTGCCAAAATGCCAAGTGCGGAAAGTTCCTCCGTGAGCCGAAGTTTGGCGGCAGCATCGACGCCATCGATATCGAGCTGGCTCAGCCGCATGGGCTGCTCTGCGTTGATAAGGCGATCTACGAGAGCTCGAGCGCTGGCCGTAACAACCCAGTAGTCACCGGAATTTCTGTCAAACAAAACCGAGGCATCGTCGGCTGGCCATGTGGGTGAAAGCAAAAGGCTCCGCCCGCTGGCCAATAAAACATACGCGTCACTCGCCAAGGTGGTCATCAATTACGGGTTTTTCTTACACATCTGCAATTCGACATCGGCGTTGATGTCATACATCTGGCTGACGTAGGCGACAAAGTCTGCGGGGAGCATGGCATTGGCGCCGCAGCTCATCCCGGAAGGGCAGTATACGCCGCCAGTCAGGAGTGTTTCCCCAATGTCGATAACCTGCTGGGGCGTCATCGCATAATCGTTAAAGGCGAGGGAGTTGAGATATACCGCGATCAGGTGCCAAAGCAGGTCGCCCTCGTTAATGCCGGCGTCCTTGGGGAAGGCCAGAACGCCCCAAAGCCCCCAGTGACTTGGTACTGGCGCGCTCGGAAAGATGTTACGTACAAGGGTGCCTTGATCGGCAATATTCTCGGGGCCAATCTTCCCGAGACCAGTCGGGCATGTGTCGACGTCCTTGAGCGTTGCAGGAGTGGCGCCTTTCCATGCCGAGAAGTGTTGCGGATTCCGCCAGAAACCGGGCGACCGCCCGCCTGAGCACACTTGAGGATCGCCGGGGCGCGGACTGGTGTTGCCACTGATCATTGCTGATGGGCTTTTGCAGACACCGGTACCGAGAGCCGTCTTCGCCTGAACGGATAGTAGGACGCCGACTCCGCCAGCGGCCGCGCCCAGAATGCGCCGTCGCTTCAGTTGCGGCGTTTGCGCGACATCGGCGTTGTGTTCTTCGTGGGTGATGTTCTCAAGATTTTTCATGCTGGTTCCCGTGGGTGCATCTGCGTGGTGGCCACGATTGATGCAACAGTGCGACCAATAGCCTGCTTGTTATCTAGCAAATTCCGCGCCAAGAGTTTTTTGGTGTTTAAGTCATTGATATTGAACTAAGTGTTCTTTTCTTGCTATCCCGTCGCAGGGCTTGTGTAAAAAGCGTCGACATACCAAGGCGAATTCAATTATTCGGCCTTGATGGTAGCAGCAGGCCGTTGGTCGCCTCGCCTTGTCTCTGGCATGCCGTGATGAATCTCACTGGGTACGACGATCAGATGTTGGCCACGCGCGCGCTGGTCATCGACAGGCGCCCGGCGAGCACCTCAAGAAAGGCCTTGTAGAAGTGCATGCGGCAGGTGTCGGAGGCGCGTTGCAGGGCGCGGGCGCGGATGGTGATGACTTCGATTTCGGTGGTGGCTTCGACCGAGGCAGTGCGCAGGCCGTTTCCCGGGGCGAAGACGGCCATTTCGCCGAAGCAGTCGCCGGGGGTGAGCAGGTAGAGCAGGCGGTCGTGTTTTTTGACGCGGGCTTCGCCATTGGCGAGGAAGCAGAAGTGGTCGCCGGGCTCGCCTTCCTTGAGCAGCGTGGTGCCGGGTTCGGCGAAGCGCCATTCGGAAAAGCGCACGATCTCCCAGAGTTCGACGTCGGTGAATTCGCGGAAGAAGGGCAGACGACGCAGGGTCTGGAATTTCTGGGTGTCGGATACGGCGCGTTTGCGGCTGCTGAGGCCGATGTTGCGGAACGCGTGGGCGAGATCGTGGGAGAACTCGACCCAGTTCTGATAGCGGTCGTCGAGCGATTTTTGCATGGCGCGGCGAACGATGGCGTCGAGTTCGGCGGGCACGTCGGCGCGCAGTGTCATCGGTGACGGCGGCGTTTCGTGGGCGATGCGGTAGAGCAGGCTGTAGTTGTTGGTGGCTTCGAAGGGCAGCCGACCGGTGAGCAGTTGGTACATCACCACGCCGAGCGAATAGATGTCGGTCTGGTGGTTGAGTGGCATCTCGCGCACTTGCTGCGGCGACATGTAGGCGGGGGAGCCCACGCCGGAAATTTGCGTGGTGTCGGCGGCGTTGAACAAGGCGGCGCCGAAGTCGGAGAGTTTGATGTCCTGACCGTCGGGGTCCTGAAGCAGGATGTTGGCCGGTTTGATGTCGCGGTGGGTGATGCCCTGGTGGTAGGCGTAGTCGAGGGCGCGGGTGGCCTTGAAGATGATCTCGATGACGCGGTCGAAGGGCAGCAGTCGGTCGGGCCGGCAAAAGGGTTCGAGCGTGCCGCCGGGCACGTACTCCATGACGATGTAACCCTGCTCGCCCTCGACGGTGGCATCGTAGATCTGGGCGATGTGGGGGTGAAACAGGCGGCCGGCGAGTGAGGCTTCGTTGATCAGCAGGTGGCGGTAGAGGCGGCCGCGTTCCGGGTCTTTGAGAACCTCGGGGTAGAGCTGTTTGACGGCGACGTCGCGCTGGGTAAACGCGTCGTAGGCCAGATAGACCGCACTGGTGGCACCTTCTCCCAGCAGTTGCCGGAGTTCGTACTTGCCAATGCGGTCCATGGCCGGGGCGGTTTAACCGAGCGCCGCGCGGGCGCGGGCGATGGCGGCGCGCACCTGGGCGGGGGCGGTGCCGCCGATGTGGTTGCGGCTGTCGAGCGCGCCTTCGACGGTGAGCACCTGGTAGATGTCTTCTTCGATCAGCTCGGAGAAGTTGCGCAGGTCGGGCAGCGGCAGGTCGGGCAGATCGCAGCCGCGCTCTTCGGCCGAGCGCACGGCACGGGCAACGACTTCGTGGGCGTCGCGGAAGGGCAGGCCCTTCTTGACCAGGTAGTCGGCCAGATCGGTGGCGGTGGCAAAGCCCTGGCTGAGCGCGTCGCGCATGGCGTCGGCCTTGACCCGGATGCCGGTGATCATGTCGGCGTAGATGCGCAGGGTGTCGATGAGCGTGTCGGCGGTGTCGAACAGCGGCTCTTTGTCTTCCTGGTTGTCCTTGTTGTAGGCCAGGGGCTGGCCTTTCATCAGGGTCAAGAGGCTGATCAGGCTGCCGTTGACGCGGCCGGTCTTGCCGCGCACCAACTCGGGCACGTCGGGGTTTTTCTTTTGCGGCATGATCGAGCTGCCGGTGCAGAAGCGGTCGGCCAGGTCGATGAAGCCGACGCGCGGGCTCATCCACAGGATCAGCTCTTCGGAGAAGCGCGAGAGGTGGACCATCAGCAAGGCGGCGTTGGCGCAGAACTCGATGCCGAAGTCGCGATCGGAGACGGCGTCCAGCGAGTTTTCGCACACGCCGTCAAACTCCAGCTCGCGGGCAACGAATTCGCGGTCGATCGGGTAGGAGGTGCCCGCCAGTGCGGCGGCGCCCAGCGGCAGACGATTGACGCGTTTGCGGCAGTCGGCAAAGCGCTCGGCGTCGCGGCGGCTCATTTCGTAGTAGGCCATCAGATGGTGGCCAAAGGTCACCGGCTGGGCCACCTGCAGGTGGGTGAAGCCCGGCAGCGGCGTGGCGGCGTGGGTTTCGGCCAGATCGAGCAGGGCGCGCTGGTAGTCGGTGAGCAGGGCGAGGATCTGGTCAATCGCGTCGCGCAGCCACAGGCGGATGTCGGTGGCGACCTGGTCGTTGCGGCTGCGGCCGGTGTGCAGGCGCTTGCCGGCGTCACCGATCAGGGCGGTGAGGCGTTTTTCGATGTTGAGGTGGACGTCTTCGTCCTGCAGCGACCAGGCGAATTCGCCGCGCTCGATTTCGTCGCGCACCTGCCCGAGCCCGCGCTCGATGTCGGCGAGGTCATCGGTGCCGATGATGCCCTGACGCGCCAGCATCTTTGCGTGCGCCAGCGAGCCGCGGATGTCTTGCGCCGCCATGCGCTGATCGAAGAAGACGGATGCGGTGTAACGCATCACCAGTGCCGATACCGGTTCGGAAAATCGGCCGGACCACGCCTTGCTGGCGTCATCCCGATTGGATTGCTGATCTGCCATAATGCCCAGAATACTTTATGAAAAGTGGTTCGATGGGATGTTGCCCGCCGGTTCGGCGGCGACCCCGGCGGCCGCTGATCTCACTTGAGAGCGCATGGCCGTGGTGTCCCCCGGAAAGACGCAAAGTATAAGTCAAAAGCCCAAGGCGCTTGCCATCCACGGCGCCTTGCCGGACTTTCGCAACATCGGCGTCATCCTGCGCGTGATTCTGCTCGTCAATCTCCTGGCGATCGGCACGGTGGTGCTGCACAGCCGCTCCGGGGCCGAAATCATCCCGGCCGCGGTGGCCTGGGCGGGTTGGCTGGAGTTGCCGCTGTTCATCACGATCTTGCTGCTGTACGTGATCCAGCCCGTGCTGCTGCGGCTCGCGCCCGGGCGTTTCTGGCCTGTGGTGATGGCGCTCAGCGTATTGGTGGCCATGTTCGCCTACCCGCCGTTTGGTGCGTCGTCGGGCGTGGCGTTTTGGCGGTGGCTGGGGTGGAGTATCTTGGCGTCATGCGCCGTGATGGGCTACTTTGATTATCGAGGGCGTCTGTATTCGCCAGCATTGACTGAGGCGCGTCTGCATGCGCTGACGGCGCGCATTCGACCGCATTTTTTGTTCAATAGCCTGAATGCGGTGCTTGGCGTGATGCGTGAAGACCCGCGGCGGGCCGAAGTGGCGCTGGAAGAACTGGCAGACATGTTTCGGGTGCTGATGAAAGAGCACAAGGAGCTGGTGGCACTCGATAGCGAAATCAGCCTGTGCGAACGCTATCTTGACCTTGAACGTTTGCGCCTGGGGGAGCGACTGGTGGTGAACTGGGATCTGAGCTGCAAACCGGCGCAGGCGCTGGTGCCACCGCTCTTGCTTCAACCTTTGCTTGAAAATGCCGTCTACCACGGTATTGAACCATCGCAGCAGCCGGGCGATATCGCCGTGCGAGTGGCCCGGCGCAGCAACGAGGTACTGATTGAAGTGAGCAATCCGATCGTCGATACGCCGCGCGCCCAGAAGGGCAATCAGATCGCTCAAGCGAATATCCGCGAACGTCTGTCGCTGTTTTTTGATCTCGAGGCAGACATGCGAATTGACCGCAGCGGGGGCCGCTATAGTGTGCGGATCCGCCTGCCTTACCGGAGGCTCAACACATGACGCAAGCCGAACTCCGTGTTCTTATCGTCGATGACGAAGCGCCAGCGCGTGCGCGCTTGCGCGACGTCCTGGGCGATGTCAGGCAAGAGCAGCCCACGCGTGTGGTGGGCTTTGCGGCCAACGGAGAGGAGGCGCTGAGATTGATCGACGCCGAGGCGGTCGATGTGGTGCTTGCCGACATCCGCATGCCAGGCATGGACGGCGTGTCGCTGGCGCAGCACCTCAATGGACGGGCCGACCCGCCGGTGGTGATCTTCACCACGGCCTATGATCAATACGCCGTGCAGGCCTTCGATCTGTCGGTGGCCGACTACCTGCTCAAGCCGGTGCGGGCGGCGCGCTTGATCGAGGCGCTGGAGAAGGCGCGCAAGCTGTGTCAGGGCCCCGAGGCGCGCGCCGAGGACGAAAAGCCCCTGAGCGTGACCGAGCGTGGCCGCATCTTGCTCGTCGATATCGGGCGCGTGCTCTACTTGCGGGCAGAGCAAAAATACGTCACCGCGCGCACGGTTGAGCGCGAGTACCTGCTCGATGATTCGCTGGTGCATCTGGAAGAAAGCTATCCCGACCGCTTCCTGCGTATCCATCGCAACTGTCTGGTGGCGCGCAAGGCGATCGCCGGCATCGAGCGCGAAGCCGGTGAGGGCGAGGGACGCTGGCTGGTGGTGCTGGCGGGCCTGGACGAGCATCTGCCCATCAGCCGTCGCCAATGGCCAAGCGTGAAGGCGATACTCGATATTTGAACGGGTGGGTGCGCAGCGTCAGCCCGCCTGGATGTCGGTCAGATGCATGCCATCCGTTGTACGCCGACCACGGCGATTCCGGCGGTCTTCACGCCCCTGCGCAATGTGCGAATGGTTTTCCGGCCGGTAGGGATTGCGCCGATCACCGCGCCGACGATCTTGGTAGTGGGTGAAGGTGCAGCGACAGCGCGTGGTGTCGCAGCTGGCCAGCGGCAGCAAGGGCGCTTCGGCGGAGAGAAAACGGATGCCCTTCAGGGTCTGGGCGGTGCGACAGGCCCCCTGGCCCGGATTGATGGTGACGCAGTGATAGGGGTGGGTGTCGCGCTCCTCGTCGCTTTCGTCTGCGGCGGGGCGCCCGCGCATCACAAACCAGGCGACCAGTGCCATCACCGCCAGCATGAGTGCAAACCATTCGATCGACATAAGCCTCGCTCTCTGTGGGTTTTGCCTCTTTCTAGTATGGCCGTTGCCGCGCGGCAGTGCAGCAGCTGCGCCGGGAAAGCACATTGGGATTTTGTATCAAAAGGTTAGTCGCGCCTGTGCGCTGATGCGGATGGCCGCAGGACGCGGGTTTTCGCATGGTGGTGGGCAGTGTACTGCAGGGCACCCGATAGACCTTCGATATACATCTCGCGAAGGTCTGCCGGGGCCTTGGGGGGCGTTCAGCCGCTGTTGCGCAAGCCCGCCGCAATGCCGTTGATGGCGATATGGATGCCACGGCGGATGCGCTCGTCCTCTGCGCCGTTACGGTGGCGGCGCAGCAATTCGACCTGCACATGGTTGAGCGGGTCGAGGTAGGGGAAGCGGTTGCGGATCGAGCGGGCGAGCAGCGGATTGCCGTCGAGCAGCGCTTGCTGGCCGGTGATGGCGAGCAAGGCGTCGACGGTGGCGGTGTGCTCTGCGCAGATGCGCGGGAAGATGGCTTCGCGAAGCTCTGCGTCGGATACCAGCGCGGCATATCGGCCCGCGATGGCGGTGTCGGATTTGGCCAGCACCATGTCCATGTTGGAGAGCGTGGTCGAGAAGAAAGACCAGTCGCGGCACATCGCCTGCAGCAGGGGCATTCCATCGTCCGGGCGCTCCGCCAGGAAGCGGCGCACCGCCGAGCCGAAGCCGTACCAGCCCGGCAGCATCAGCCGGCATTGCGCCCAGCTGAACACCCAGGGAATGGCGCGCAGGTCTTCGATGGCGGTGCTCTTCTTGCGCGAGGCCGGCCGCGAGCCGATGTTCAGCGCCGCGATTTCGGTGATGACGGTCGATTCCCAGAAGTAGCGCTCAAAGCCCGGCGTCTCGTACACCAGACCGCGATAGGCCTCGAAGGCGTAGTCGGACAGCGCCTGCATGGCGTCCATGTACTCCGGGCGAGGCGCCGGCGAGGCGTCGGCCTGCAGGCTGGCTTGCAGCGTGGCGGCCACCAGCACTTCGAGGTTGCGCCGGCCCACATCGGCGTTGCCATACTTGGCGCCGATGACTTCGCCCTGCTCGGTGAGGCGAATCTGACCCTGCACCGCGCCGCCCGGTTGCGCCAGGATGGCTTCATAGCTCGGGCCGCCGCCGCGGCCGACCGAGCCGCCGCGACCGTGAAACAGCCGCAGCCGCACATCGTGTTTGCGGAACACCTCGACCAGCGTCACTTCCGCCTTGTAGAGCTCCCAGCCGGATGTGAGGAAGCCGCCATCCTTGTTGCTGTCGGAGTAGCCGAGCATCACTTCCTGCGCCCGACCGCGGCTGTCGAGCAGGCGCTGATAGGGGGCGAGGGAAAAAATGCGGTCCATGGTGTCGCCGCTGGCGCGCAGGTCGTCGATGGTTTCGAACAGCGGGATGATGTTCATGTCCAGCGCCTGCTCGTGCGGGCGCAAAATGCCGGCCTCCTTGAGCAGCACCGCGACTTCGAGCAGATCGGAGACGCCATCGGTTTTGGAGATGATGTAGTTGGGCAGCGCGGCCGTGCCGTAGCGCAGATGCGCCGTGCGGGCGGTGCGCAAAATGGCCAGCTCGCCCTCGGTCAGCTCGCTGTAAATGATGTGGGGCGAGCGCAGCGGCCGGGTGGACACCATCTCGGTCATGAGCAGCGCGATACGCGCGTCTTCATCGAGGGCGAGATAGTCGATGCCCGGGTCGGCGGCTTGCAGCAGCTCGGCCACGACCTGCTCGTGCACGTCCGAGTTCTGGCGCAGATCGATGGGCGCCAGATGGAAGCCGAACACCTTCACCGCCCGGCGCAGCTGGCGCAGCCGGCCCTGGGTGAGCGGCGCTGAGCCGTGGGCGAGCAGCGAGTTGTGGAGGATGTCGAGGTCGGCCGTCAGCGCAGCGGCATCGGCATAGGCCGGGGCCTCACCCGCGGGCGGCGGGGTGGCGGGTTTGCCGAGCAGGGCCTGGTGGGTGGCCGCCAGGCGTGCGTACATACCGGCAATGGCGCGGCGATAGGGCTCGTCGGCGCGATGGGGCGAGCGGTCGACGCTGGCTTCGGCGAGGCGGTGTAGCGCGTCCGATGGCGAGATGAGGCCGTCGGCCAGCGAGAGCTGTGAGCCCAGCGTGTGCAGCTCTTCGAGATAAAAAGACAGCACCACCGTCGATTGCATCAGTTGCGCTTGCGCGAGCACCTCGGCGGTGACAAAGGGGTTGCCGTCGCGGTCGCCGCCGATCCAGTTGCCGATCTGCACGAAGGCGGGCCAGTCCTGCCCTGCGAACGGGGCGTGCAGGCCGGCGAGGGTGTCTTCGACCTTGGCGTACAGGCGCGGAACTTCACGCAGAAAGGTCGAGTCGAAATAGGACAGACCATTGGCGACTTCGTCGATCACCGACAGTTTGGTCGGGCGCAGCATGCGGGTCTGCCACAGGGTGAGCACCGCGCGGCGCAAGGCGGCGTCGGATGCCTCGGCTTCTTCGGGGGTGAGCGCCATGCGGTCGCGCGCGTCGAGCAGGCGGGCGATGGCGGTCTGGCAGTTGAGAATGCTCTTGCGCTGCACCTCGGTGGGGTGGGCGGTGAGCACCGGACTGATCAGCGCGGTGTTAAAGAAGGCGCCGAGGTCGTCGGCGCTGGCGCCGTCGCTGAAGACCCGCTCGATGGCATGCGCCAGACTGCCGGCGCGCGGCGCCGATCCGCCGATGAGGTGGGCGCGGGTGCGGCGGATGTGGTGCTGGTCTTCGGCAATGTTGGCCAGGTGCGAGAAGTAGCTGAAAGCGCGGACCACATCGATGGTCTCCTCGCGCGAGAGCGCGTCCAGTGTGGCCTCCAGTCCGACGCGGGCCGCTTCGTCGTCATCGCGGTGGAAACGCACCGACAACTGGCGGATGCGCTCGACCAGTTCGAAGGCCGGTTCGCCGCGCTGTTCGCGCACCGTGTCGCCGAGCAATCGGCCGAGCTGGCGGATGTCTTCGCGCAAGGGGAGGTCTTTGTCCTGATCCATGGTGATATCCATCATCTGTTCTTGGGGAGCATCGCTTACCCTGGCACAAAAAGTGGGGCCGGGGCTCATGCTAGAATCGCCCCCGGCGCTGGCGCTATCGGGGGCATCCCGCATGCTGCCATGCAATATGCGCCGACGCCAGCCAACCCATTTCAAGCACCTGTCCGAGCGAGTCGCCCATCGTGAATCCGTCCCAGCCCGCCGTCGCCGCCCCCGAGCGCATCGTTATTGCAACCCGCGAAAGCCGTCTTGCCCTGTGGCAGGCCGAGCACGTCAAGGCGCGTCTTGAGGCGCTGTATCCGGCGTGCGAAGTCGTGCTGCTGGGGATGACCACCCGTGGCGACCAGATTCTTGACCGTCCGCTGGCCAAGATCGGCGGCAAGGGTTTGTTCGTTAAAGAACTGGAAACCGCCTTGCTCGATCGTCGCGCCGATATCGCGGTGCACTCGATGAAAGACGTGCCCATGGAAATGGGTCCGGAATTTGCGCTGGTGACCATCTCCGAGCGCGAAGTGCCGCTCGACGCCTTTGTCTCCAACAAGTACGAAAGCCTCGACGACATGCCGCCGGGGGCTGTGGTCGGCACCTCCAGCCTGCGTCGTGAGTCGCAGCTGCATGCCAATTACCCGACGCTGGCGGTCACCAGTTTGCGCGGCAACCTCGACACCCGTTTGCGCAAGCTCGACGAAGGTCAGTACGACGCGATCATTCTGGCGGCCGCGGGTCTGACCCGCCTCGGTCTGTCCGAGCGCATTCGCAGCACGCTGGCCTCCGAAGTGTCTCTGCCGGCCGCCGGCCAAGGCGCGCTGGGCATCGAGGCCTTGTCCGACCGGCCCGAAGTGGCGGCCTGGATGGCGCCGCTTAATGACACCGACACCTCCGCCTGCGTGCGCGCAGAGCGCGCCGTGGCCCGTGCCCTTGCCGGCAGCTGCGAAGTGCCGCTCGGCGCCTACGCCGTGGTCGAGAACGATGGCCTGTGGCTGCGCGGCTTTGTCGCCCGACCCGACGGCAGCGAGATCGTGCGCGCCGAGCGCCGTGGCGCGCTGGTCGAAGCCGAGAGCCTGGGCAAGGCCTTGGCCGACGAGCTGCGTGCCGGCGGCGCGGCCGAGATCCTCGCCAGCCTCTGAGTCGACACCATGAGCCAGTCGCCAAGCTTGCCCTTGGCCGGGAAGCGCATTGTCGTGACCCGGCCCGAGGCACAGTCTGGCAGTCTGTGTGATGCCATCACCGCCGCGGGCGGTGAGGCCTTGTGCATTCCGGTCATGAGTATTGAGGCTGTTCCGGTCAGTGAAGAATTCAGCGCGTTGATCGATACGCTCGACCAGTTTCACCTCGCGTTCTTTGTCAGCCCGAATGCCGCTGAACACGGCCTGGCCGCCGTGCGTGCGCGTCGCGACTGGCCCGACAGCCTGGCCGTCACGACGGTGGGCAAGGGCAGCGAGCGCGCACTGCATGCGCTGGGTTTCGATCAGGTCATCGCACCCGAGACCGGATTCGACAGCGAAGCGGTGCTCGCGCTGCCCGAGTTTTCGGCCAGCGCCGTGAAGGGTAAGCGGATCATCATTTTTCGTGGCAACGGCGGACGCGATCTTCTGGGTGATACACTGGCACAGCGAGGTGCGGCGGTCAGCTATGCCGCATGCTACGCACGAAGGGTTCCACCGGAGGGGGCGACCAGCTTGCTGGCCGAAGCCGACCGGATGGATGCTCTGATACTGACCAGTAGCGAGGGCGTCTCCAACCTGATGACCATGTTGGGAGCACAGATGAGCCGACTGGCCCACATCCCGGTGTTTGCACCGCACCCGCGCATCTGCGCACGGGCGACGGCTGCAGGCTTTACCCAGGTCGTGGAGACCGCGCCAGGCGATGTCGGTGTGGTCGATGGCCTCGCACGCTACTTTCTCGGCGGTTGCCGCAACGCTTGATCCAGACAAGACGATATGAGCGAAGACACTCCTGCCCTCACCCGTGCTCAAACCGACACGGACGCCCCTGAAACCACTGAGCCGATTCGCGAAGACGAAGTCGCGACCCCGGAAGAGACCCCGCCTGTCGCAGACGAGCCGGCCAAGCGCCGCGGCATTGTCGTGCCCGTGCTGCTGGTGATCTGTCTGCTGGCCATTGCCGGCCTCGGCTGGCAATGGTGGGCCATGCGCGGCGAGCTGGCGAAGACTCAGGAAGAGCTGACCCGACGCCTGAGCGAGAGCGACAGTATGGCTCGCGAGGCCCGCGCCAGCGCACGCCAGTCCATTGACACCCTGACCTCCGTGCAAGGCAAGGTCGGTCTGCTCGAAGCCAAGGCAGAAGAAGCGGGTGGCCAGGCTGCCGCGCTGGACGCCTTGTACCAGGAGTTCTCCCGCACCCGCGACGAGCGGACCATGGCCGAGATCGAACAAGCCGTCACCATTGCCGGCCAGCAGCTACAGCTCGCCGGCAATGTCGAAGCCGCGCTGATTGCACTTCAGGCCGCCGACGCCCGCCTGTCGGGCTTTGACGAGGCACGCCTCGGCCCGCTGCGCCGCAGTCTCAAGCGTGACATCGAGCGCTTGCGTGTTGCGCCGCGTGTCGACATCGCCGGCATAACGTTGCGCCTCGAGGGCTTGCTTGAGTCGGTCGATCGCCTGCCACTCGCTTTTACCGGCCAGGCCGTCGGCACCGACGCGCCCGCGAAAACAGCCACCGGCTCGCCGATGGACGACCCGCTCGGCTTCGCCCAGGCGGTGCTGCGCGACTGGTGGGCCGAGATCCGCTCGCTGGTGCGTGTCGAGCGGCTCGATAGCTCTGCCGAGCCGGTGCTGCTGTCGCCGTCGCAATCGACCTATCTGCGCGAGAACCTCAAAATTCGCCTGCTGACCGCGCGCCTTGCGCTGCTCGGCCGTGATCACCGCACCTTCGAAGCCGATATGCGTCAGGCCACGGAGTGGATTGGAAAGTATTTCGATCCGCGTGATGAAGGCGTGACCGAAACGCTCGCCTCGCTCAAGACCCTGTCCGAGACGCAGATCGCGCCGACTCAGCCCGCGCTGACCGAAACGCTGGCGGTTCTCAAAACCCTGCAGGGGAAGCCGGGCGTCGCTGGCGCCGAGGCTGCGCCGCAGACGCCAAAGGCGGCCGCTGCGCTCAAGGCTGCCAAGCCCGCCGACGTACCCGAAGGCAAGCCCGACGCCGATGTGCCGGCCGTCGCCCCTGCCAAAGCCGGGGAGTAAAGCGCTATGCGAGGATTGCTCTGGCTGATCGCCCTGTTTGCTGCGGCCGTCGGTGTTGCCATATTGGCCCGTGCCAACGATGGTTATGCCTTGTTGGTGCTGTCGCCCTACCGCGTGCAGATTTCTTTGAACCTGCTGGTGGTGGCGCTGGTGGCGGTGTTTCTGGCGAGCTACTTCCTGCTGCGCGTGCTCACCCGTGTGGTGCGTCTGCCGGGGCAGGTCGTCGCCTACCGCGGCCGACGTCGCAAGGAAAAGTCGGCGCTCGCTTTGCGCGAAGCCTTCCGGCTGCACCTCGAAGGCCGCTATGCCCACGCGCTGAAACAGTCCAAAAAGGCGTATGAGCTGGCCGATCAGGATGGCGTGGCGGCCCTGATGGCGGCACGCGCCGCCCATGCCCTGCGCGATGACACCCGGTATCGCGAGTGGCTGGGCAAGGCGGCATCAGACGAGACATTGCGCGCCGCACGCGTCATGACCGAAGCGGAGATGGCGGTTGAAGGTCGTCGCTTTGATGAAGCCGCCGAACGCATCCGTGCGCTCAAAGGCAGTGACAATCGTCCGGTCGCAACGCTCCGCCTGGCCCTCAAAACGGCGCATGCCCTTGAAAACTGGGAAGAGCTGGTACGGATCGCACGCCAGCTGCGCAAGCACAAGGCGCTGAGCAAGGAGCAGGCCGAGCCGCTGCTGCGCCGGGCGCACCTGGCCGCCTTGCGCGAGCGCGACGGCCAGCAGGAAGCCATTGCGCGCTACTGGAAAGAAATACCCACCGAAGAGCAGCACGATCGGCGTCTGGTCGAAAAGGCAGCCCCCTTGCTGGTGGCCAATGGCGAGGGCGCCACGGTGCGCAAAATGCTCGAAAAGCTGCTCGATGAGCAGTGGGAAAGCGAATTGGCGCGGCTCTATGGCTATTGCGGCGAAGACGACGCCGTGGCCTGCCTGAACCGCGGCGAGAAGTGGCTCAAGTCGCACGCAAATGACGGCGGCCTGCTTTATGCGTTGGGACGTCTCTGCCTGTCTGCCCAGTTGTGGGGCAAGGCGCAGAGCTATCTCGAAGCCTCAGTGTCGGTGACGCCGACGGTGGATGCGCACCTGGCGCTGGCGCAGCTCTCAGAGCGCTTCGAACGACCGGAAGAGGCGCAGAAGCACTTCCGCCGGGCGGCCCAATTGACGGGCGCCGCACAGTCCGTGCCTTCGCTGGTGCAGTTGCCGGCGCCGGAGTAAGCGCGGCATCGTCCAACAAAAAGCGCGCCTCGGCGCGCTTTTTGTTTGTGGCCTGGGCTCAGACCCAGTCGCGAGGCGGCAGGAAGTCGTCGTAGAGCCTGGCCTCGGCGCTGCCCGGTTCGGGGTGCCAGTCATAGCGCCACTGCACGCGCGGTGGCATCGACATGAGAATTGACTCGGTGCGCCCGCCCGATTGCAGGCCGAACAAGGTGCCGCGGTCGAAGACCAGGTTGAACTCGACATAGCGCCCGCGGCGATAGGCCTGGAAGTCGCGCTCGCGTTCGCCATAGGGCATGTCGAGGCGGCGTTCGACGAGCGGAACATAGGCATCGGCAAAGGCGTCGCCGACGGCGCGGGTGAGGGCGAAGCAGCGGTCAAAGCCGCCTTCGTTCAGATCGTCGAAAAACACACCACCCACACCGCGCGCTTCGTCACGATGCTTGAGGTGAAAGTAACGGTCGCACCAGGCCTTGTACTCGGCATGGACGTCAGGGCCAAAGGGCGTCAGCGCAGTTTTGCAGCTGCGGTGAAAGTGGCGCACGTCTTCTTCAAACGGGTAGTAGGGCGTCAGGTCCATGCCGCCGCCGAACCACCAGACGGGCTCTGCGCCGGGCTTGCTTGCGATGAAGCAGCGCACGTTCATGTGGGCTGTCGGGCAATACGGATTGCGCGGGTGCAGTACCAGGGACACGCCCATGGCCTCGAAACTGCGACCGGCCAACTCGGGCCGGCTGGCGGTGGCCGAGGCCGGCAGATTGCCGCCCATCACATGCGAAAAATTGACCCCGCCGCGCTCGAACACCTTGCCTTCTTCGAGTACCCGGGTGCGACCGCCGCCGCCGTGTTCGCGCGTCCAGCAGTCTTCGCGGAAGGGCGTGCCGTCGAGGGCTTCGAGCCGGCTGACGATGCTGTCCTGCAGGCCGGTGAAGTAGGCCTTGATGGCGGCGGTGTCGATCATCGCTTGACCGCGCGGTAGCCGATGTCGCGGCGGTACTGCTTGCCGGAGAATTCGATGCGGTCGGCAATATCGTAAGCGCGGGTTTGCGCGGTGCGCACGTTGTCGCTCAGTGCGGTGACGCACAGCACGCGGCCGCCGCTGGTGAGCAGTTTGTCGCCGTCGAGGACGGTGCCGGCATGAAAAACATGCGCGTCCGGGCTCTCTTCAGGCAGTCGGGCGATGATGTCGCCCTTGCGCGGGTTGGCCGGATAACCCTCGGCGGCCAGCACCACGCCCAGCGCGATACGGCGATCCCACTCCGCTTCGGCGGAGTCGAGCTTGCCCTTGATGGCGGCCTCGAACAGTTCGACCAGGTCGGACTTGAGGCGCATCAGGATGGGTTGGGTTTCCGGGTCGCCCATGCGGCAGTTGAACTCGACCACGCGCGGGTTGCCCTCGGTGTCGATCATCAGGCCCGCGTAAAGGAAGCCGGTGTAGGGCGTGCCCTCGGCGGTCATGCCGGCGAGGGTGGGGTGGATGATCTCGCGCATCACCTTGGCGTGGATCTGCGGCGTGACCACCGGCGCGGGCGAGTAGGCGCCCATGCCGCCGGTGTTGGGGCCTTCGTCGTTGTCCTTGAGGCGCTTGTGATCCTGGCTGGTCGCCAGCGCGAGCGCGTGTTTGCCATCGGCCATGACGATGAAGCTGGCCTCTTCGCCCTGCATGAACTCCTCGATCACCACCCGGGCGCCGGCCTGACCCATGCCGGCGTCGCGCAGCATCATGTCGATGGCGGCGTGCGCTTCGTCGAGCGTCATGGCGACGACCACGCCCTTGCCGGCGGCAAGACCATCGGCCTTGATGACGATCGGCGCGCCTTCGGCGGCGACATAGGCATGGGCTGCGTCGGCATCGGTGAAGGTCTGGTATTTGGCGGTGGGGATGTTGTGGCGGATCAGGAACTGCTTGCAGAAGTCCTTGGACGCTTCGAGCTGGGCCGCTTGCTGGGTGGGGCCGAAGATCGGCAGCCCGGCAGCGCGGAAGGCGTCAACCACGCCGGCGGCCAGTGGCGCCTCGGGGCCGACCACGGTCAGGCCGATGTCTTCATCGCGCGCGAAGGCGAGCAGATCGTCGATCGCGGAGATGGGGACGTTGTCGACCATGGGCTCGTCGGCCGTGCCGGGGTTGCCGGGGGCGACGAAGACCTTGGTGATGCGCGGTGACTGGGCGATTTTCCAGGCCAGCGCGTGTTCGCGTCCGCCCGATCCGATGACAAGTACTTTCATGTGTGTTGCCGTTACCTGAGCGCCGGCGCAGCGTGTGCGCGCCGGCTGAAAAAGTGAATTAGTGACGGAAGTGGCGGAAGCCTGTCATGACCATGGCGATGCCGTGCTCGTTGGCGGCGGCGATGACCTCTTCGTCGCGCATCGAGCCGCCGGGCTGGATGACCGCCGTGGCGCCGGCTTCGGCCAGCACATCAAGGCCGTCGCGGAAGGGGAAGAAGGCGTCGGAGGCGACCACGGTGCCGGTGATGGAGAGGCCGGCGTTTTCAGCCTTGATCTTGGCGATGCGGGCCGAGTCGACCCGGCTCATCTGACCCGCGCCCACGCCGACGGTCATGCCGCCCTTGCAGTAGACGATGGCGTTGGACTTGACGTATTTGGCGACGCGCCAGGCGAAGAGCAGGTCGCCCATTTCTTCGGGGGTCGGGGCGCGGGCGGTGACCAGCTTGAGGTCGCCTTCGCCGATGCGGGCCATATCGGCCGACTGCACCAGCAGGCCGCCAGCGACGCGTTTGTAGTCGAGCGCGCCGTCGCCCGAGCCCATCGGGCAGGTGAGCACGCGGACGTTTTTCTTGGCGAGCAGCAGGGCGAGGGCTTCGTCGGTGTAGGCCGGAGCGATCAGCACTTCGAGGAACTGGGCGCTGACTGCTTCGGCAGCGGCCGCGTCGACCACGCAGTTGAAGGCGATGATGCCGCCGAAGGCCGAGGTCGGGTCGGTCGAGAAGGCCTTTTTGTAGGCTTCGAGCGGCGACAGGCCGAGGGCCACGCCGCAGGGGTTGGCGTGCTTGACGATGACACAGGCGGTGGTATTGAAGGCCTTGACGCACTCCCAGGCGGCATCGGCGTCAGCGATGTTGTTGTAGGACAGCTCTTTGCCCTGCAACTGGGTGTAGCCGGCCACGCCACCTTCGGCGGCGTTGGGTTCGCGGTAGAAGGCGGCGCTCTGGTGCGGGTTCTCGCCGTAGCGCAGGTCTTGCACCATGTC
>JBFIJC010000020.1:0-25072 GCA_041600915.1 Nitrogeniibacter sp.
GCGGATAAGCGCAGCGCATCCGCCGAACAACGCCTCACGGTGGCACCGATGGCGGATGCGCCTGCGGCTTATCCGCCCTACGAATTCGAATGCGGTCGGATCGAGCACGGCCCATGCGCCCTCTGCCGCGCCAACCGGAGGCGGTGGCGGGCGGATGAAGGGGCTTCGGCTGTTTGAGCCCGCAGGGCGAGTTCGCGAAGCACCCCGCCCGACGCCACCGCAGGGCGGGTACCCCGAAGGGGCGCGAAAGCGGGCTGTGCTTCTTTGCCTGGCTTTCTTGCACAAGCAAGAAAGTAGGTCGCCCGCCGGGGCGAGACCCGGCCAACGATCATCACAATTCACGGCAAGCGGAACGATCCGCCAAACGAACCGGCGCAACGCGCCCACCCACCCCTATGGCTGAAATCAAGAAGGGCTACGTCCGCCCCCTGGACCTCAAGACCGGCCGCATCGACATGGGCCACGGCGCCGGCGGCAAGGCGATGGCGAAACTCATCGACGAGATCTTCGCCCGCGCCTTCGCCAACGATTTTCTGGCGCAAGGCGACGACGGTGCGGTGTTACCCGCCCCCGAACCCGGCGAGCGCCTGGTGATGGCGACAGACGCGCACGTGGTGTCGCCGCTGTTCTTCCCCGGCGGTGACATCGGCTGCCTGTCGGTGCACGGCACGATCAATGATGTGGCGGTGATGGGCGCACGGCCGCTGTATCTGGCGGCGAGCTTCATCCTTGAAGAAGGATTTCCGCTGGCCGATCTCAAGCGCATCGTCGATTCGATGGCCGCCGCCAGTCGCGAGGCCGGCGTGCCGGTGGTGACCGGTGACACCAAGGTGGTGGAGCAGGGCAAGGGCGACGGGGTGTTCATCAGCACCACGGCGGTCGGCGCGCTGCCGGCGGGGCGCGCGCTGTCGGGCGCCAATGCGCGGCCCGGCGATGTGATTCTGGTCTCTGGCTCCTTGGGCGACCACGGCATGGCGATCATGGCGCAGCGCGAGTCGCTGGCGTTTGACTCCGAAATTGTCTCCGACACCGCCGCGTTGCACGGCCTGATCGCTGATCTGCTGGCTGCCGTGCCGACGGTGCGCGTGCTGCGCGACCCGACCCGAGGCGGGCTGGCGACCACGCTGAACGAGATCGCCACGCAGTCGGGCGTGGGCATGACGCTGGACGAAAAAGCGATCCCGGTGCGCGAGCAGGTGGACGCCGCCTGCGAGCTGCTCGGCCTCGATCCGCTGTATGTGGCCAATGAAGGCAAGCTGGTGGTCATCGTCCCCGCCGACGTCGCCGACGCCGCGCTGGCGGCCTTGCGGGATCATCCGCTGGGGCGCGAGGCGGCGCGCATTGGTGAGGTGACGACCGACCCCAATCACTTCGTGCAGATCCGCACCCGCTTTGGCGGCAAGCGCATGGTCGATTGGTTGTCGGGTGAGCAGTTGCCGAGGATTTGCTGATGGATGCATGCCGCGACGGTGCTCGCTTCGACGGGACCTTGGCCGGGTTTCGCCCCGGCGGGCGACTTCCTTTCTTGTGGCGACAAGAAAGGAAGCAAAGAAGCGCCCCCCGCCGCCGTGGCCCTTCGGGCTCCCCTCGCTCCGCGAGCCCGTGGCGGGCAGCTTCGCAAACTCGCCCCTCCGGGGCTCAGACAGCGAAGCCGCTTGATCCGCCCCGTGCCCGCTGCGCTCGGCACGGCAGAGGGGGAAGGGCGCGCCCGGGAGTCACCTCTCCCGTAGGGCGGGTTTCAACCCGCCAACATCGATTCGAGACCTGACCCATGCGCATCCTGCTGCTCACCCATAGCTTCAACAGCCTCACCCAGCGCCTTTTCGCCGAGCTGCGCGACGACGGGCACGCGGTCTCGGTCGAGTTCGACATCGCTGACTCGGTGGCCGAGGAGGCGGTGGCGCTGTTTGCGCCGGACGTGATCGTCGCGCCTTTCCTCAAGCGGGCGGTGCCCGAGTCGATCTGGCGCCGGCATCTGACGCTCATCGTGCACCCGGGCATCGTCGGTGACCGGGGGCCGTCGGCGCTGGACTGGGCGATTTTGAACGGTGAGGCCACCTGGGGCGTGACGGTGTTGCAGGCCGAGGCGGAAATGGATGCCGGGCCGATCTGGGCGACGCGGGCGTTTCCCATGCGGGCGGCGCCCAAGGCGAGCATCTACCGCAATGAGGTGAGCGAAGCGGCGCTGGCGGCAGTGCGCGAGGCGCTCTCTCAGGTGGCGGACTGGCGTGCGGGCGCGTGGGCGCCGACGGCGCTGGCAGATTGGCCAGCCGCGTGGGGGCAATGGCGTGAAGTGATGCGCCAGGCCGACCGCCGCATCGACTGGTCCACCGACACGACCGCCACGGTGCTGGCGAAGATTCGTGCCGCCGATGGCTTCCCGGGCGTGGCTGACGCGCTGTTTGGCGAGCCCTGCCATCTCTTTGATGCTCAGCCCGGCACGGGGCAGGCCGGCGCGACACCGGGCGAGGTGCTCGGCCGGCGCGAGGGCGCGATCCTGCGTGCGACGGTGGACGGCGCGGTGTGGATCGGGCATGTGAAGCGATCGGGCAGCGATCACCCCTTCAAGTTGCCGGCGACGCTGGCGTTTGCCGACGAGACGGCCACGCTGCCGGTGCTGGCGTGCGACCCCGAGGCTGCCGAGATCGGCTACCGGGAATCCGATGATGGCCGTGTCGGCTACTTGCATTTCGATTTCACCAACGGCGCGATGAACACCGCGCAGTGCGAACGCCTGCGCGAGGCTGTCGAGGCGGCAGGCAAGCGGCCGACGCGGGTGCTGGTGCTCGACGGCGGTCGCGACTTCTGGTCGAACGGCATCCACCTGAACGTGATCGAGGCGGCCGAGTCGCCGTCCGACGAATCCTGGGCCAACATCAATGCGATGAACGATGTCTGCCTCGCGCTGCTGACACTGACCGACAAGCTCACTGTGGCGGCGATGCGTGGCAATGCCGGTGCGGGCGGCTGTTTTCTGGCGCTGGCGGCCGATGAGGTGTGGGCGCGTGAGGGCGTGGTGATGAATCCGCACTACAAGAACATGGGCAATCTGTTTGGCTCGGAGTACTGGAGCTACCTCTTGCCCCGGCGCGTGGGTGAGGATGTGGGCCGCCAGATCATGGGCGACCGGCTGCCGCTGCTGGCGCGCAAGGCGGTGGCGCTGGGGCTGATTGACGCGTGCTTTGGCGCGACGCCGGCGGCGTTTGCGGCCGAGGTGGCGCGCCGTGCCGAGGCACTGGCGGCCGATCCGTCGCTCGCCGCGCGCATCGCCGACAAGCAGGCGAGTCGCGCGGCCGACGAGGCCGAGAAGCCGCTGGCCGCGTATCGCGCCGAGGAGCTGCGCCACATGCAGCGTAATTTCTATGGCTTCGACCCGAGTTACCACGTGGCGCGTTTCCACTTTGTGATCAAGAGTCCGCAGTCGTGGACACCGCGTCATCTGGCCCGTCACAGGGATCTGGGCTGGCAGGCGCCGGCCGCTAAAGAGAGTGTTGTCACATGAGTCAGAGCTTGCCGACCGTGCTGGTCGTGGATGATGAGGTGCGCTCGCAAGAGGCGCTGCGGCGCACGCTGGAGGAAGACTTCACCGTGTTCACCGCCGACTCTGCCGAAGCGGCAGCGGTGATCATGGCGCGTGAGTGGGTGCAGATCGTGCTGTGCGACCAGCGCATGCCGGGCGCCTCGGGCGTGCAGTTTTTGAGCGAGGTGCGCGAGAAGTGGCCAGACGCGGTGCGCATCATCATTTCCGGCTACACCGATTCGGAAGACATCATTGCCGGCATCAACGAGGCGGGCATCTACCAGTATTTGCTCAAGCCCTGGCAGCCGGAGCAATTGCTGCTGACGCTCAATGGCGCGGCCGAGATGTACCGCCTGCAGAGCGAGAACCAGCGCCTGTCGCTGGACATGAAAGTGGCCGAGCCGGTGCTGCGCGAGCGCGTGGCGGGCAAGCGCGCGGTGGTGGCCGAGCGCTTTGCGGTGTCGGCGCTGCTGCGTGCGCCCAACTCGCCGATGAACGCGGTGTGCACGCTGGTGGAGAAGGTCGCGCGGCTGGATGTACCGGTGCTGCTGACGGGGGAGTCGGGCACCGGCAAGGAGCTGCTGGCGCGCGGCCTGCATCTGGCCAGCCCGCGCGCAGAAGCGGCTTTCATTACCGAGAACTGCGGTGCGGTGCCCGACCAGTTGCTTGAATCGGAGTTGTTTGGCTACAAGCGCGGGGCGTTTACCGGCGCCTATGAAGACCGCGTGGGCTTGTTCAAGCAGGCCGATGGCGGCTCGATTTTTTTGGATGAGATCGGTGAGACCACGCCGGCCTTTCAGGTAAAGCTGCTGCGCGTGTTGCAGGAGGGCGAGGTGCGCCCGGTGGGCGCGCCGCGACCGCTGCCGGTGGATGCCCGCGTGGTGACGGCGACCAACCGCGATCTGGAGGCCGACATGCAGGCCGGGCGCTTCCGCGAAGACCTGTTCTATCGCCTCGCCGCGATTACCGTGTGGGTGCCGCCGCTGCGTGAGCGGACCATGGACATCCCGCTCATCGCCAACGCCTTCGCGGCCGAATTGCGCAGCGTGGGGGGCGACGCCTTTGCGCCGCTGGACAAGGAAGTGCTGGCTTGTCTGGCGGCCTATCGCTGGCCGGGCAATGTGCGTGAGCTGCGCAATGAGATCCTGCGCATGGCGGCGCTGTCGGACGATGCGCGTCTGCGAGCCTCGGATCTGAGCCCGCGTGTGCTGCGTGCGGCCGAGGCCGATGACGAGGCAGAACTCAATCTGCTGGCCGGCATGGATGGTGACCTGAAAGCGCGGCTGGAGACCCTGGAGGCGCGCATCGTCAAGGAGAGTTTGATCCGTCATCGCTGGAACAAGACCCGTGCGGCGAAGGAACTGGGGCTGTCGCGAGTGGGGTTACGCAACAAGCTGTCGCGCTACGGACTGGAAAAAAATTGAGGCGATTCATGCCATCGGTGTAAGGATTGGGGCGTTCGCGGAGTCTACGCGTCTGTTAACCCCAACCGGAGACACCCCATGACTCGCTTGCGCTTTCTCGCCCCGCTGTGCCTCGTCCTCGCTGCCACCACCGCCACGGCCGCCGATGGCCTCATCCAGATGAAGAGCCCGCATGGTGCGCGCCAGACCATGGATCGGCTCGAAAACATCGTCAAACAGAAGGGCATGAACGTCTTTGCCCGCATCGACCACGCTGCCGGTGCGGCCAAGGTCGGCGCCACGATGCGGCCCACCGAGGTGCTGATTTTCGGCAACCCCAAGGGCGGCACGCCCTTCATGCAATGCGCGCAAACCGTGGGCATCGACCTGCCGCTCAAGGCGCTGGTCTGGGAAGACGCCGACGGCCAGGTGTGGCTGGGCTACAACGACCCGGTGTGGCTCGCCGCGCGCCATCAAGCCGGTGACTGCCCGGTGGTGCCGAATATCGCCAAAGCGCTGTCCGCATTCTCGGCGGCCGCGACGGCGCCCTGAGGCGGGTTCCTGGGCTGGCTGATGGCCAGGTCCTGCAAAGAATCGGGGGGCGCTCTCCGGAGAGCTCGCATCTGGCGGGTGCGGACAATAAAAAACGGGCAGCCGAGGCTGCCCGCTGTGCGCCGGGCGGGGTGCCTCAGGGCGTCATCATGCCGCGGATCATGAAGAACAGCATGGCGGCCATGAGCGCCGAGGCCGGCACGGTAATGACCCAGGCGGCGGCAATGCGCTTGAGCTGCGAGCGCTTGACCAGTTCCTGGCGGTAGACCCGCTTCAGGGCCTTGCGCTCTTGCTTGGAGAAGTGGGCCGGGTCGAGGTGGGCTTTGGCTTGGGCTTTCAGGTCAGCCAGCATCTGGCCTTTTTCGGCCACCGGCGCTGCGGTGAACTTGACCATGAAGGCGTCGATGGCGCCCTGGTCATCTTCGGGGTGATGCGCCTTGATCTCGTCTTCCATGCGGGCGTACTTGTTCTTGATCCACTCGCGCAGGAAGCCCACGCCAAACACGCCACCAACGGCGATGTGGGTCGAGCTCACCGGCAGGCCCATCTGACTGGCAATGATCACCGTGATGGTCGCCGCCATGGCAATACAGTAGGCGCGCATCTGGTCGAGCTCGGTGATTTCCGAGCCAACGGTGCGGATCACCTTGGGGCCGTACAACGCCAGTCCGAGCGCGATGCCGATCGCGCCCACCATCATCACCCACATGGGGATGGCCGCTTTGGCCTGGACCTGGCCGCTGCTGCTGCCCAGCACATCGACAAGGGCGGCCAGCGGCCCGACGGCGTTGGCCACATCGTTTGAACCGTGCGCAAACGACAGCAAGGCGGCGGCGAAGATCAGCGGCACGGTAAACAACTGCTTGATGCCGGACTTGTCGTTGCTGAGTTTGTCGGCCTGGCGAGCAACCACCGGGCGCAGGACGAAAAAGCTCAGCACGGCCGCCACGGCACCGTAGATGATCCCTTCAGTGAAGCTCAGTTTAACGATGGCTTTCACGCCTTTGAGCAGCAGGTAGGAGCTGGTGGCCCACACCATCAGCGCCAGCAGCACGGGTACCCAGCGTTTGGCAGCGGTGCGCATGTCGGTGTGGTAGGTGACGCGATGCTTGATGAAGTACAAAAAGCCCGCAGCGACCAGGCCGCCCATCACCGGCGAAATCACCCAGCTGGCGACAATGCCGCCCACAGTGCCCCAGTTGGCGATGCCGAAACCGGAGGAGGCAATGCCAGCGCCGAGGACGGCGCCGACGATAGAGTGCGTCGTTGACACCGGCGCCCCGACGGCCGTGGCAATGTTCAGCCACAGTGCGCCGGCCAGCAGTGCGGCGAGCATGACCCACACGAAGGCTTGGCCGCTGGGAAGCTGGCTGGCGTCAATGATGCCCTTGCGGATGGTGCCGACCACCTCGCCGCCGGCAATCAAGGCGCCGGCTGCTTCGAATACCGCCGCGATCACCAGCGCCAGCCCCAGGCTCATGGCCTTGGAGCCAACGGCCGGGCCCACGTTGTTGGCGACGTCGTTGGCGCCGATGTTCATGGCCATGTAGCCGCCGACCACGGCAGCGACCACCAGCATCACGTTGACTTCGCCGCCTACGCCGCGGGTGGAGGCGAAGAGGATGATGCCGACAATGAACAACAGCCCCATACCAAGTCGGAACAGTTCGCCGCTACCGCGCTGGGTAGCGCGCTCGAGTTCGCTGATATGTTTGAGTTCCACGAGGCTTCCGCTTGCTTGAAAAAAACGAATTGTTTCAGATTTGCGAAGCGCGACAAAGGCTGCTTACGCTTTTTTTTGTGTGATCTGACCGTTGGTCGCACTTGTCATGGCGCGACCTTGCGATGATCTGCGGCAAAGCTCGCGACCGCGAAAGCCGGTAGTCTGTTGCCCCAATACGGTGCACGAACCGGCGCCCCAACGTAATCGTCTATCGCGATTCAACCTCTGAGGACCCCGCCATGGCATGGGAAATGGCTTTTCCGATCGTACTCATCCTGACTTTGTTCATCACGGCTTTCATCATCCTGACCAAGCATCAAGCGCATATGAAGGCCCAGCGCGACTTGCCGGATCGGAACGACTACCTCGCCAAGGCCGGCGACGGTGGTGCGTGCAAAAAGTGTGGCGCAAGTGAGACAACCGAACACGGTTTGAATGGCGGCGAGGACAATGTCCGCATCGTTGCATGCGCCAGCTGCGGAAATCTGCTCTATCAGTTCAAGCGCGAACAGCCGGCCGAGTGAGGCTGTCCGGTTCGTGGACCCTGTGATTCAATAGCGTCATGAACGTGCTCTGGCTCCAATCGGGCGGTTGTGGTGGCTGCACCATGTCACTGCTGTGCGCCGACACCCCCAATCTGATGGCCACGCTTGCCGATGGCGGCGTCGAGCTGTTGTGGCACCCCAGCCTGTCCGAAGCGAGCGGGGCTGAGGTGGTCGCCTTGCTCGAAGACTGCGCGGCGGGGCGCCGGAGGCTTGATGTGCTCTGCGTGGAAGGCGCGTTGCTGCGCGGGCCAAAGGGCACGGGGCGATTTCACATGCTGGCCGGCACGGGTCGGCCGATGATCGACTGGGTAACGGCCTTGGCGGCACGAGCGCATCACACGGTTGCGGTGGGTACCTGCGCTGCCTACGGTGGCGTGACTGCGGCGGCTTTCAACCCGACCGACGCCTGTGGTCTGCAGTACGACGGCGATACGCCCGGCGGTTTGCTGGGGACGGACTACCGCAGCGGCAGCGGCCTGCCGGTGATCAATGTGGCTGGCTGCCCGACCCACCCCGGCTGGGTCATCGACACCTTGCTGGCGCTGGCCATGGATGAAGTGAGTGCGCAGAGCCTCGACGCCATCGGCCGTCCGCGTTTTTACGCGGATCATCTTGTGCATCACGGCTGCTCGCGCAACGAGTTCTACGAGTTCAAGGCCAGTGCCGAGAAACCCTCCGACCTGGGTTGCCTGATGGAGCACATGGGCTGCAAAGGCACGCAGGCCCACGCCGACTGCAACTTGCGGCCATGGAACGGGCAGGGCTCGTGCACCAATGGTGGCTATGCATGTATCAGCTGCACCGAGCCGGGCTTCGAAGAGCCCGGCCATCCGTTTTCTCAAACACCTAAAGTCGGCGGCATCCCGATCGGCTTGCCCACCGACATGCCCAAGGCCTGGTTCGTCGCGCTGGCGGCGCTCTCCAAGTCCGCCACCCCGAAGCGGGTGCGCGAAAATGCGACGGCCGATCACACCGTGGTCACGCCCGCCATCCGCAAAACAGGACGCAAATGAGCCGACAGGTACTGGGGCCTTTCAACCGGGTTGAAGGCGATCTCGAAGTCACGCTGGAACAGGCCGACGGCCGGGTGAGTGCGGCCTGGGTCAATTCGCCGCTCTACCGCGGCTTCGAGCAGATTTTGCAAGGCAAGGCGCCCATGGATGCGCTGACCCTGGTGCCGCGCATCTGTGGCATCTGCTCGGTGTCGCAGTCGGCCGCGGCTGCCGCGGCGCTGGCCGATCTGGCCGGCGTCAAGGCGCCACCCAATGGTGCGCGGGCCAGCAATCTGATGCTGTCGGCCGAGAATCTGGCCGACCACTTCACCCATTTCTATCTCTTTTTCATGCCCGACTTCGCCCGCGACGCCTACGCCGGCACGCCGGGTTTCGATGCGGTGCGCGCGCGTTTCAAGGCGGTCGAGGGCTCGGCGGCGGCCGAGGCCTTGCCGGCGCGGGCGCGCTTTCTGCAATTGATGGGCACGCTGGCCGGCAAGTGGCCGCATACGCTGAGCGTGCAGCCCGGCGGCTCGGCGCGGGCGATCTTGCCGGCCGAGCGGGTGCGCTTGTTGAGCCTGATGCGCGAGTTCCGTGGCTGGCTCGAGCGGCACCTGTTTGGCGATGCGCTGGAGGCGGTGTCGGCGCTCGACTCGACCGACGCGCTGTGGGCGTGGTTTGACGCCAAGGGGCCGGCGCGGGGCGATCTGGCGCGCTTTCTCGACCTGTCCAGAACCCTCGGGCTCGACAGCCTGGGTCGCGCGCCCGAGCGCTATCTGAGCTTTGGCAACTACCCCATCGACGGCACACGCTGCTTCGCGCCCGGTGTGTGGGATTCTGCCGTGGGTGCAGTGCACCCGCTCGATACGCGCGACATCGCCGAAGACATCTCACATGCCTGGCTGGCCGGCTCGGCCGAGCGGCACCATCCGTTGGTGGGCGAGACTCACCCCGATGCCGACAAGCCCGATGCGTACTCCTGGTGCAAGGCGCCACGCTGGCGCGACAAGGTCGTGCAGTGCGGTGCGCTGGCGCGGCAGGTGGTTGATGCGCATCCGCTGGCGCGCGATCTGGTCGCGCGTGGTGGTGGCACGGTGATGAGCCGGGAAATCGGGCGACTGCTTGAAATCGCCCGCGTGTTGCCGCTGATGGAAACCTGGGTGCGCGATCTGGCACCCGGCGAGCCCTTCTGTGTCGACGCGGAACTGCCCGATCAAGGTGTCGGTGTCGGCCTCGTCGAGGCCGCCCGCGGTGCGCTGGGCCACTGGCTGGTGGTGCGTAACGGGCACATTCAGAACTATCAGATCATCGCGCCGACGACCTGGAATTTTTCGCCGCGCGACGCTGCCGGAACCCCCGGCGCGCTTGAGCAGGCATTGGTTGGCTCGCCGGTGGGTGAAGGCGCCGACATGCCGCTGGCGGTACAGCATGTGGTGCGTTCTTTCGACCCATGCATGGTGTGTACGGTGCACTGAGGCGGGAGCCGACACATGTCAAAACCACGCGACAAGGATCATGACGTCGGCCAGACCGGCCACCCCGGTGAGCTGGTGGGGGTTGGCGAAGACGTGTGGATGGACGTCATCCAAAAGATGGACGAGGTCTATTCCGACCTGCTCCAGTACGAAGTGGCGCTGGAGGAGAAGAACGCCAAGCTCGAAGAGTCGCAGCAGTTCATCTTGTCGGTGCTTACGGCGATGTCAGACATCCTCGTGGTGTGCGGGCGCGACGGGGCGATTGAGGATGTGAACCCGGCGCTGGAGGTGATCACCGGCAAGAGTGCCGAAGCCCTGCGCGGCCGCGCCATCTACGACCTGTTTGTGGGCGACGACGCGCGCGACAAGGCGCGGCAGTTGCTGACGGTGTTTGGCGAGCGCGAGGTGCACGATTGCGAGCTGCAATTGCGCGCGCATGATGGTTCGGCGGTGCCGGTGTCTTTCAACTGCACGCCGCGCTTCAACGCCGTGGGCAAATCGATGGGCATGGTGGTGACCGGCCGTCCGGTAGGCGAGTTGCGCAAGGCCTATCAGGCGCTGCGTCAGGCGCATGACGACCTCAAGCGCACCCAGCAGCAATTGCTGCATTCCGAAAAAATGGCTTCGCTCGGCCGTCTGGTGGCGGGTGTGGCCCACGAGCTGAACAACCCGATCAGCTTCATTCTTGGCAATGTGCATGCGCTGCGTCGCTATGCCGACCGGCTCGAAACCTATCTGGCGGCGGTGCATGCGGGTGATTCACCTGAGCAACTGGCTGATCAGCGCGGCCGCCTGCGTATTGACCGCATTCTTGCCGATCTTGATCCGCTGATCGACGGCACCATCGAAGGGGCGGAGCGTACGCGGCAGATTGTCGATGGGCTCAAGCGCTTCTCGGCCATCGATCGCGACGAGCACCAGCCGTTTGATCTTGCCGAGGTGGTTGAGCGCGCCGTGCGCTGGGTGAGTCAGGCGGCGCGTAAGGATTTCAAGGTGCGGCTGGACATCCCCGCGCCGCTGATGATGGTCGGATCGGCCGGTCAGATGCAGCAGGTGATGATGAATCTGGTGCAGAACGCGTGGGACGCAACCAGTGCGCTCGACCGACCGGCGCTACAGATTTCGGCCGAGGTGGACGCCGCCGCCGCGCAGGTGTGCCTGTGCTTCGAAGACAACGGGCCGGGCATCGATCCGGCCAATCTGGCGCATGTGTTCGACCCGTTTTTTACCACCAAGCCGGTCGGGCAGGGCACCGGCCTCGGGCTGGCCATCAGCTACGGCATCATCGAGCGCCACGGCGGGCGCCTGTCGGCGGCCAACGGACGTGAAGGCGGGGCGGTGCTGACCGCCTGCCTGCCCCTGGCCCCGATTACTCCAGTGTGCTGATGTAAACCGACACCGCTTTGGTTTCCAGCTCGGTAAGCTTGGATGCCACGGTGTGCATGATCGCGTTGTCGTTGGTTCGTGCGCGGCTGTTGAAGGACTCGAGCTGGGTTTCGAGGTAGCGGGCGTTCTGTCCGGCCAGGCGCGGCAGCTTGTCGGTGCCATGGCCTTTCTCGCCGTGGCAGGAGGCACAGGAGGCGACGCCCGAATACTCGTTGCCCCGGTCGAAGATGAATTTGCCAACCGCGTTCAGGCCTTCGTCGAGCGCGCGTCGTGAGCGTGCCGGTTTTTTCTCGAAATACACACCCAGCGCGAGCATCTCCTCGGGCGTCAGATCGGTCACCATGCTGCCCATGGTGTCGCTGGTGCGCTTGCCGCTCTGAAAGTCGGCGAGCTGTTTTGCGATGTATTGATAATGCTGCCCCGCCAGTTTGGGGTGGTTCATGGTCGAGCTTTCGCCGTCCATGCCGTGGCACAGCGAGCAACGTTCGGCAACAATCTCGGTGGCGCGGGTCAGATCGACATCGGGCAACTCGGCGGCTTGAGCGAAAGCTGCCGGGGCCAGCAAGGCGGCCAGAATGAGGACAGGGTGAAGTGACGGCATACGAGGTCTCCTGGCGACGGTAGAGGGCCGCCCGGCGTGCGCATTGAGGTGCGTTGGGGGCAGCGTCAGCTGAAAGCGTATCAGACTCGCCGCCATGCTTGCAGCCCGCTTTTCGGGTCCGGGATGAGGTGGTTACACAGTATTCGCCACGCTGCCGTAGCCGAGAGCACGCTTGCCGGATTGTGTGGGCGATTTGCGCGCAAGCGATTGATTTTGCATCGGGCACGGCGCTGGCACGTATCTTGATTCGGAATCACGACGTTTTTCGTTTATCAGTGTCTTTCTGGAGGTGTGTCATGGCGACATCGCGCGTTCTTCTCGCTCTCGTGCTGGCCGGTTGTGCCGGGTCGGCCATGGCGCATGGCGGCCACGCCGGCGGCCATTTTGCTGCTGGCCTGGCCCACCCCTTTGGCGGCGCCGATCACATGCTGGCCATGCTGGCGGTCGGCTTGTACGCCACCAGCCAATCAGGTCGCGCGCGCTGGGCGCTGCCCTTGAGTTTCGTGGCGGCGATGGTGTTCGGCGCGGGGCTCGCCGCGCTTGGCGTGGGCCTGCCAGCCCTTGAGGCCGGTATCGGCGTCTCGGTGCTGGTGATGGGCTTGCTGATTGCGTTGGCGATCAAACTGCCCGCGCCGGTCGCCCTGTCGATGGTGGCGGTGTTTGCACTGTTTCATGGCTATGCCCACGTGGCCGAAATGGGGGGGGCGAGTCTGTTGGGCTATGTGGCTGGCTTTGTCTCGGCAACTGTCGTGCTGCATGGTGGCGGATATGCGCTCGGTCGCTGGATGCCGGCGTCGCGGATCGCGCTGGGCGTCAAGCGTGTGCTCGGTGGGGTGGTGGCGGGCGCTGGCGCGCTGATGCTTGGCGCCTGAGCGCGTCGTCCTTGCGAATCACGAAGGGGCGCCCGGCGCCCCTTTTTCATGGATGATCCATACGGCCACCAGGGTTATTCCCGACAAAATTTGTCGGGAATCTGTGCGCTTGGTAAACTGCGTCGCATTGTCTTATTGCCGAGATCGCGATGACCAATCGTCTCGCCCAGGAATCGTCTCCCTATCTGCGCCAGCACGCCGACAATCCGGTGCACTGGCAGCCGTGGGATGAGCTGTCTTTGACGCAGGCGCGCGCCGAAGACAAGCCGATCCTGTTGTCGATTGGCTACTCGGCATGCCACTGGTGCCATGTGATGGCCCACGAATCCTTTGAAGACGCGGCAACCGCCGAGGTGATGAACCGGCTGTTCGTCAACATCAAGGTCGATCGTGAAGAGCGGCCCGATCTCGATCATATCTATCAGAGCGCGCATCAGATGCTGTCGGGCCACGCCGGCGGCTGGCCATTGACGGTGTTCCTGACGCCCGACGGCACGCCGTTTTACTCCGGCACGTATTTCCCGCCGTCGCCGCGTCACGGCCTGCCGGGCTTTGTTGACCTGATGGAGCGCGTTGCCGCGGGCTGGGCAACTCAGCGCGAGGCGATCGGCAAGCAAAACCAGCAATTGCGGGCCGCGCTGGCCGAGACGGCGCGGGTGGGCAATGTGGATGACGATGACTTCACCGAACAGCCGGTCCGGGATGCCTGCGACGGCATGGAGGCGGCGTTCGATATGGACAACGGCGGCTTTGGCAAGGCGCCGAAATTTCCGCATCCCTCGGACCTGGCGCTCCTGCTGCATCGCTACCGCTGCGGCGGCAATGCCAGCGCCGGCGCCATGGTCCGGCTCACGCTGCAGCGCATGGCCGAGGGCGGAATCTACGATCAGATTGGCGGCGGGTTCTGTCGCTACAGCGTTGATGAGCGCTGGGAAATTCCGCATTTCGAAAAGATGCTCTACGACAACGGCCCCTTGCTTGCGCTCTACGCCGAGGCGGCCGTGTGCTGGGATGAGCCGCGCTTTCGACAGGTGGCCGAGGATACTGCGGCCTGGGCCTTGCGCGAGATGCGCGCGCCAGAGGGTGCGTTCTGGTCGGCGCTCGACGCCGACTCCGAGGGCGAGGAAGGGCGTTTCTATGTGTGGTCTCGCGATGAGGTGAAAGCCGCCGTCGCGCCCGAAGACCGGGCTTTTGCGCTGGCGGTGTTCGGCATGGAGCGCATGCCGAATTTCGAGGGCCATGCCTGGCATCTGACCGTGCGCAAGCCGCTTGACGAAATCGCCGGCGAGGTCGGTATGGCGCCAGCGCAGGCAGAGGCCTGTCTGGCGCGCGTACGTGCCGCGCTGCTCGCTGTGCGGGACCAGCGGGTGCGCCCGGGCTTGGACGACAAGATTCTGACCGCCTGGAACGGGTTGATGATTCACGGCCTGGTGCGTGCGGGCCGCTTGCTCGGCCGGCCCGACTGGATTGCGGCCGGGCAGACGGCCATGGATTTCATTCGTACCCGCCTGTGGGACGGCGAACGCCTGCACGCCAGCTGGAGCGGCGGGCAGCCACGCCTCAATGCCTACCTCGATGACTACGCCTTTTTGCTGGCCGCGCTGGTCGAGTTGTTGCAGGCCGAATGGCGCAGCGAGGACGCTGCGTTTGCGGGTGCGCTGGCCGATTCCTTGATCGCGCGCTTTGGCGACGCCGAAGGCGGCGGCTTCTATTTCACCAGCGACGATCATGAAGTTCTGTTACACCGCCCCCGCACCGGCCACGATGGCGCCACGCCTTCGGGCAATGGAATGGCTGCGCGCGCTTTGCAGCAACTCGGGCATCTGCTGGGTGAGTCGCGATATCTGGCGGCAAGCACGGGTTGCCTGCGTGCGTTTTATGGGGGCATGCGCCAGTCGGCCATGGGCTATGGCAGCCTCCATGTGGCCTTGGCAGAATGGCTGACGCCGCCGCGGGTGGTGGTCTTGCGTGGTCCGCAGCGCGAATGCGACGCGTGGGCCAGACAGGCGGCCTGCCTGGCCGACCCCGCGACCGTGGTGGTGTCGGTGGGCGAGCGGGACGACTTGCCGCCGGTGCTGGCCAAGCCGATTGAAAATCATGTCAACGCCTGGGTGTGTTCGGGCGTTGAATGTCTGTCGCCAATAGACGACTGGGTGCGTCTTGCACGCGAATTGGGTGGGTAGGCAAAGCCAGGTTCATGGTTTAGTATCCGCCGGTGTTGGTTCCATTTAACGATAAGGAAATTCCGATGAAAGCACTCGTTGCTGCTACCGTCGCCCTGGGTCTGCTGAGCGCAGCACCGGCCTTTGCTTCTGCTGATCTGGCCAAGGCCAAGAACTGCCTGGCCTGTCATGCAGTGGACAAGAAGCTGGTGGGTCCGTCCTACAAGGACGTGGCTGCCAAGTACGCTGGTCAGGCTGACGCCTCGGCCATGCTGGCAGAGAAGATCATGAAGGGTGGCAAAGGCGCCTGGGGCCCGGTCCCGATGCCGCCTAACCCGCAAGTGAAGGCCGAGGAAGCCAAGCAGTTGGCTGACTGGGTGATGAGCCAGAAGTAATTTGGCGCTTCAACAAAAAAACCAGCCTCCGGGCTGGTTTTTTTGTGCTTGGCGTCGCTTACTGCGTCGGCTGAATCGGGGCGGCGGGGGGCGTTTCGAGCCAGAGGTCGACCTCGCCAGCCGTCACTGCCTTGGAGAACAGATAGCCCTGCATGATGTCGCAGCCCATGCCTTGCAGCCGGTCTGCCTGTTCCTGGCGTTCGACGCCTTCGGCTACCAAGTGCAGGCCAAAGCCGCGCGCGATGCCGGTGATGGCCGAGATGATCGGCTGGGTGCCTTCGCCGTTGAGGTTGTTGACGAAGCTGCGATCAATCTTGAGGCTGCTGACCGGAAACTTCTGCAAATAGGCGAGGGCCGAGTAGCCCGTGCCGAAGTCGTCGATGGAGATGCCGACGCCGCAGTCGCGCAGCCGCCGTATGCGGGCGATGACTTCGTCGGTGTCACGCATCATCACCCGCTCGGTGATTTCGACCTCGAAGCGGTCGTGCGCGAGGCCGCAGCGGGAGACGCAGTCGGCGACCTGGTCGATGGTGTCGTCGCGGTCAAAGTCGTGCGACGACAGGTTGATCGACATGCGCAGCGCCTGGTGCCCGCGTGCGTGCCAGCGGGCGAGTTGCCGCGTGGCGGTATCGACGACCCAGTGGCTGATGTCGCGGATCAGGCCGACCTCTTCGGCGACCTGGATGAAGGCGGCGGGGCCGACCAGGCCGTGAACGGGGTGCTGCCATCGCAGCAGGGCTTCGACGCCCACCAGCCTGCCTGAATCCATGCTGATCTGCGGCTGGTAGTGCAGTGAGAACTCATTTCTGCTCAGGGCGCCGCGCAGATCGTCTTCGAGGGCGATGCGCTCGCGGTAGTGGGCGTTCAGATCCGGATCAAAGAAGCGGAAACCGTTCTTGCCTTCGCGCTTGATCTGGTACATCGCGATGTCGGCGTGCTGGGTCAGTTGCTCGGCCACATCGCCGTCGCGCGGGAAGACCGAGATGCCGATGCTGACCGTGGCGTGGAAGCTGCCGTGTTCGAGCGCAAAGGGTGTCTTCAGCGCGGCGTGGATTTTCTGCGCGATGATCTCGGCGTCTTCAGGATGGCTGATGTCGGGCAGCAGGATGATGAACTCGTCGCCGCCCAGTCGCGCGAGTGTGTCGCCTTTGCGCAGGGTTTCCTTCAGACGGCTGGCCAGTCCGCGCAGCAAACGGTCGCCTTCGCTGTGTCCGTAGGTGTCGTTGACGCGCTTGAAGCGATCGACGTCGATGAACATGACCGCCAGCAGCCCGCCGCGGCGCTGGGCCTGGGCGATGGCCAGCTCGAGGCGGTCCTTGAACAGGATGCGGTTGGGCAGGTGCGTGAGCTGGTCGTGGTAGGCCTGAAAGGTGATGATCTCTTCGGCGCGCTTTCGCTCGGAGATGTCGCGTGCCACGCCGTAAATTCCGACCGGCGCATTGGGGCTGTCCTCATTGGCACGGCCGGCGATCGGAACCGCGTTGAGCGTGACGGTGAGCGTGGTGTTGCCGGGTTGACCGGTCTGTGCGTCGCAGCGGCGCAGTTTCAGCTCCAGCACCTGGTGCGTGCGTTTGCCGCGGGCGGCTTCGCGCAGCAAAACGTCGACCCGAATGGCGTCTTCGTCGAGCAGCAGCGTGCTGAATGTTTTTCCCAGCAGCTGCTCACGGGTGTAGCCCAGCATTGTCTGGATGCGCGGGTTGACGTAGTTGAAGGCGCCGCTCGGGTTGAGCGTAAAGATGAAGTCGGGCGAACTCTCGACAAGGTAGCGATGCAGGCGCTCCGAGCTTTTCAGGCGCTGACTCATGACGCCGTTGGCTTGCTCAAGAAGTGCCTTGTGCAAGACGTTTTGCACCGCGCGCTGAAGCTGGGCGACGTGGTAGGGCTTGCGCACGTAGTCATCGGCACCGCGGCGCAGGGCGCCAATGGCCGCGTCGATGGCGTCTTCGCCGCTGATCATCACCACCGACTCTGAACGGCCGGCGTTGGCCAGCCAGTCGAGGACGTCGAGGCCGGTGCCGTCGGGCAGGCGGTAGTCGAGCAGGATCAGGTCGTAGTGATTGTTTTCGAGGCGGGCGATGGCCTCGGAGACCGTGCCGCACTCTTCGAAACGGCGACCGGCTTGCGCGAGCACGTGCGGGAGGGTGCGGCGAAGCGGGGCGTCGTCATCGACCAGCAAAATACGACTGGGTCGCTCCTGCGTCGCCGCGCGATCGGGCAGGGTATGACTAAAGAAAGGGGCCTCACCGGGTATGACCATGACCTCCCCGTCGTTGTAAAGCGACAGCGTGACCCGCTGGATGATGCCCGATTCAGGAGTTTCGGGCTAGTGGTATGAAGATCTGGAAGCTGGTGCCGGCCTCTTTCTGGCTACGACAGAGGGTATAAGCGCCGGATTGCTGGAGCAGATCATTCACAATCGACAGCCCAAGACCTTGGTGCTCCTCGCCTTTTTGGCTCGGCTGCGGCGAGAACAGTCGTCCAAGCCGCGCTTCGGGCAGGCCCGGCCCGTTGTCGACCAGGCGCAGCTCCAGGCTGGGCACGCCGTCGGCCATCAGTACGCCGGGCGAGGAAATACTCAAACGGCCACCCTCGGGCAAAGCCTCGGCGGCATTGCGCATCAGGTTGAGTATCACTTGCTTGAGCGCAGCGGCCGGCATGGCCACAGCGGGGAGTCCGCGCGGAATCCGGATGTCGAGTTCACGCTTGCGACTGCTGAACAAAGCGTCGCCATACACTTGCTGCAGCTGGCGCACGACCTCGCCAAGCTCGGCCGTCGGTGCGGCGACCTCGGCCGTATCGGGATCGCTCATACGACGCAGCAGCGCGCCGATACGGTCGATTTCCTTGCTGACCTGGGAGAGCTCACCCACCAGTGCCGTGTCGGCACTGTCGCGCTGGCTGATGATGCCCAGATAGCTCTTGATGACGGTGAGCGGGCTATTGACCTCGTGCGTGATCCGCCGGGCCTTGGCCAGATGCTCTGCGCGGGCGGTCGCCAGCAGTTGCGCGTCGGCCGCCTGTCGCTGTGCGTGACGCACCTGACAGGCAGCGGCGTGAGAGACCAGCGACAACATCAGGCCTTGTTCGTCGGGTGCAATGTCCAGGCTTTCATCGATGCCCAGCACGCCCACGCCGCGCTCGCCACCCGCTTGCCAGGGCAGACAGAGGATGCCCGCGCTGTCGAGCCAGCGGGCGATATGCCAGTCGCGCGTGCTTCTGCCCGGCGTGTCGCGTCCCGGGAAGTGGCTGGTGCTGGTCTGGGTGCGCATGGCCAGGGCGATGACGCTGGTGTCGTCCGACAGGCGCAGGCCGAGTTCGGTGAGCCCCGTGGCGTGAGTGCTGCTCTGGGCGGTGTCGAGCGTTTGCAATACCTCATCCCTGGCGCGCAGCAACATTGGCGGTCGCTTGCCGAACAGGAGTCGGAACGCGTCTTGCAATTGGCGCATGGCGCCGTCGGCGGATGCGGTGTTGAATGCGGCCTGGATCAGCCCGTCGATGGTCACCCGTCGCCAGTGAGGTGGCAGGCGCGGATAGTCGGGCGCGGCGTTGGCCGCGACGACAGCGTTGCTGCCGGCCGGCTGGCCGATGCCGAGCGACTGCAGCCCCTGGCTGGACAGATAGTCGACGTCGGTTTGCAGGCTGAGCAGCGTTTCTTGGGAAAGTCCGCTCAGGCGCTGCGCCTCGTCCAGGCGCTGCGTGTCGCCGCTCAGGCATTGGGCCGCGCGAAGGATGGCGGCCAGCGGATGGGCATTTTGCAGCTGCTCTTCGGTCGCGCCGGCCAAGGCCAGTGCATCGACGACGGGGTGGGGTAACTGGCAGTGCCGTGCGAGCGTGGCGCTCAGCGTGATGTGATCGGTGTCGAAGCGTTGGCGCTCACGGGCGCGCAAGGCCTCGGGTGTGGGGCATTGCGCGCACAGTTGTGCGTAGTCGGGTGTCGAGGCGTGCAGGCTCAATTGCCCCAGCGCTGAGTACAGGCCGGCGAGGAAGGCTTCTTCGGGGCGTGCATAGCGCTTTTCAATCGCCAGATGCAGGGCGCTTTCGGCCGTCAGAAGCGCGCGCTGGTGTAGCGTTTTTGTCGACTCGACGTCGCCTTGGTGGGCGCCGGCATGCAGCAGCCAGGCACGCAGCAGCGGTGCGCCCACGCGACGCAGGCGGTCTTCGAGCTGGGCCTGGAGCGGCCGCGTGTCGGCGCTGTCCAGTGGTTGCAGCCATAGCATCGCAAAGCACAGGGCCGCGTCTCGGCTGGCGTGTTCGGCGACCGTGTCCCATGGAATCTCCGTCGCTTCCATCAGACGCAACAAGGCTTCGGCCGCGCTGGGCTGCGGGCTGGGGCGATGCATGCGGAAGGGCAGGACGGGGAGTGACATCAAGACGCAGGAACCGAGTTGATCAGAGCAGACCGAATTCTAACGGTGCCGCGTTCATCCAGACGTGATAGGTGTCGCAGGTGACGACGGGATATGTGGCAGCGCTTGAGATGCTCATGACAGCCTTCGTGCGCATGCAGCACGCACACGGGTGCGTCTTTCGTCATAACGAAGCGCTTGCTTGAGAGCCGTTTTGATACGCTCAGGCTTGCAGGCTGTCTGCGAATTGCAGGCCGGCGAGCAGGGCGCGGTTGATGCTCTCGTTGTCGATGGTCAGTTCGCTGACCTGTGTTTGCAGCCGCGTCGCGTCAAAGCGCTCGCAGGCGCGCGCCAGATTGAGAAAGGGCGCGAAAGACCCCTGGTCGTTGATGAGGGCGTCGGTAATGGACTCGGGCAGGCTCATTTCGGCGAGCAGGTCGCCCAGCGAGGTGCCGAGCAGGGCCGGCAGCAGGGAGAAGGCGCCGGTAATGAACAGGTTGTCGTGATCGGCCTTGTCGAAGAAGGGTGCGCCGACGCGCTCCATCAGCCGGCCGCGCGCAATCGAGGTTTGCATCAGCGCGGGGGCTGCCGGGTCACGGCTGGCGGTCACCAGCAGTAGGGACAACCATTTGTTGAGGTTGTTGTAGCCGAGAATGGTGACGGCGTGACGGAAGGACTGGATCTCGCAGCGCAAGCCGAAGCCGGCCGAGTTGATGTAACGCAGCAGCTTGTAGGACAGCGCCACGTCTTGCTTGAGAACGGCTTCGATCTCTTTGACGTCGGCGTTGTGGCGAACCAGATTGAGCAGGCGGACGAGCTGAGCGTGTGAGGGCGATAGCTGCTTGCCTGGCGCGTTGCCGTGCAGGAAAAACCAGCCGGCGGCGCCGTCGAAACCCCGGTGCGTCGCGTCATCGAAGGCCGGTGTGTCCTTGAGGCCCCATGCCAGGCTGAGGCCGGGGCTGTTGTGCGGGCTGGGCTGCTTGCGCTGATCCATGATCACGAAGCGCCAGTCGACGTTCGGCGGCAAGAGGGTGTCGGCCGTGTACCACGACAGGCAGGTGCCGACGCCAGCTTCTTTCAGTCTGGGGAGCAATTCCTGCACTTTGGGATGCGCCAGCGTGGGGGCCGGAATCTCGATGGTCAGGTTTTCGGGCATCTCCCAGTCGAGCAGGTCCACTGTCGGGACAAGCTTGCCCAGTGAGAGAAAAACCGAGTGATGCCGCGGCCATTCTTCTTCAAACTGCTGCAGGCCGTCGACGATATCGGCCACCGACGGCGCATGCGCGATCAGGCGGTTGGCGGTGATCGCACGGTTGCGGTTGACGACGGGTTCGCGGGTCAGCAGCAGGGATTGGCTCATGATGTCAGGCTTGCGATTCCAGGGCGTAGGTAAAAGCGTCGGCAAAGAACTCTTCGTCGGGCAGGCCGCATTGCTGGGTGAAGTCTTGGTGCGCGGCATCGATCATGACCGGCGCACCGCAAGCATAGACCTGATGGCCCGAGAGGTCGGGCAAATCAGCCATGACGGCTTGATGCACCAGACCGGTTCGTCCCGTCCATGGCTCACTTGGGATGTTATCGGAAAGTACGGGCACAAACTTGAACCAGGAATGTGCATCGGCCCATGCTGCTGCCATGTCGTGAAGATACAGGCCGGCGCGGTCGCGCGCACCCCAGTACAGCGTCATCGGGCGGCGCATGCCGGTGGCGATGGCGTGTTCGATGAGGCCCTTGATGGGCGCAAAGCCGGTACCGCCAGCCACCAGCACGACCGGGCGGTCACTGTCTTCGCGCAGGAAGAAGCTGCCCAGCGGCCCCTCAAAGCGCAGGATGTCGCGCACTTTCATGGTCGAAAACACCTGACCGGTGAACGCGCCATCCGGCACATGGCGGATGTGCAACTCGAGGTGGTCGGCGTTGCTGGGAGGATTGGCAATCGAAAAACTGCGCCGCTTGCCGCCGGGGAGCAGGAAGTCGATGTACTGCCCCGCGCGAAAGGCAAAGGCTTCGGTTGCCGGCAGTTTGACCTTAAGCACCATTACGTCCGGCGCGGCGAGTGTCATCTCTTGCACACGGCAGGGCAGTTTCTTGACCGGGATGTCGTCGGCGCGATTGACCGTGCGGCACTCGATGGTCAGGTCGCTGCGGGCGGTGGCGCAGCAAAACAGCGCCAGGCCTGCAGCCTTTTCTTCATCGGTCAGGGTCTGCGGGCCATGCTGGCCATAGTCCACGGTGCCTTCAAGCACTTTGCCCTTGCAGGCGCCACATACGCCGTCCCGACAGCTGTGCGGCAGCAACAGGCCGGCTGCAGCGGCGGCGTCAAGGAGGGTCTGGTCTTCGGAGACGGCGACGACGTGATCGCCCGGGAGGATGTTGAGTTGAAAGGACATGATGAAATCTGGCGTGAGATAATGCGTCGATGAGAACGATTCTGATTGTGGGCTGCGGCGACGTCGCCCGGCGCGCCATTCCATGGCTGGCCGGGCGCTTTCGCGTTATCGCGATGATACGCGATGACAGCCAGCGTGCCGCCTTGAGGGCTTTGGGCGCCCGCGTGCTGGTGGCCGATCTCGATGATCGCCGCACACTGCGCCGATTGTCGGGCATTGCCGACGTGGTGCTGCATGCCGCGCCGCCGCCGCGCAAGGGGGCTGTCGATTCGCGCACCCGGCATCTCGTGGCCGCGCTGGCGCAGGGCGGCACGGTGCCGCGTCGGCTGGTCTATATCAGCACCACCGGGGTCTATGGCGACTGCCAGGGGGCGTGGGTGACCGAGACGCGTCCGGCGTCGCCGGACTCCGACCGCGCCGGACGCCGCGTCGATGCCGAGCGCCGGTTGCGCGCCTTCGGACGCCGTTGCGGCGTGTCGGTCGGCATCTTGCGGGCGCCGGGCATCTATGCGGCTGATCGTTTGCCGCTGGCGCGGCTCGAGCGCGGCGACCCGATTCTGCGGCCCGAAGACGACGTCCATACCAATCACATCCATGCCGAAGATCTGGCGCGCTGGTGCGCCATCGCCGTGTTTCGCGGTGGTGCCGGCCGGGTGTGGAATGCTTGCGACGATACGCGTCTGACCATGGGCGCGTACTTTAATACGGTGGCCGATCATTTTGGCTTGCCACGCCCCGAGGCCTTGAGCCGGCAGCAGATTGCCGAGCGTGTCTCGCCGCTGACGCTCACCTTCATGCAAGAGTCGCGGCAGATCGACAATGCGCGCATCAAGCGCGAGCTGCGCGCGCCGCTGATGTATGCCGACATCCATTCCGGGCTGGCCGCCGTGTCACCCGCCATTCATTGAGATTCACGATGCTCGTTGTCAAAGCCCTGCACATTATTTTTGTTATCAGCTGGTTCGCCGGCCTGTTTTACCTGCCGCGCATTTTTGTCAATCTGGCCATGGTGCCGGCCGACAGCGCTGCCGAGCGTGATCGCCTGTTGCTGATGGCGCGCAAGCTGTTGCGCTTCATGACCCCGCTGGCCGTGCTGGCGGTGGTGTTCGGGCTGTGGCTGTGGTTTGGTTATGGCTTTGGCGGTGGCTGGCTGCACGCCAAAACCGTGCTGGTGCTGGTGCTGATCGGCTATCACGCATATTGCGCGACCGTGCTGAAGCACTTCGTGGCAGGCCGCAACGCGCGCAGCCATGTGTGGTTTCGCGTCTTCAATGAAATGCCGGTGCTGGTGCTGTTTGTGGTGGTGTTTCTCGTTGTCCTCAAACCTTTCTGAGTCGATTTCTCATGGTTGAACATTTTTTTGCCCCGTGTCCGCGGGGACTCGAGCCCGGTTTGCAGGATGAACTGAGCGCCCTAGGTGCAGGAAAGATTCGTCAGGTGCCCGGCGGCGTGTCGTTTACCGGCGATTGGGCGCTGGCCTATGCGGTGAACCTCGAAAGCCGTCTGGCGACGCGGGTGTTGTGGCTGGTGGCCCATGGCCGTTATCACGGCGAGCAGGACATCTACAAACTGGCTTACGGCGTGACCTGGGCCAAGTGGTTTAACCCTGAGCAAACCATGCGTGTGTATGTCACCGCGCGGCGCTCCCCGCTCAAGAGCCTGGAGTTCATCACCCTGCGTATCAAGGACGCGGTGTGCGATCACTTCCGCACCATCAAGGGAATCCGGCCGAGCATCGACACGGCCAACCCCGATGTGCGCATCCACGCCTTCCTCAGCGCCGATGAGGCCATGCTGTATATCGACACCTCGGGCGAGCCGCTTTACAAGCGTGGTTTCAAACAGGCGGCCGTCGAAGCGCCGCTCAAGGAAAACCTCGCCGCCGGCATTTTGCGGGTGAGTGGCTGGCAGCCCGGCGAGGCCTTGCTCGACCCGATGTGCGGCAGCGGCACCTTTTTGATCGAAGCCGCGCAGATCGCGCTCGACATCGCGCCCGGTCTCGGTCGTCGCTTTGGTTTTGAAGCGCTCAAGACACTGGACGAAAGCCTGTGGCGGCGTATGCGTAAGGCTGCCGAGGGGCGCCGCCGCCATGTGGCCAAGCTGCCGATCTTTGGTTCCGATAGCGAGGGCGTGCAGGTCAAGCGTGCGCGGATCAACCTCGAAGCCGCCGGCCTGGCCGACCAGGTCACGCTCGAGCAGGTCGAACTGACCGAGCGTACCCCGCCCGCCGCCGAAGGCGTGATGGTGGCCAACCCGCCGTATGGCGTGCGGATTGGTGAGGCGTCGGAGCTGGCCGATTTCTATCCGAAGCTTGGTGACGCGCTCAAGGCGCGCTGGGCCGGGTGGCGCTGCTACTTCCTCAGCGCCGATCCGGAATTGCCCAAGCTGATCAAGCTGAAAGCCACCAAGCGCACGCCGATGTTCAACGGTGCGCTGGAGTGCCGGGTGTTTGAGTACAAGGTGATCGCCGGGAGTAATCGGCGGGAGAAGGCGTAGGGCGCGTTTCAATGCGTGCGACGCCGGTCTTCTTGCGCTGGCAAGGGCTGGCGCACTCGCCAGCGCGCCCCGGGTTCAATTAACTAGCGAGGATGGCCGCCATGATTACGCCTGAATTTTTCATGACCGCCCTGGTCGTGGTGCTCATCCCCGGCACCGGGGTGATCTTCACGGTGTCGACCGGCTTGCTGCAGGGCCGGGCGGCAAGTGTGTA
>JBFIJC010000021.1:0-23710 GCA_041600915.1 Nitrogeniibacter sp.
ATGGGGCGGCGCTCGGTGAGATAGACGCAAGTGAGACCGCGAAATGCGCCCCCGGTTCCGGCGTGGCGCCGGAACCGGGATGCAGACTTAGATTTTGTGAAGAAAACGTAGCGAGCGCAGGCAGGTCGGGGGCGGCCGGCGCGCAGCAAGCGGAATGTACTTAAGTACATGAGCATTGCGAGCACCGCCCAACCCCGAGATGCCAAGCGCAGTAGATTTATTCACAACTTCTCAGGCGGTCGGTAGCTTGTCGAGTTGCGGCTTGAGCTTGGCGACGGTGTCGTGGAAGCCGGCCAGACGGGCGCGCTCCTGATCCACCACAGCAGCCGGCGCGCGGGCGACAAAACTCTCGTTGGCGAGCTTGCCTTCGGCCTTGGTGATCTCGCCTTCGAGGCGGGTGATCTCCTTGGTGAGGCGCTCGCGCTCGGCGGCAATGTCGATCTCCACCTTGAGCATCAGGCGGAAGTCGCCGGCCACGGCCACCGGGGCCAGTTCGTCGGCGCTGATGTCGGTCACCACGCTCACCTCCGACAGCTTGGCCAGGCCGGCCAGATAGGGCGCGTAGGCGGTCAGGGTGTCGGTGTTGCCGGCGGCGATCAGCGGCATGCGCTGGGCGGGGGAGATGTTCATTTCGCCACGCAGGTTGCGGCAGGCGTAGATCATGCCCTTGAGCTCGGCCACTTTTGCTTCGGCGGCTTCGTCGATGCGGCTGAGGTCGGCCTGCGGGTAGCGGGCGAGCATGAGCGACTCGGTGTCTTTGCGCTTGGCCATGGGGGCCACGGTCTGCCACAGCTCTTCGGTGATGAAGGGCATGACCGGGTGCGCCAGACGCAGCACGGTTTCGAGCACACGCAGCAGGGTGCGGCGGGTGGCGCGCTGCTGGGCTTCGTTGCCGGTCTGGATCTGCACCTTGGCCAGCTCCAGATACCAGTCACAGTACTCGTCCCAGACGAATTCGTAGATGGCTTTGGAGAGCAGGTCGAAGCGGTAGTCGGCAAAGTACTGCGCGATCTCGGCTTCGGTGCGCTGCAGCTTGGAGACGATCCAGCGGTCGGCGAAGGAGAAGTCGAGCTGGCTCGCGTCGCAGGCGATGTCAGTGCCCAGACCGCAATCCTGGTCCTGGGTGTTCATCAGCACGAAGCGGGTGGCGTTCCACAGCTTGTTGCAGAAGTTGCGGTAGCCCTCGCAGCGGGCGAGGTCGAACTTGATGTCGCGGCCCGGGCTGGCCAGCGAGGCAAAGGTGAAGCGCAGCGCGTCGGTGCCGAAGGCCTGGATGCCGTCGGGGAATTCCTTGCGGGTCTTCTTTTCGATCTTGGACGCGTCTTTGGGGTTCATCAGCCCGAAGGTGCGCTTTTCGACCAGCTTGTCGAGCGCGATGCCGTCGATCAGGTCGATCGGGTCGAGCACGTTGCCCTTCGACTTGCTCATCTTCTGGCCTTCCGCATCGCGGATCAGGCCGTGCACATACACGTGCTTGAAGGGGATCTTGCCGGTGATCTGCTGGGTCATCATCACCATGCGGGCGACCCAGAAGAAGATGATGTCGAAGCCGGTGACCAGCACGGTCGAGGGCAGGTAGAGGTCGAGCGCGTCGTTGGACTTTTCCGGCCACTCGGCGGTCCAGTCCAGCGTCGAGAAGGGCCACAGCGCGGAGGAGTACCAGGTGTCGAGCACGTCTTCGTCGCGCGTGAGCGTGCCGGTGTAGCCGTCGGCAGCGGCCAGTGCGATCGCGTCGGCTTCGATGCGCGCAACCCACACGCGGCCATCGTCGCCATACCAGGCGGGAATCTGGTGACCCCACCACAGTTGGCGCGAGATGCACCAGTCCTGGATGTTGTTGAGCCACTGGTTGTAGGTGTTGACCCAGTTTTCGGGGTAGAACTTGATCTCGCCCGAGGCGACACAGTCCAGCGCTTTTTGCGTGATGCTCTTGCCGTCGGCGCCAGGCTTGCTCATGGCGACGAACCACTGGTCGGTGAGCATGGGCTCGATGACCACGTTGGTGCGATCGCCGCGCGGCACTTTCAGCTTGTGCGCTTCGGTTTCAACCAGCACGCCGGCGGCTTCGAGATCGGTCACCACGGCGGTACGCGCAGCGAAGCGGTCCAGCCCGGCCACATTGGCCGGCAGGGCGACCGTGCCTTTGGCCTGACCTTTGGTGTCGAAGACTTCGGCGCTGGCCGGTACCGTGCCATCCAGATTGAGGATGACGATCATGTCCAGACCGTGACGCTGGCCGACGGCGTAGTCGTTGAAGTCGTGTGCTGGCGTGACTTTGACGCAGCCGGTGCCGAACTCGCGGTCGACATAGTCGTCGGCGATGATCGGGATGTCGCGCTCGGTCAGCGGCAGGCGCACGGTCTTGCCGATGAGGTGGGTGTAGCGCTCGTCTTCGGGGTGCACCATCACGGCGACGTCGCCGAGCATGGTTTCAGGCCGGGTGGTGGCGACCGTGAGGCCGGTCAGCTCGCCGATGGGGCCGTCGGTGAAGGGGTAGCGGATGTGCCACAGATTGCCGTCTTCTTCTTCCTGCACCACTTCGAGGTCAGACACAGCGGTGCCGAGCTTCGGGTCCCAGTTGACCAGGCGCTTGCCGCGGTAGATCAGGCCTTCGTTGAACAGGCGCACGAAGGTTTCGGTGACGGTGACCGACAGGCCTTCGTCCATGGTGAAACGCTCGCGCTTCCAGTCGGGGCTGGTGCCGAGGCGGCGCATCTGGCCGGTGATGGTGCCGCCGGAGTATTCCTTCCACTCCCACACCTTTTCGAGAAACTTTTCGCGGCCGAGCTCATGGCGGCTGACGCCTTGCGCATCGAGCTGGCGTTCGACGACGATCTGGGTGGCGATGCCGGCGTGGTCGGTGCCGGGCTGCCACAGCGTGTTGTCGCCGCGCATGCGGTGATAGCGGGTGAGCGCATCCATGAGGGTCTGGTTGAAACCATGACCCATGTGCAGCGTGCCGGTGACGTTCGGCGGCGGCAGCAGGATGCAGAAAGCGTTGGTGTTGCTGGTGTCGAGGCCGGCGTCAAAATAGCCGCGTGACTCCCAGTCGGGGTACCAGCGGCGTTCGATCTCCGCAGGCTCAAAACTCTTGGCCAGTTCCATGGTGTTCCGTAAGCGTGGCAATTGTGGCGAATCCGCGATTATAACGGATGGCAGCCGCGCTGACCGGCCCCGGCGCAGCGGCGATCAGCGATTGCGCGGATCGTTGGCGTCGAGCAGTTCGGAGATTTCCTGCGAGATGTCGGCCAGCAAGGTGGCGCGGGCGCGGGCGTGGATCTGATTGAGGATGCGGGTGCGCGCCTGTTCGAGCTCGTCGGCCAGCACTTGCGGCAATTCGTTGCTCAGCCACGCGTCGATGCGCCGGTTGAGCGTGGCGTCGAGGTCGATGAGTTGTTCGACAAAACCGGCCGGCGGAGCGGGTGCGTCGCGGACGGCGCCGGTGAGCACCGGAATGTCGTCGTCTTCGATCTGCTCGGTGAGCACCGGGATGTCGGTGTCCGGCCCGGGGGCGCGGTGGCGTTTGAGCAGCGCGTCGGCCTTGTCGAGCAGGCGGTCGGCCTCCTCGGTTTCGGGCAGGATGATGAACGGATCCTTTGACTCGAACATGTCAGCTCGCCGCCGTGTTGTGGGCCGAGGGGGTGTGCCCCTCGCTGGCGTAGTGGCGCCAGCGATTGCGCGCGGGCACTTTCAGTGATTCGTCGGTGCCGACCACCTCAACCACCATCTTGAAGCGCGCGTAGTCGGGCGGCACCTCGGCGGCGAGGTTGATCAGCACGTCGTCGTGCGGCCAGCCTTCGGCGGGCGGTGCGTCACCCAGGGTAATCGGCGTTTCGGCCGCCAGGGGTGAGCTGAAGTGGGTGTGCGGCAGAAAGTCGGTGGCCGGACGGCTCCACAGCATCTGGTCGAGCTGGTGTGCGACGGCGTCGTCGGGCAGCAGCACCGACACCTTGCGGCCCGAGCGGAAGGCCCGCACCGCAAGGTGGCAGGTGACGCCGAGCAGGTCCTCGGCGTTGTGATAGAAGTGGATGTCCGTCACGCCGGTCTCAGAGCTGGCCTGCGCGTGCGATCAGGAACTCGGTCAGCAACGGCACCGGACGGCCCGTGGCGCCCTTGGCATCGCCCGAGATCCAGGCGGTGCCGGCGATGTCGAGGTGCGCCCAGGTGTAGGCCTTGGTAAAGCGCGACAGGAAAGCCGCCGCGGTGATGGTGCCGCCGTAGCGCCCGCCGATGTTGGCCAGGTCGGCAAAATTGCTCTTGAGCAGTTCGTTGTAGTCGTCCCACAGCGGCAGTTGCCACACGCGGTCGCCAGTGCTCTGGCCGTGATCGGTCAGTTCGCGGGCGAGGGCGTCGTCGGGGCTGAGCAAGCCGCTGGGGATCTTGCCCAGGGCAACGACGCAGGCGCCGGTGAGGGTGGCGATGTCGATCACGCAGGCCGGCTTGAAACGCTCGGCATAGGTGAGGGCGTCGCACAGAATGAGGCGGCCTTCGGCGTCGGTGTTGAGGATCTCGATGGTCAGGCCCGACATGGAGGTGACCACATCGCCCGGCCGGGTGGCGTTGCTGCCCGGCATGTTTTCGGTCGCCGGCACGACGCCGATGACGTTGATCGGCAGATCGAGCTGGGCGACGGCCTGCAGCGTGCCGAACACGCTGGCGGCGCCGCACATGTCGTACTTCATCTCGTCCATTTCGGCAGACGGCTTGAGCGAGATGCCGCCGGTGTCAAAGGTGACGCCCTTGCCAACCAGCACGATCGGCGCGTCGTCAGCCTTGCCACCGCGGTGCTCCATGATGATGAATTTCGGGGGCTGTTCGGCACCCTGGGCCACGGCGAGCAGTGCGCCCATGCCCAGCTTGCTCATCTGCGCCTTGTCGAGCACCGTGACCTTGAGCTTGTAATCCTTGCCGAGTTTTTTGGCGGTGTTGGCCAGATAGCTTGGCGAGCAGACGTTGGGCGGCAGGTTGCCCAGATCGCGGGCCAGCGCCATGCCCTCGGCAATGGCCAGGCCTTGCGCCACGGCCGTGGTCAGCGCTTTGGACGACTTGCCGGGGATCAGAAACTGGATTTTCTTGATGCCGCGCTTGGCGCTTTCGTCGGCGCCCTGTTTCGGGGCATCGAAGCGGTAGGCTGCCGCCGCAACGACGCGCGCCGCCTGACGCAGTCGCCAGGTGAGGTCGCGGTTGGGGACTTCGGCTTCGGCCAGCGACACACTGGCTTCCTTGCCACGCAGACCGGCCAGCGCCTTGCCGGCGGCGTTCAGTGCGTCGCGATAGGCCTTGTCGCTGAGTTCGTCCTGTGCGCCCAGGCTGACCACCAGCACGCGCTCGGCGTCGATACCCGGCAGCACGGGCAGCAGCAGAGTGGCACCAGCCTTGTCGTCGAGGTCGCCCCGCGAGAGCAGTGCGCTCAGGGCACCTCCGCTGGCTTGATCCACTGCCTCGGCCGACGGCGTGAGGCGCCCTTCGGTGTAGGCGCCCACCACGATGCAGGCGCGCTTGAGTTTTTCAGGGGATCCGGTCTTTATGGTAAATTCCACGGGCAATTCCTTTAGGACGACGTCTCGGTCAGAGTGGCAACGATTATGGCCTCTCCGCAATACGCCGTCAAAATGCCCCCCATCATTCAGCCGTCATTAGCGCAATGATCTTTCTGCGCGCCGCTCAGCGCGAATTCGCCAACACTGCCATGGCGGTGTTTGTTGCCCTGTTTGCCATTTTGGTGACCACGGTCCTGATCCGTTTGCTTGGCCAGGCGGCGGGTGGACGTGTGCCTTCCGATGCCGTGCTGGCGCTGATCGGCTTTGGCGCCCTGGCGCAATTGCCGATCGTGCTGTCCTTGACGGTCTTCATTGCCGTCTTGATGAGCCTGTCGCGCAGTTATCGCGACTCCGAAATGGTGGTGTGGTTTGCCGCGGGCGTGCCGCTGACCCGCTGGATCTCGCCCGTGCTGCGCTTTGCCGTGCCGGTAGCGGTCGTCATTGCGGGCGTTACGCTGGTGCTGGCGCCCTGGGCGCAATACAAGAGTGTGGAGTACAAGGAACGGCTGAACAATCAGGATGACGCGGCGCGCGTCGCGCCGGGCGTGTTTCGCGAATCGGCGGGCGCACGGCGGGTGTTTTTCGTCGAGGTCGGCGCCGGCGAGGATGGGCGGGTGCGCAATGTGTTTGTCAGTTCGGTGCAGGACGGCAAGCTGGGGGTGATGGTGGCCGAAGAGGGCTACCTGCGCACTGGCGAAAACGGTGAGCGCTTTGTGGTGCTCGAGCGTGGCCGGCGCTATGACGGCACCCCGGGCTCGCCCGATTACCGCGTGATGCATTTCGATCGCTATACCTTGCAGATGGCCGCGCAAGGCGCCAAGGACGTGCCGGTGCGCAACCGGATGCTGCCATTGCAGGCGCTGCTGGATGATCCGAATCCGGCCAACCTGGGCGAGCTGGCATCGCGAGTCGGTCTGCCGGTGGCGTCGTTGATTCTGGCGCTGCTGGCGATTCCGCTGTCTTTCGTGAACCCGCGGGCGGGGCGCACCAACAATCTGATCGTGGCCATCCTGACCTATCTGATCTACAGCAATGCGATCAGCGTCAGTCAGGCCTGGATCGCGCAGGGCAAAGTGAGCTTTGTGGTGGGCGTCATGGCGCCCCATCTGGTGATGGTCGTAGTGCTGGCAGCCTTGTTCTACCGTCGTCTGGCGGTGTATTCGATCTGGCGGAGGCGGCCGGCCTGATGCGTATTCTTCGCCGCTACCTCGCACGGGAAATCATTGGCGCCACCTTCATGGTGTTGCTGGCCTTCCTCGGCCTGTTTGCCTTCTTCGACTTCATCAATGAACTCGATTCGATCGGCAAGGACGGCTACCAGGTGCACCACGCGCTGGTTTATGTGGCGCTGATTCTGCCGGGCCGGGTGTATGAGCTGATGCCGATTGCCGTGCTGATCGGCAGCCTGTTCGCTTTGACCACGCTGGCGCGACACTCCGAAATTACCGTCATGCGGGCGTCCGGCCTGTCGACCTCGCGGCTGCTGCGCGAGTTGTCCTTGATTGGTTCGCTCTTCGTCGTGCTGACCTTCGTGTTTGGCGAATACGTTGCCCCGCCCGCAGAGAAGGCCGCGCAGCAATGGCGGCTCACTGCGACGGGCTCGACGGTGTCGAACGAGCTGCGTTCGGGGCTGTGGGTGCGGGACGGTCGTCGCTTTATCAATGTGCAGTCACTTACCCCGGAGCGCGAGCTCGAAGGCATCCGTATTTATGAGTTTGACGACAAGCTCACCTTGCGGACCATCAGCGATGCCAGGCACGGCCTGTTTATCGAAGGCGTCGGATGGCGTCTGACCGAGATCGCGCAGACCATCTTCGAGGCCGATCGCACCCGGGTGGCGACACTGGACGAATTGTCCTGGGCGTCGGAGCTGACGCCAGAGGTGCTCAGCGTGCTGATGGTGACGCCCGAGCGCATGTCGGTGACGACCTTGTATGCCTACCTGCGCCACCTGACCGACAACAACCAGAAGACCGATCGCTACGAGATCGCCTTGTGGAAAAAAATTGTCTATCCCTTTGCCGTGCTGGTGATGATGGCGTTGGCGCTGCCATTTGGCTACACCCATGACCGTATGGGTGGTGTCAGCGTGAAGGTCTTTGCCGGCATCATGCTGGGCGTGGCCTTCCATCTGCTCAATGGTTTGTTCTCGAATCTTGGCGTGATCAACGCGTGGCCGCCCGTGGTGGCCGCATTGGCGCCCAGCACGCTCTTCCTGATTGCGGCGGCGGTGATGCTTCACGGCGTGGATCGACGCTGATCGCGCCCGCGCGCCGGGTGTCAGGCATAAAAAAACGGGACCGCGATGGTCCCGTTCTCTTTTCCAGCCTGCGCCAGGATCAGCCCTTCTTGCGGGTGAGCTTTTCCTTGATACGTGCCGACTTGCCGGTACGACCGCGGAGGTAGTAAAGCTTGGCGCGGCGGACATCACCACGACGCTTCACTTCAACGCTGGCGACCAGCGGTGAGTAGGTCTGGAATGTGCGCTCAACACCTTCACCGGACGAAATCTTGCGCACGATGAAGTTGGAGTTGAGACCACGGTTGCGTTTGGCGATAACCACGCCTTCGTATGCCTGAAGACGCTCACGCGTGCCTTCTTTGACCTTCACCTGAACCACCACGGTGTCGCCCGGGGCGAAATCGGGGATGGTCTTGTTTTCGGTCAGGCGAGCAATTTCTTCTTGCTCGAGTTGTTCAATCAAGTTCATGTGCGTGACTCCTTGGTCAATTCGCGTTGGCCTGTGGCCTTGCAGGCAGAGCAGGTCGCCACCTGATGCATGCGTTTCTTTATTCGACCCCGTCCGACGCTGTCGGTGAGGCCGCCTCATGATCCTGCTTGAAAGCTTCAAGCAGTTTCATCTCTTCACGGCTGAGCTTGCGCTGAGCCAGTAATTCCGGTCGCCGCTGCCATGTCCGACCCAGCGCCATCTTCAGTCGCCAGCGCCGGATTTCGGCGTGGTTTCCCGACAGCAGCACGGGCGGCACGGCCTGGCCGTGTTCGTCCATCTCGGGGCGGGTGTAGTGCGGGCAATCGAGCAAGCCGTCGACAAATGAGTCTTCGACCGCCGAGTCCGCATCGTTCAGCGCCCCGGGTAACTGTCGGATGATGGCATCGAGGAGCACCATCGCCGGCAGTTCGCCGCCGGACAACACAAAGTCGCCCAGCGAAATTTCTTCATCCACGCAGCGGTCGATCAAGCGCTGATCGACCCCTTCGTAACGCCCGCACAATAAGGTCAGTGCCGGCGTTTCTACCAATTCCATGACCTTGGCGTGATCGAGTGGCCGCCCCTGGGGCGACAGATAGATCACGCGTCCGGCCTGGCCAAGCGCTTCACGTTGCGCCGTGCCGGCCGCTGCGATGGCAGCTTCCAGCGCCGGCGCCTGCATCACCATGCCGGGGCCGCCGCCGTAGGGCCGGTCGTCCACCGTGCGATGCACGTCATGCGCGAAATCACGCGGGTTCCAGCATTGCAGCCCGTAAAGGCTGCGTTCCTGGGCGCGTCGGCTGATGCCACTGCCTGTCAGCGCGGAGAACATCTCCGGGAACAGGGTGATGACGTCGTATCGACGCACCCGCCTACCAGTCCTTCTGCCAAACGACCCGAATCCGCTTTGCAGCAAGATCGACATCGAGCACATAGGCGGCGACGAAGGGAACGAGGTGCTCGTCTTCGCCGTCGGTGATCTGGAGCACATCATGCGCGCCGGCCGAGAGCAGGGAAGTGACGGCGCCCAGGGGCTCGCCCGCTTCATTCTCAACCTGCAGGCCGATCAGATCGCCCCAGTAGTACTCGTTGCTGTCGGTCTCGGGCATCGCTTCGCGCGGTGCGGCAATGTACTGCCGCGTCAGCGCTTCCGCGCCATTGCGATCTGCGACGCCTTCGAATGCAGCGATCCAGCCTTTTCCGTGCGCCCGGCAACCGGCAAGCTTGTAGGCTTTCCAGCCCGAGGGCTCGGTGCTGTCATTTGGCGATAGCCACCATTGCGGCATTTTTTTCCAGGACAGGGGGTCGTCCCCGAAAGGATGAACCTTGACCCAGCCCTGGACGCCAAAAGGGGCGACGATGCGCCCCAATATGATCATCAGATGCTTTCCGATGCAGCCGTTCAGGCGGCTTTGGCGGCCTGCTTGACCAGACGGGCAACCGTCGGGGACAGCTGGGCGCCGTGTTGCTGCCAGTGCGCCAGACGCTCGGTGTTGATCACCAGGCCCTGAGCGGATTCCGGCGCCATCGGGTTGTAGAAACCAACGCGCTCGATGAAGCGGCCGTCACGGCGATTACGCGAATCGGCGGCAACGATGTTGTAAAACGGGCGCTTCTTGGCGCCGCTGCGGGCAAGGCGAATAACCACCATGTTGTGTTCGTCCTGACTAATGAATCGAGAAAAGGGCGGAATTTTAAGCGATTTCCCCAAGGAAAACAATCTCTTTGGGGCTTACGACGGAAAGACTTCCGCGATGGTTTGCTGAATCGCCCGGGCGGCGGCCAGCGGATCGGCGGCCTGACGGATGGGGCGGCCGACCACGATGTAGTCGGCGCCGTTGCGAAATGCCTGGGCGACATCGACCGTGCGCTTCTGATCGTCGGCCGGTCGGTTCTCGACGGGGCGGATGCCCGGTGTGACCACCAGCAGGCGTTCGCCCAGTTCGCGGCGGATCATCGGCGCTTCGAGCCCGGAGGAGACAATGCCGTCGATGCCGGTCTCGAGCGCACGGCGTGCGCGCGACAGAACGAGCTCTTCAACATTGCACTGGAAGCCGAGGTCATTCAGGTCGCCCTGGTCCAGGCTGGTCAGTGCGGTGACGGCGAGCACCTTGAGATCGCCCTTGTCCTTGACTGCCGCTTCCATGATCGACTGGTTGCCATGGATGGTGGCCAGCGTGGCGCCGCTGGCGGACAGCGCACGGATGGCCGAGCGTACGGTCTCTGGGACATCAAAAAACTTCAGGTCGACAAAGACTTTCTTGTCGCGGGCGACGAGCCAGTCGAGCAGGTCAAAATAGCCGCTGGTCATGAACAGCTCGAGGCCGATCTTGTAAAAGCTGACACTGTCTTCGAGCCGTTCGACCAGGTCACGGGCGGCGGCGGCGTCGGCGACGTCCAGCGCCATGATCAGACGATCGGCGGGTGTAATGGCCTTGGATGAGCGGTAATCTGGCGTTGATGTTTGCATTGTGGTGGCAGTCAATGGGAAAGTAGCGCCTATTATCCCGTTTCTTCGGTAGTCCGGTCGAGACGGGTCGCTGGCATTGTGCCAGAACTGGCCGCTTCTTCATTAGAATGGCAAACGAATCGTATCAATGACGAGCCCGCGACTCATGTCTGAACCTCTCATGCAGGATGCCGGACCCGCAGCGTCAGTCCTCGCCTGGTTGGCCGGCGAGCCCGCTGACGACCCGGTCGAGGGCTTGCAGGAGCTGTCGGACAAGCTCGATGAGTTGATGCGCGCTGAGCTCACGCCCATCCAGCTGCACCGGGGCGTCGAGTTGTTCTTCATGCGGGTGCGCGACGTGCGCGAGGTGCTGGTGCCGCGCCTCGTCGAGCGTGCGCTGCCGTTGCCGTCCCGAATATTCAATGCCGTCAGTCGGCTCGAGTCCATTTGCCTGACGCTGGCCAGGGGCTACGAGCGGGTGATGGCCGAGCTCGGTACGGGTGTTGTCACACAGCGCCGTCGGCCGGAGGTGCTGGCCACGCAGGCGCTGACCTTGCTGGGCGACGTGCTGTGGCTGGCGGGCATGAAAGGCGCGACGCCACGTGCGGGTCTGTGGAGCGAGGCGCATCGTATTTTTGGCAATGCCGCCATTGCCGCCGGCTCGGCGGCGCTGCCGGCCGAGATTCCGCGCGGCCAGGTGCAGGCGGCCTACAAGCGCTTGCTGGCGCTGGCGGCTGCTCAGCCCGAAGCGCTGACCGCACGCGAGCTCGATTGGACAGTGCGCTATCTTGAGCAGTGTGCCTGGCGCGCCGAGCTCTCGCCCAATCCGCGCACCGATATCGAAACCTGGGATTACTGGATCGACCCGGCGCAGGACGTCGGTCCGATCGCCATGGTGCGGCGCGCGCCGCCGCCGGTTGACGGCATGTTGTATTTCTCCGCGGCCGAATTGGCGCGGGGCGCGACCGGGCATCTGGAGCGGCTTGAAGCCGCACTCGACGGCGGTGGTGAGGTGGTGCCCGGCGCCGATTTGCCCGAGCTGCCCGCCGGTTTGCCGCCGGGCGAGATTTCCAAGCTGCTGCGCTGTTTGCGGGAGCGCTGGGCCATGCCGCCGCGCCGTGAGCAGTTGCGCCGACGCTGTCAGTATGAGGTCGAAGTCTGCGTCGGATTGCGCGGGATCTGGAAGCTCAAGCATGCTGGCGAGGCGGCGGCAGATATTCTCAGCTGGCGGGTGGTCAACGAGAGCCCGGGCGGCTACGCAATCATGAGTATCGAAGCCAACACCGGCTCCTTGTCGGCCGGCATGGCGATGGCCGTGCGTCGATCGACCGACAGTGCCTGGTCGATTTGCGTGGTGCGCTGGGTGCGCTCCGATTCGCCCACGCAGGTCGAGCTGGGCCTGCAGACCATCAGCACGGCCGCGACGCCGGTGCGCATCGGGTTTCGGGGCAGTGATGGGCCCGGAGAAATGGTGCCGGCCCTGGTGTTGCCGCCAGTGGCGGCAGTGCGCAGGCATCAGGCCATTCTGGCGCCAGCCGGGGCGTATCGCACACGGCGCTTTTTGCTGGTCCACGAGGCCGAGCGCATCTACGTGGCGCAGGGGCGCTTGCTGAGTCTCGACATGCAGACCTCCAGCGTCGAACTGTTTCAGTTCGAATACGATCCCTATCCGCTCTGATCGGTCGTTTCAGCGGCAAACAGCGCGGTAATCGGCACGTTGCCCGTGCTGAGCAGGTGGGTGATGCGGGCGTCGATATTTTTTGCCAGCTCGCTGTCCGCCTGCCGTCCGGCAAGGCCCGGACACAGGGCGAAGCGGCGCACGACATCCGACAGGGAGATGTCTTCGGCGCGTTTCGCCAATAGCCAGTCTTCGTCGTCGGATCGTGTGATCCAGCCGAACTCCCGCATCAGTTCAAGCAGATTTTCGCCAACGGCAGTCGGTTGGTGCGCGGTGCGATACAGCGCGTCGGCACTGATGGTTTCGCCTTTTTGCTGCGCGTTGGCGAGTTGCTCGAGCATCATCAAGGCACTGTAGGCGGGCGCGCCGGGGAAGTCGGGAAGCGTGCGCACGCTCGAGGCATAGGCGGGAAACGTGGCAGCGAGAATGGCACCGAGCAAAATCACCACCCACGAGGCGTAGAGCCAGAGCAGGAAAATGGGCAGGGTCGCAAAGGTGCCGTAGATCAGCGTGTAGCTGGGGAAGCGGGCGAAATACAGACCCAGCGCCCGCTGCATCAGCACGAAGGCCACCGCCGCAGCCATGCCCCCGATGAGCGCGTGCCAGGCGTTGACCCGGGTGTTTGGAATGCTGAAGTAGAGGAACGCGAACAGCAGGCCAAGCAGCAGGATGGGCAGTGTGCGGAAAACAATGATGCGCAGCCACTGGGGGTCGTTGACCAGGCCGAGCGAGGTGCTGATCAGGTAGCTGGTGGCCGCCAGACTGGCGCCGAGAAACAAGGGCCCGAGGGTGAGCACCACCCAGTAGATCGAAATGCGCGCCATCAGCGGGCGCGACTTGCGCACGCCCCAGATGGTGTTGAGCACGCCGTCGATCGTGAGCATCAGCATCAGGGCCGTGACGATCAGGAAGGCGGTGCCGATCAGCGTCAGATTGGCTGCCTTTTGCGAGAACTGGAGCGCGTAGGTCGCGACGATTTCGCCCGCTTTTTCGGGTAGAAGATTCTGCAGCAGAAACTCGCTCAGTGTGTCGCCGAGGTGCGAGAAACCAGGGAAATTGCTGAATACCGCAATGGTGACCGTCAGCAAGGGCACCAAGGCCAGCAAGGTGGTGAAGGTCAGGCTGCCGGCCACTTCCGGGCATCGCGTATCAACAAAACGCTGGGCGAGCAGGCGGGCAAAATCCCGTAGATGGATGAAGAGCTTGGGCAACGCGTTCGGGGCCGGAGGCGGCTTTGGCTATAATCGCGCCATTGTAGGGTCTGTTGCCATTCAGTTGGGGACAAAGTGGCCCCCCGACCGAATGGCATCAGTGCCTCACCGATGAGTTGACCATGAAAGAAGTGCTAGTCCTGTATTACAGCCGCAAGGGGTCCGTCCGTGCGCTGGCCGAGGCGATTGCCGAGGGCATTGAGCGGGTGCCGGGCGTTGGCGCGCGTGTGCGTACGGTGCCGGCGGTAAGCACGGTGTGCGAGGCTGCGGAAGACGCGATCCCCGCCTCAGGGCCTGCCTATGTCGAAGTGGCCGATCTGGATGAGTGCATTGGTTTGGCATTGGGCAGCCCGACCCGTTTCGGCAACATGGCGGCAGCGATGAAGTATTTTCTGGATGGCACGATCGCACCATGGGTGAATGGTGCGCTGGTCGGTAAGCCGGCCTGCGTGTTTACCTCGACGGGCGGTCAGCACGGCGGTCAGGAGAGCACCTTGCTGAGCATGATGTTGCCGCTGATGCACCACGGCATGCTGATGATGGGTCTGCCCTATACCGAGCATTTGCTGTCGTCGACCCGCACCGGGGGGACACCGTATGGTGCCTCGCATGTGTCGGGGCCCGATGGCAATCCGGTGTTGAGCGACGACGAGCGCAAATTGGCGATGGCGCAGGGCGAACGCCTGGCGCGCGCCGCCCTGGCCCTGGAGGCGGCACGATGAACGCCCGGACGCTTGCGTGGATTGCTTCAGCCTTGTGGATTGCCTTGATCGTGCTGTGCGTCGCCTGGGAGGCCTGGCTGGCGCCCTTGCGGCCGGGTGGCTCGTGGATGATGGTGAAAGCCGTGCCGCTGCTGGTGCCCTTGTTCGGCGTGCTGCACGGGAAGCGCTACACCTATCAATGGGGCTGCATGTTTGTGCTGCTTTACTTCATGGAAGGCATCGTCCGGATGAACGACGGCGGCGGCGTGGCCATGTTTGCCCGCATCGAGATCGCGCTGACGTTGGCGGCCTTTGTGGTGATGATGTGGTACGCGCGGATTACCGCGCCGTTGCGTCAGCCCAAGGTCTGACAAGCGCCGCCCCGGGCGGGGCGGCGTAGGCGCTAGCGTCAGATCTGCGGGTTCAGCTTTTCGAATTTGCTGTGCAGTTTATTGAGTGCGTTGAGGTAGGCCTTGGCTGAGGCGACGATGATGTCGGTGTCGGCGCCCTGGCCATTCACCACTTTTCCGTCGCGCGACAGGCGCACCGTCACCTCACCTTGGGCGTCGGTGCCCGTGGTGATGGCGTTGACCGAGTAGAGCAGCAATTCGGTACCGCTCTTGGCCACGGTTTCGATGGCTTTGAACGCCGCGTCGACCGGCCCGGACCCCTCGGCTTCGGCCTGAATTTCTTTTTCACCCACATTCAGTGTCAGGCGGGCGGCCGGCGTTTCACCGGTTTCGGAGTGAAAGCGCGAGGCCACCAGTCGGTAGTGCTCCGATTCGGGCGTAACCGCCTCGTCGGAAATCAGCGCCTGCAGGTCTTCGTCGAAAATCTCGTGCTTCTTGTCGGCCAGCTCCTTGAAGCGGGCGAAGGCATGGTTGAGGTGCTCTTCGGACTCAATCGCCGCGCCCAGCTCGATCAGGCGGCTGCGGAAGGCGTTGCGGCCGCTGTGCTTGCCGAGCACCAATTTGTTGGCACCCCAGCCCACGTCTTCGGCGCGCATGATCTCGTAGGTTTCGCGGTGCTTGAGCACGCCGTCCTGGTGGATGCCGGATTCATGCGAGAAGGCGTTGGCGCCGACGATGGCCTTGTTCGGCTGCACCGGAAAGCCGGTGATGCCCGAGACCAGCTTGGAGGCCGGGACGATCTGGGTGGTGTCGATGCGGGTGTCGCAGTTGTAGATGTCGCGGCGGGTGCGCACGGCCATCACCACTTCTTCGAGCGAGGCGTTGCCGGCACGCTCGCCAAGGCCGTTGACGGTGCACTCGACCTGACGCGCACCGGCGCGCACGGCGGCCAGTGAGTTGGCCACGGCGAGGCCGAGGTCGTTGTGGCAATGGACGGACCACACCACCTTGTCGGAGTTCGGTACGCGCTCGATCAGGGTGCGGATGGTGTCGGCGAACTGCTCGGGTACGTTGTAGCCGACGGTATCGGGCACATTGATGGTGGTGGCGCCAGCCTTGATGACGGCTTCGAAGATGCGACAGAGGTAGTCGATCTCGGAGCGTCCCGCGTCTTCGGCAGAGAACTCGATATCGTCGGTGTACTCACGCGCCCAGCCGATGGCCTTGACCGCCTGCTCAAGCACCTGGTCGGGGCTCATGCGCAGCTTTTTCTCCATGTGGATCGGGCTGGTGGCGATGAAGGTGTGGATGCGGCCGCTGGCTGCGGGTTTGATGGCGTCGCCGGAGCGCCGGATGTCGTTCTCGTTGGCGCGCGCAAGCGAGCAGATGGTGGAGTCCTTGATGACCTCGGCAATGGCGCGTACCGACTCGAAGTCGCCGTTCGAGGCGGCGGCGAAGCCGGCTTCGATCACGTTGACCCGCATGCGCTCGAGCTGGCGGGCGATGCGCAGCTTCTCGTCGCGCGTCATCGAGGCGCCGGGGCTTTGCTCGCCATCGCGCAAGGTGGTGTCGAATACGATCAGTTGGTCAGTCATGGTCGGCTCCAGTCGGGTTCCGAAGTTCAGGATTCAGGGTCTCGCCCGCCGGTGACGGCGGGGCGGAAAGCAATCGAAGGGAAGTTGTTTTGATCAGCGCACGAAGCGCAGCAGCGGGCCGAGCGGCCACGGCGCGAGCTCGGAGGCGTCGCGCGCAGAGGTGTCGAAGGGCGGCTCGAAGGCGGGCATGTCACTGAATATAGGCCACTTCCCGGGCGTCTGACAACCGGCTTATGCTGCGGGTGGTTCGTCGCCGGGGACTTTCTTGCCGAAGTAGCGCATGACGTACAGCACATAGCCCGATACGGCGTAGATCAGGAACAGCAAAAACAGCACCGACGCGGGGTCCAGTGAGATCAGCGCAAAGCCCAGCATGATGGCCAGCACGGCGAAAAACGGTACCCGGCGGCGCAGGTTGAACTCCTTGCCGCTGAAATAGAGCACGTTGCTGACCATGGTCAGGCCGCCAAAGATGGTGAAGAAGCACACGACCCAGCGCAGATCGGGCCCGCTGAAGCCGTTGTCGATACCGACCCAGACCAGGCCGGCGATCAGCGCCGCAGCGGCCGGGCTGGGCAGGCCCTGGAAGTAACGCTTGTCCACCACGTCGATATTGGTGTTGAAGCGCGCCAGACGCAGCGCGGCGCCGGCGCAATAGATGAAGGCGGCGATCCAGCCCAGCTTGCCCATGTCGCGCAGTGCCCATTCGTAGGCCACCAGCGCAGGCGCGGCGCCAAAGGACACCATGTCGGAGAGCGAGTCGTATTCGGCGCCAAAGGCGCTTTGCGTGTGGGTCAGGCGCGCGATGCGGCCATCGAGTCCGTCGAGGATCATTGCGATGAAGATCGCTACGGCGGCGTGCTCGAAGCGGTCATTCATGGCCTGGACGATGGCGTAAAAGCCGGCGAACAGGGCCGCGGTGGTGAACAGGTTTGGAAGAATGTAGATGCCGCGGCGACGCTTTTCGGGGTCGAAGAGGGGTTTGCGCGGAGGCATGTCTGCCATGGTGAAACCTTTGAAAACGCCCGGCTAATGGGGCAATGAGCCCGATTCTACCCTAGCTCACGACCCCGTGCGGGGTCGTGGCATGCCCGCTCAGGGGAGTTCGGCAATTGCGCTGGATGAGGCAAACACCTTGTCGCCAATGGTGACGCGGGCCTTGCTGCCAACGGGCAGGTAGAGGTCAACGCGCGAGCCGAAGCGGATGAAGCCGTAGCGCTCGCCGCGCTGCTGGGTGTCGCCCTCTCGGGTGTAACAAAGAATGCGGCGTGCGGCGAGGCCGGCGATTTGTACGCAGGTGATGTCGTCGCCCTCGGCGGTATGCAGCCATATGGCGTTACGCTCGTTCTCGCCGGAGGCCTTGTCCAAGGCAGCGCTGAGGAAACGTCCCGGGTGATACCAGATCTGCTTGACCTCGCCATCCACCGGGCTGCGGTTCGAATGTGCGTTGAAGATGTTCATGAAAATACTGATCTTCAGGCTGTCACGCTCGCGATAGGGGTCGCGTGCGCGCTCGATGGCAACGATGCGCCCGTCGGCTGGCGAGAGCACCTTGCGTGCGCCGGAGGGAATCTCGCGCGGCGGATCGCGGAAGAACTGCAGCACGATCAGGAACGCAATCCAGAAGGGCAGGGCCAGAAACCAGCCGGCCGCGCCATTGATGATCAGTGCAAGGGCGAGGGCGATGCCGATGAAGGGCCAGCCTTCGCGGGCAATGATCGGATGCGGATACGAATTGGACATGGCGGCGCTCCAATGAAAACGGGCCGGAATCCGCCGTGTGGAGGACTCCGGCCCGGTCAAGCGGCGGTCAGAATCAGTTCTTGGACTGGTCGACCAGCTTGTTTTTCATGATCCACGGCATCATTTCACGCAGCTGACCGCCGACCTGCTCGATCGGGTGGGCTGCGTTGAGGCGACGACGTGCCGTCATGGACGGGTAGTTGGTCTTGCCTTCGAGGATGAACATCTTGGCATATTCACCGCTCTGGATGCGCTTGAGTGCTTCGCGCATGGCGTAACGGGACTCTTCGTTGATCACTTCGTGGCCGGTCACGTACTCGCCAAACTCCGCGTTGTTGGAGATGGAGTAGTTCATGTTGGCAATGCCGCCCTCGTACATCAGGTCGACGATCAGCTTGAGCTCGTGCAGGCACTCGAAGTAGGCCATTTCCGGCGCGTAGCCGGCTTCGGTCAGGGTTTCGAAGCCCATCTTCACCAGCTCGACCGCGCCGCCGCACAGCACGGCCTGCTCACCGAACAGGTCGGTTTCGGTCTCTTCGCGGAAGTTGGTCTCGATCACGCCACCCTTGGTGCCGCCGTTGGCTGCGGCGTAGGACAGCGCAACGTCCTTGGCCTTGCCGGAGGTGTCCTGATGCACGGCGATCAGCGAAGGCACGCCGCCGCCTTTGAGGTACTCGGAGCGCACGGTGTGGCCGGGGCCCTTCGGGGCGACCATGATCACGTCCAGATCGGCGCGCGGCACGACCTGGTTGTAGTGCACGTTGAAGCCGTGGGCGAAGGCCAGTGCGGCGCCTTTCTTGATGTTCGGCTCGACGTCGTTTTTGTAGACTTCGGGGATGGTCTCGTCCGGCAGCAGCATCATGACCACGTCGGCGCCGGCGACGGCCTCGGCGATCTCAGCCACGTTCAGGCCTGCGCCCTTGGCCTTGTTCCAGGACGCGCCATCCTTGCGCAGCGCGACGGTCACATTCACGCCGGAGTCGTTCAGGTTCTGGGCGTGGGCGTGGCCCTGGGAGCCGTAACCGACGATGGTGACCTTCTTGCCCTTGATCAGGGAGAGGTCGGCGTCCTTGTCGTAATAAACTTTCATGATGGTCCTTTCAGGTGCGGAATCGCGTTGGCGGCCGCCATGATAACCGGCCGGCCGCAGGGTCGCAAAAACTGCGCGAGGCAGCGTTCAGAGTCAGAGCTTCAGGATGCGGTCGCCGCGGCCAATGCCGACGATGCCGGAGCGTACCGTTTCAAGAATCAGGGCGTTGTCGATGGCGCCGATAAACGAATCGAGTTTGGTCTGGTTGCCCGTCAATTCGATGATGTAGCTGGAGTCGGTGGCGTCGATGATGCGGCCGCGGAAGATGTCCGCCATGCGCTTCATTTCTTCCCGGTCCTTGCCGGTGGCGCGCACCTTGATCAGCATGAGTTCGCGCTCGACGTGCGCGGACTCGGAGATGTCGACCACCTTGACCACGTCCACCAGCTTGTTCAGCTGCTTGGTGATCTGCTCGATGATGTCGTCCGAGCCGGAGGTGACGATGGTCATGCGCGACAGCGAGGCATCCTCGGTGGGCGCAACGGTGAGCGACTCGATGTTGTAGCCGCGTGCCGAGAACAGGCCGGAAACCCGTGACAGGGCGCCCGATTCGTTCTCGATCAACAGTGCGATGACGTGACGCATGGTGTTCCCTCGTTGGGAGAGTGTTGAAGAGCCGCTTGTGTTGCCGTACGGACTGCCGGAGGCCGGCATCCGCTGTCGTCAGTATCGGTAGATGCTGGCGACGGCCCGGCGCTGGTCGGCGCCGGGCCCCGCATCAATCAAGTGGTGTTACAGATCCTCGGCGGACAGAATCATCTCGGTCAGACCCTTGCCGCCCTGGACCATCGGGTAGACGTTTTCCGTCTGGTCGATCTGGAAGTCCAGGAAGACGAGGTCGTTCTTGCGCGAGAACGCCTCGCGCAGCGCGCCTTCGACGTCGGCCGGGCGATCCACCCGGATGCCAATGTGGCCATACGCTTCGGCCAATTTCGCAAAATCGGGCAGCGAATCCATGTAGGACTCGGAGTAGCGCCCGCCGTGGAACAGCTCCTGCCACTGGCGCACCATGCCCAGATAGCGGTTGTTCAGGTTGCAGATCTTGATTGGCAGGCGGAACTGCTTGCAGGTCGACAGCTCCTGGATGTTCATCTGGATCGAGGCCTCGCCGGTCACGCAGGCGACCTGCGCGTCGGGGTGGGCCAGCTGGGCGCCCATGGCGTAGGGCATGCCCACGCCCATCGTGCCCAGACCGCCCGAGTTGAGCCAGCGGCGGGGTTTGTCGAATTTGTAGTACTGCGCGGCCCACATCTGGTGCTGGCCGACGTCGGAGGTGACGAAGGCGTCGCCGCCGGTCACTTCCCACAGTTTTTCGATCACGTACTGCGGCTTGATGATCTCGTCCGAGTTCTTGTACTTCATGCAGTCGCGGCTGCGCCACTCGTCGATCTGTTTCCACCAGGTGGCCAGCGATGCGGTGTCTTGTTCGTGCTTGCTCTCGTCGAGCAGACGGGCGAGCTCTTCGAGCACTTCCTTGACGTCGCCGACGATGGGCACGTCGACCTTCACCCGCTTGGAGATGGAGGACGGATCGATATCGATGTGGATGATCTTGCGCGGCTCGGCGGCGAAGTGGTTGGGGTCGCCGATCACGCGGTCATCAAAGCGGGCGCCGACGGCCAGCAGCACGTCGGAGAAGTGCATCGACATGTTGGCTTCGTAGGTGCCGTGCATGCCCGGCATGCCGAGGTATTGCTTGTCGGTGGCGGGGTAACCGCCCAGGCCCATCAGTGTGTTGGTGATGGGCATGCCCAGCTTGCGCACCAGCTTGGTCAGCGGCGCTGCAGCGTCGGACAGAATCACGCCGCCGCCGGTGTAGATCATCGGGCGTTTGGCTTCGAGCAACAGCTTGAGCGCTTTCTTGATCTGGCCCTGATGGCCTTTGACCACCGGATTGTACGAGCGCATCTCGACCGATTTCGGGTAGTGATACTCGGCGCTCTGGGCGGAGACGTCCTTGGGGATGTCCACCAGCACCGGGCCCGGACGGCCGGTCTTGGCCAGATGGAAGGCTTTCTTGATGGTGGCGGCGATCTCGGCCGGGTCCTTGACCAGGAAGTTGTGCTTGACGCAGGGGCGGGTGATGCCCACGGTGTCCACTTCCTGGAAGGCGTCCTGGCCGATCGCGGCAGTCGGCACCTGGCCGCTGATGATCACCATCGGAATCGAGTCGCAGTAGGCCGTGGCAATGCCGGTGACGGCATTGGTCGCCCCCGGACCGGAGGTCACCAGCGCAACGCCGACAGTCTCCGTCGAGCGCGCATAGGCGTCGGCTGCATGGACGGCAGCTTGCTCGTGGCGTACCAGGATGTGACGTACCTTTTCTTGCTGGAACAGCGCGTCATAAATGAAAAGCACTGCACCACCAGGATAGCCGAACACATAGTCGACCTTTTCTTCCTGCAGGCACCTGATTACAATTTCCGCCCCAGTCAAGACCATTACTGCCCCTAATTCTCTGTATTTACGTGGGAAACCCGTAACAGTACCCATCGGGTTGAGGCAGGTCAAGCCTATCTTGTGCGTAGCACAACGCGCTGCAAAGCCATGGCGCAACGAGGATTCCCCCTGGATTCAGCGACCGAACTGAACGTTTTTCTGGCCGGTGTCGAGCGACACGCCTTTCGGCATGCGATGCTCGCGCTGCGCAACGAAGCGGGTGCGCTCGATGCGGTCCAGGAGGCGATGATGCGTCTGGCGACCAAATACGCCGATCGCGGCGCCGACGAATGGCCGCCGCTGTTTCAGCGCATCCTGCAAAACGTGATCCGCGACATGCTGCGCCGGCAGAAGGTGCGGCAGCTGTGGGTGTCGATGTGGTCGGGCTTTGGCGGCAAGGATGCCGAAGAGGCCGGCGACCCGCTGGACACGCTGATCGCTGCCGACGACAGTAATTTCAATCTGTCGCCGGAAACCCTCGTCGGGCGCGAAGAAACGCTGGCTTTGATCGAGGCCGAACTCGCACGTTTGCCAACACGTCAACGAGAGGCCTTCTTGCTGCGTTACTGGGAAGATATGAGTACGGCAGAGACCGCGGCCGCGATGGGGTGCTCCGAAGGCAGCGTCAAAACCCATTGTTCGCGCGCAACCCACACGCTCGCCGCGGCGCTCCGGGCAAAAGGAATCAGCTTATGAACGACGAAGCACGTTTTGGCCGACGTATCGGCGGCTTGCTCAGCCAGCGCAACGCGCAGCTCGGGCCGGACACGCGTGCCGGTCTGGCCGAGGCACGCCGTAAGGCGGTCGAAGCCGCCCGCGAACGGCATTTCGGCGGCTTTCATGCGCCGCGCGCCGCGATGTCCTGGTGGCCAAGCGTCAAGCCGGCGGCGGCGGCCGTACTGGTGCTGGGCATGCTGTTTGCCGGAGACTACGTCAATACGGCGCGTACGCAGGCGGTGCAGGGCGAGGTGGAAACCGCGTTGCTGGCCGACGACCTTCCGATTGATGCTTATCTTGATCAAGGATTCCGCGCATGGCTGCTGGCCGAGTCGTCCTCTTCGCGTTCCTGAGTGCCTTCGCGTCCTTCGCGCTGGCGGGCAACGAGTGGCGGGAGCTCAGTCGTGAGCAGCAGCGCGCGCTGTCGCCGCTGGCGGGGCAGTGGCAGTCTCTGGATGCAGGCTCGCGCGAGCGCTGGCTGCGCATGACCGACCGTTTCGATCAACTCACCCCGGACGAGCAGGCACGCGTGCAGGGGCGTATGCGCAACTGGTCGCGCCTGTCGCCCAACGAACGCGCGCATGCCGTGGATCAATACCGCGCGCTGCGCCGCATTCCGCCTGAGCAACGCGAAGCGCTGCAACAGCGCTGGCAGGAGTACCAGGAGCTGTCGCCCGAAGAGCGCAATCGCGCCCGCAAGGACACGCGCAAAGAGCGCAAATCAAAGAAAGACAAGGACCGCAATTGACTGATCGCCCCCAAGTTGAACTGGCCGGCTTGCGCCGACGCCTCGCCGCGCTGGTGTATGAAGGCTTGCTGCTGGTCGGCGTGCTGGCCTTGCTCTATCTCATTCCTCACCTGATTTACGGTGTGCTCGCTGAAGACGCCGCCCCCGGGTGGTTCAGCTGGCTGCACATTGGTCTTGTGCTGGGCGCCTATTTCCTCCTTTACTGGTGCCGCAGCGGTCAGACATTGGCCATGCAGACCTGGAAAATTCGCTTGGTTACGGCTGATGAAGGCAAGCCCGTACCGTTGCGCCAGGGCCTGCTGCGCTATGCGCTGGCCTGGCCGTCGGTATGCCTGTTTGGTGCCGGGCTGTGGTGGGCGCTGATCGACCGTGATCGGCAGTTCGCGCACGACCGGCTGGCGCGTACGGCGATCATTCTGCTGCCGGCTGGCGAGAAGATGGGCGCCTGATTCAGTGATGGATTTCTTGTTTTGAAACCCTCCGGCAGCTATAGTCCGGCCGCGGTCTGAGTAACCGCTTGAGTTGCCCCGGGTGCCACGGCACCCATGTAAGTCGAGGTGTGATGGATCGCGCCCCGACGGTTGAAAACAAGGAATCCACCATGATGCAGTTGTCGATGCGTCGCGCCATGCTGCGCGCGCTCACCGCTGCCGGTCTCGCTTTTGCGTTGCCGGCAAGCCCCGTGTTTGCGGCTGACACCCTCCGCGTGTCCGCCATCCCCGACGAATCCCCGACCGA
>JBFIJC010000022.1:0-23027 GCA_041600915.1 Nitrogeniibacter sp.
CTCAGCGAGGCCGTGACAATCTGGAATACGGAAAAAGCGACGCCGATCAGGAACAGAGTGCGGGCAACGCCCCCCTCTTTCCAGCCATAGGGCACCGTCGTGTGTCCGGCAGTTTCGGACATGGTGATCTCCTCACACGCCGTACCGGCATGCCTTTGGTTTGGATAGCCCCGGCCCGTGCGATGCGGATCAGGGAACAACCGGGACCGCACACACGCACCGCCCCGGTTGATAAACAACAGCGGCGCACCGATGGCGCGCCGCCTTCACACAGACTTACTTGATCACACCTGCTTCACGGTAGTAACGCTCGGCACCCGGGTGCAGCGGCAGCGGCAGGGCCTTGGCAGCGCCTTCCACGGTGATGCCCTTGGCGGAGGCGTGCGCTGCAACCATCTGGTCCATATTGGTGAACATGGCCTTGGTCATGGCATACACAGCATCGGCGTCAACACCTTCGTGGGTCACGAGAATGTTGCGTACTGCGGCGGTCGGCACATCTTCGGTCTGACCGGTGTAGGTGTTGGCGGGAATCGGCGCAGCCTCATAGGCCGCGTCACCCACCTTCTCGACCACGTCGGCCGGAATGGACACGACAACGATCTCGATCGCGGACGACAGGTCGCGCAGCGAAGCGACGCCCAGACCGGCCGATTGCAGGGTGGCGTCGAGCTGACGGTTCTTCATCAGTTCAACCGATTCGCCAAAGGCCAGATACTCGGTCTTGGCAAAGTCGTCGTAGCTCATGCCGGCGGCCTTGAACAGGGCGCGGGCGTTGAGTTCGGTGCCGGACTTGGGCGCGCCCACGGAGATGCGCTTGCCCTTCAGGTCAGCCAGGGTCTTGATGCCCGATTCCTTGGAGGCCACGATCTGGATGTAGTTGGGATAGATCGCGGCGAGTGCGCGCAGCTTGGTCAGCGGCGTCTTGAAGCCCGCCTCTTCCACGCCTTTGTAGGCATTGGACACGGTATCGCCCAGCGCAAAGGCCACTTCACCGCGACCCGCTTGCAGCAGGTTCACGTTTTCGGCACTGGCCTTGGTCGATTGCACGCTGATCTTGGCGTTCGGCAGCGCCTCGCCATACAGCTTCGACAGGGCAACGCCCATCGGGTAATACACGCCACTGGTGCCGCCCGTCAGCACGTTGATGAACTTCTGCTCGGCTTGCACGCCGGTCGATGCGATCAGGGCGGCAGCAGCGAACCCCAGGGTACGGATGAATTTCATGGTGGTCTCCTCCACGGATGGTTTTGTCGGCGGGCAAACGACTCGGCAGCGAAGAAGGGAGGGAAGCATCGCCGCCGGTCGTGCCCGACCTGATCCCTTGTTGCAAGTGCCGGGCCAGTTCTCACGCGGCGCGCATTCATCCGTTAAATCATCGACTTAACATAGGCCACCGGACGCACGCCTCGCAACAGCTGTGCGGATATCCGCACGGCCGGCGGCGTCCACGTGCGAAAAATCGCACAAGCCTGCGACAGCGGTGCCGTTAAAGCCTTTCATCGCTACACTAGCGAAACACTGGCGGACATCGTGCCACGCCGTGTGTGTGGAGGAACCATGGCCCTGAGCACCCCCAGTGCCCGCATCCTGATCGTCGATGACACCCCCGAGAATCTGGCGGTGCTTGGCGATGTGCTGCAACCCGACTACACCGTGCTGGCCACCACCTCGGGTGAGCGCGCGCTGGCCATCGCCGCATCGCAGCCCGCGCCCGACCTGATTTTGCTCGACATCATGATGCCGCACATGGACGGCTATGCCGTGCTGGGCCGGCTGCGCGAAAACCCGGCCACCTGCGAAATCCCGGTCATCTTCCTGACCGCACTCACCGACACACAGGACGAAGAACACGGCCTCGCCCTGGGCGCCGCCGACTACATCGCCAAGCCCATTCGACCGGCACTGGTGCTGGCGCGCGTGCGCACCCAGCTCGACGCCAAGCGCGCGCGCGATCTCCTGCGTGATCACAACACAGCGCTCGAAGCAGAGATCGCCCGGCGCATGGCCGACAACGAGCACATCCAGGCGGTCAGCATCCGGGCGCTGGCGCACCTGGCCGAGATCCGAGACACCGACACCGGCAACCACCTGTTGCGCACCCAGGCCTACGTCCAGCGCCTGGCCACCTGCCTGAGCACCCATCCGCGCTATGCCGCCACGCTGACCCCGCACTATGTCGACCTGCTGGCCCGCTCGGCCCCCTTGCACGACATCGGCAAGGTCGGCATTCCCGACCACATCCTGCTCAAGCCAGGCAGGCTCGACGCCGACGAATGGAAAATCATGCAGACGCACTCGGCCCTGGGCGCCGCTGCGATCGAACAAGCCGAGCAGGACGTAAGCGAAGCGCTACCCTTTCTCTCCCTGGCCAAGGAAATCGCCCGCAGCCACCATGAACACTGGGACGGCACCGGCTACCCCGACGGTCTGGCCGGCGAGGCGATTCCGGTGTCGGCAAGGCTGATGGCGCTGGCCGACGTCTTCGACGCCTTGGTCCACGCACGAAGCTATAAACCGGGCATGCCCCCCGAGGCCGCCCGCGACATCATTGTCGCCGGTCGCGGCAGCCACTTCGACCCGGCCGTGGTTGATTGCTTCGAAGCCAGCTTCTCCGATTTCGTCGACATCGCCAAGCGCTACAATGACGCAGCCTGAGCCCAACCCCCCGGCACGCAAAGCGCCCGTGGCGACATCCTCGCATCGCGGTGGCGTACTCCGTCTGGTACTGATCTACGCCTTGGTCGCCGGACTGTGGATCATCGGCTCCGACACCCTGGTCGAACGCCTTTTTTCCAACGCCGCCACGCTTGCCGCAGCCAATACCCTCAAAGGCCTGGGCTTTGTTGCAGCAACCTCAGTCATGCTTTACCTGCTGGTCAGCCGGCTTGCCAAGCGCCTCACCGACACCGCCGATCAAACCTGTGCCGCCCAGGCGCAGCGCCTCCAGACCCTGAGCCTGCTCGATGCCATTGCCGACGGCTCCAAAGACGCGATCTTCGCCAAAGACCAGGAGGGGCGCTATCTGCTTTTCAATCGCGAGGCCGCGCGGGTGACCGGCACCAGGCCCGAGGACGCGCTCGGCCAGGACGACACCGCGATTTTTCCGGCCGAGCAGGCCCGGCTGATCATGCAGAATGATCGGCAGGTCATGGACTTCAACAACACGGTCACCTTCGGAGAAGACCTCAGCACCGAGGACGGCGAAGTCAACTTCATGTCCACCAAAGGGCCGCTTCACGACGCTGATGGCAAGGTCATCGGCATGTTCGGCATCTCGCGCGATATCACGCGCCTGCGCCGGGCCGAACACACCTTGTCGACGCAGAACCGTGCACTGGAGCGCGTCGCCAGCGGTGCGCCACTCACCGAGACACTCGACGCCCTCGCCCGCGCCATCGAGAGCCAGAGCGACGACATGCGGGTATCCATCCTGATCCTCGATGCGACCCAGGGGCGACTGTTCAACGTCGCCTCCCCCAATCTGCCGCCCGACTACGTGGCCGCTATTGACGGGTTGTCCATCGGCGAAGGCGTTGGCTCCTGCGGCACTGCGGCCTGGCGCGGTCGTCAGGTGATTGTCGAGGACATAGCGACCGACCCGCTGTGGGCCGACTACAAAGATCTCGCAGCGCAATATGGCCTGGCCGCGTGCTGGTCGACGCCGATTCTCGCGCAAGACAACACGGTGCTCGGCACCTTCGCACTGTATTACGACCAACCCGCCGCGCCCTCGCCCTGGCATCTGGAGCTGATCGACCACGCCACCCATGTGGCGGCCATCGCCATTGCCAGACACCGCGAAGAAAGCCAGATTCGCAAACTGTCACTGGCCGTGGAGCAAAGTCCCGAGAGCATTGTCATCACCGATTTGAATGCCAATATCGAGTATGTGAACGAGGCCTTTACTCAGATCAGCGGTTATACCGCCGCCGAAGTCATTGGCCAGAACCCGCGCATTCTGCACTCTGGCAAGACACCGCCCGAGGTTCATCGCGACATGTGGGCGAGCCTGGGGCGGGGCGAGGTCTGGCGCGGCCAGTTGTTCAACAAACGCAAGGATGGCAGCGAGTACACCGAGTTCGGCATCATCAGCCCGATCCGCCAGCCCGACGGGCGCATCACGCACTACCTGGCCATCAAGGAAGACATCACCGAGAAGAAGCGCGTCGCCGACGAGCTGACCCGACATCGCCATCACCTCGAAGAATTGGTCGAAGCGCGCACCGCCCAACTGGTCGAGGCGCAGCTGGAGGCCGAGTCGGCCAACCGCGCCAAGAGCGCCTTCCTGGCCAACATGAGTCACGAAATCCGCACGCCGATGAACGCCATCGTCGGTCTGTCGCACCTGCTCAGCCGCGACCACCCCACCCCCAAGCAGGCCGAGCGGCTGGCGAAGGTCGAAGTTTCCGCCCGCCACCTGCTCACCCTGCTCAACGACATTCTCGATCTGTCCAAGATCGAGGCCGGCAAGCTGGTGCTCGAGCAGCTCGACATGTCGGTCGATACCGTGCTCGACCAGGTGCACTCGCTGATCGCATCGCAAGCGCAGGACAAATCCCTGCGTGTCGTGGTCGAAGGCATTGGCCAGTCAACCTGGGTACTCGGCGACCCGACCCGGCTGCGCCAGGCGCTGCTCAACTTCGCCGGCAACGCCGTCAAGTTCACCGAGTCCGGCCAGATCACGCTGCGCGCCCGCGTGCAGGAAGAAACGCCTGAACACCTTACACTCCGCTTCGAGGTCGCCGACACCGGCATCGGCATTGCCCCGGAACATCGAAAGCACCTCTTCAACGCCTTTGAGCAAGCCGACACCTCCACCACCCGAAAATACGGCGGCACCGGCCTCGGGCTGGCGATCACCCGCCGTCTGGCCGAACTGATGGATGGCGAGGTCGGCGTGGACAGCACGCCCGGCACCGGCAGCACGTTCTGGATGAGCGTGCGGCTGCCGCACGGCCGGGCACAACGGCGCGCCACGGTGGCGCCCACAGTCAAGACAGAGGTCGCCACCGCAGGGCCCGCCCAGCGCCTGCTGCTGGCCGAAGACAGCGAAATCAATCGCGAAGTGGCCATCGCCCTGCTCGACGCGCAAGGTTGGCAAGTCGACAGCGCCACCGACGGCGAGCAGGCCGTGGCCATGGCCAAGGCGCAGCAATACGCCATGATTCTCATGGATGTGCAGATGCCGGTCATGGACGGCCTGGCGGCCACCCGCGCCATCCGCGCCTTGCCGGGTTATGCCACCACACCGATTCTGGCCATGACGGCCAACGTATTTGCGCAGGATCAGGCAGCCTGTCGCCAGGCCGGGATGAACGACTTCATTCCCAAGCCGGTCGAGCCGGCACAGCTATACGACACGCTGGCCCGCTGGACACCCGGGGAACCGGCACAGGCAGTATCGCTGGCAAGGGCGGCGCCTGCGGTGGCGGCCGACAACGCCGCCGCTGCGCGCGTGCTCGCCGAACTTCGGCCCCTGGTGCTGGCCAGTGACATGCGCGCCAACACGCTGCTGCAAACGCATGCGGCGCTGATTACGGCCTCATACAGCGAGGCCGGACGACGCCTGATCTCGCAAGTGAGCCGCTTTGACTACCTCAAGGCCGCCGCCACGCTCGACGCCCTGGACGCCTTCAACGCCCGCTGAGCCGCCCCGGGGGCGGACTCAGCGCGAGCCGATGCCGATATTGATGCCGATGCCCACCCCGGAGCCGCTGCCCCCGCTGATGCCGAAGCCGCCAAAGAACAGCCCGTCACGCGGGTAGTCGTAGGTGCTTGAAGTGCGTCGCACCACGTCATCGCGAAAATGCACATTGAAGTAGGTGGCCGTGCCGGGGTTGCCACTGTTGCTGATATTCCAGTCGTACACCGTCTCGCCGGAGAGCGAAAAATGCTCGATGCTGCGCTGCGGGCCGAGCTGATCGATCACCTGTTCGACCGTCATGCCCGGCCGGATTCTGGCCAGCCGGTCGGCGGCCAGACCATCCCAGGTCTCGACCACCTGCCCGACCGGATCGAAACGCACCTGCACAAAGCTGGTGCCGAAGGGCTGCGTCGCGTACTGCCACAGCTCGCCGCCATCGGGCCGCGTGATGATCCGCGTCGGCGCGCCCCGATCGGCGCGCACCTGCACCGCCGACTGGCCCGGCACGATGGGCGGCCGCGTCGCGCAAGCCGCCAGGCCCAGCACCAAAACCACCGCCAGCCAGGCTTTCATGTCAGCGCCCCTTGTACTCGATGTCCCGGCCCGTGCGCACGACCTGGCCCTGGGGGTTGAAATAGACATTGAAATAGACCGGCTCCGCCCCGTTGCTGTTGTCGATCAGCCAGTCCCACACCGTCTCGTTCTTGAGCTGGAAGAACTGCGTCTTGGCCGGCTTGCCGAGCATGCGACGCACCTGATCCTGGCTCAGTCCGGGCTGGATGCGGGCGAACTGCGCCTCGGTCAGCACCTGCTCGACTTTCTGCACCACATTGCTGCCATCGATGGTGATCAGATAGCAGGTGATGCCCTGCGGCTGCTGGGTGTACTCCCAGGTCACCGTGCCATCGTCGTTGCGCCATTCGATCCCCGGCGGGCCGAGTTTGTCGCGCACTTCAAAGCCGGTCGACACCCCGGGCTTGAGGTCTTCAATCACGAACTGATCACACGCGCTCAGCCCGAACAGGCTCAGCACACCACACAGCAGGGACAGCAGTTTCTTCATGAGGCCTCCGTCAAAAAAGGGCCGATCCGTGCGCCGCGCGGCCCCCGGCGCTAGAATGGCGGGGGTTTGACGCGGCGTTTTCTCAAGACCGGCGGGATGCGCAATCACTTTTTTTCGCACCACACCGGCTGGCGTTGATCCCATTTTGACACTCGATAGCTTCCAGGAGAGCTAGCAAAATGCAAAAAACAGTACTCGCACTGGCCCTGTTCGGCCTCGGCCTCGGTGTTGCGCACGCGGACGCCGTCAAAATCGGCCACGCCGGCCCGCTGACCGGCCCGATCGCCCACATTGGCAAGGACGGCGAGAACGGTGCCCGTCTGGCGGTTGAAGACGCCAACGCTGCCGGCGTCATGATTGCCGGCAAGAAGGTCACCTTCGAACTGATGGGTGAAGACGATCAGGCCGACCCGCGCATGGCCACCACCGCCGCCCAGCGCCTGGCCGATGCCGAAGTCGTCGGCGTGGTCGGTCACGTCACTTCCGGGGCCTCGATCCCCGCTTCGCGCGTCTATGAGCAGGCCGGCATTCCGGTCATCACGCCCTCGGCCACCAACCCCAAGCTGACCCGTCAGGGCTACAAGGTCACCTTCCGCGTCATCGCCAACGACCTGCAGCAAGGCGCCGCGATGGCCAAGTACGCCGCCGAATCGCTCAAGCTCACGAAAGTCGCCATCATCGACGACCGCACCGCCTACGGCCAGGGCCTGGCCGACGCCTTCGCCGAAAGCCTGAAGGCCTACGGCGTGCAAGTGGTGGGCCGCGAGTTCACCAATGACAAGGCCACCGACTTCATGGCCATCCTCACCAAGATCAAGGGCCAGCAGCCCGACGCCATCTTCTACGGCGGCATGGACGCCCAGGCCGCACCGATGCTGCGCCAGATGCGCCAACTCGGCTACGCCGGCAAGTTCCTCGGCGGCGACGGCGTGTGCACCGGCGAGATGCTCAAGCTCGGTGGCGCCGCACTCAAAGAAGACACCTACTGCTCGCAGGCCGGCATCCCCATGGAGAAGATGCCCAAGGGCGCTGACTTCAAGGCCCGCTACAAGAAGCGCTTCGATACCGATGTGCAGCTCTACGCGCCCTACAGCTACGACGCTGCCATGGCGATGATCGAAGCCATGAAGGTCGCCGGCTCCACGGCACCGGCCAAGTACCTGCCGGCGCTCAAGAGCATTGCGTATGAAGGCGTGACCGGCGAGATCGCTTTCGACCAGTATGGCGACATCAAGTCGGGCGGCACCACGCTGTTTCAGTTCAAGGACGGCAAGTGGGCCACCCTGAACTGATCATGCTGCAATGATCGAGAAGGCCCGCCACCGAGGTGGCGGGCTTTTTTCGCCAAGGCACGCCCCCTGAACCATGATGCAACTCTTCTTCTTCATTGCCGGCCTGATCGCCCTCACCGTCGGCGCTGACGTGCTGGTGCGCGGCGCCTCGCGACTGGCGCTGTCCTTCGGCCTGTCGCCGCTGGTGGTCGGACTCACCATCGTCGCCTTTGGCACCAGCGCCCCCGAAATTGCCGTCGCCATCGACGCCGCCATCGCCGGGCAGTCCGCGCTGACCATTGGCAATGTGGTCGGCAGCAATATCTGCAACCTCTTGCTGATTCTCGGCATCGGCGCACTGGTCACCCCGCTGTCGATTGCCGGCCAGGTCATTCGCCAGGAAGTGCCGGTCATGATCGGCGCCTCGGCGCTGGTCGTCGGCCTCGCCGCCAATGGCCAGATCGGCCAGGCCGAAGGCGGCCTGCTGCTCGCGCTGCTGATCGCCTATCTGATTTTTCTGGTGCGCCAGTCGCGCCGCGCCTCGCAGGCCGAGCAAGACCACTTCGGCGATCTGTCAGCGGCCGCGCCCGGCGGCCACTGGGGCTTCGATGTGCTCAAGGTCGTCGCCGGTTTGGGTCTGCTGGTGCTCGGCGCCGACTGGCTGGTCGAGGCGGCGGTGTTTTTTGCCCGCTGGCTGGGCGTGGACGATCTGGTCATCGGCCTCACCGTTGTCGCCATCGGCACCTCACTGCCCGAGATCGCCACCTCGGTGATGGCCGCCATCCGTGGCGAGCGCGACATGGCCATCGGCAACGCCGTGGGCAGCAATGTGTTCAATCTGCTCGGCTGTCTCGGGCTGGCCGGCCTGATCGCCCCCACCGGTCTGCCAGTGCCGGCGGCGGCCATCGACTTCGATCTGTGGGTCATGCTGGCGGTCGCCGTCGCCTGCCTGCCGGTATTTCTGGTGCGTCGGGAAATCGCGCGCTGGGAAGGCGCGGTGTTCATCACCTATTACGTCGCCTACGTCGTGTATCTGGTACTCGACGCCACCGGTAGCGGCGCGCTCAAGACCTTCACCACGGCCATGCTCGGCTTCGTCATACCGCTCTCGGTAATCACCCTGGTCGCCGTTAGCATCCGCCAACGGCGCAAAAGCAAATCCCCCTGATCACGCGCGGACGACAGCGCCTGCGCGCTCGTACCGCGGGCGGGTTTGACGCTGGCTGACACAGGCCAAAACCCGCGCCACCGGCCCCGACACCCATCATCGCCAGGCAGTGTGGCACGCCCGAAAAGCGTCGACATTTTTTACACCTCATGCTTTCGGCGTATGCCGCCTGTCGCAAAGATCGCTTATGTAACAATCGTTTGCACCGAACGGTACATGTCTTGCTTTACCCCTCAACACGATTGATTTATGTCAAATTTGGCTGACACACCCCCGTCAGCCAAGTCAAAAAAGCTGCACTCGAACGCCCCCGACGCCGACACCCAAGAACCGGCCAGGGATCGCGGCAAGGCCCGATGGCCCGACGATCATGTTTACGGCGCTCTTCGGCACTGCCTCTGCTTTTCACCTCGCGCCGGGCTGAACGCCAAGATCCTGTCTGACAGGCGATGCACCCGCATCACAGCCCCCGCGACGCACCAAACGGGAGATGTACCGTGAGTCAAGGGGCCCTTACCTATCTGCGTCGTCAATACCTTTGCGTGTTGCGCCGCTGTGCCTTCCTCAACGCCTTTTCGAGCTGGCTGCTGCTCGCCGCCCCGATGGCCATGGCGGGGCAGCCCGGCATCGTCACCGACGGGCGCACCGCGACCACGCTGACGCAGGCGGGGGCGGTCACGGACATCACCACCGCGACGGTCAAGGGCAGCAACGCCTTCAACTCCTTCTCCCGTTTCAACATCGGCTCGGGCCAGACGGTCAATCTGCATCTGCCCCAGCAAGCGGCCAACCTGCTCAATCTGGTGCGCAACGAGCGCAGCCAGATCGACGGGGTGATGAACGCCTACAAAGACGGGCGCATCGGCGGCAACGTCTTCTTCTTCAACCCGCACGGCATGGTGGTGGGCGCGCAGGGACAGATCAACGTCGGCAGCCTCACCGTCGCCACGCCGACGCCGGCCTATATGGAGCGCCTGATCGGCCCCGGCGGCGCGATTGACGACGTGGCGGTCGAGCAAGCCTTGCGCGGCGAGATTCCGCTGTCCGAGTCGGGTCTGATCACGGTCAAGGGCTCGGTCAAAGCCGCCCGTGCGGTGCAACTGGCCGCCGCCAACGTGAACATTGACGGCGGCGCCCGCATCGAAGCCGGCGCTGCTGCACATGCCGGCTTTGGCGCACTGGTGAACATCGACGGCCTGGAGGCCGGCGCGCAAATGCTGCAAGACGGCGACACGGTGCGCATCATTGCCGTTGACGCAGTCAACATCGCCGGCGCGGTGTCGGCCGATGGCGCGGCGGGCGAAACCGCAGGCCGCATCCGCATCGACGCGGGCGGCGACATCACCGTCGCTGACGGCGGCCGGGTGTCGGCCGACGGCCGTGGCGCGAACTCGGACGGCGGCAAGATCCGCGTCTGGGCCGAAGACACGGCCACGCTGGCCACCGGCGGGGAGCTCTCCGCCCGTGGCGGCGAGATCTCCGGCGACGGCGGTCACATCGAATTCTCGGCCACCGAAACCGTCCGCCTCGAAGGCGGCGCGCTGAAGGCCAATGCAACCAGCGGCAAACGCGGTGCGGTGCTGATCGACCCCAACAACATCGAGGTGGTCTCGGCCAACCAGCACACCGACGGCGCCGACTTCACCCTGATCGCCAACGACAAGATCACCGTCGGCGACAACATCACCATCTCCACCCGCGACATCGCCAACCCCACCACCGGCAACCACGCCACCGACGCCTCGCAGGGCGACTCGGGCGATCTCACGCTGCGTGCCTCGAACGTCGAGCTCAAAGCCGGCAGCCGCCTGCTCGCCCACGCCGACAGCGGCAGAACCGGCGGCGACGTGAAAGTCGAAGGTCGCACCCTGGACGCCATCGGCGCGGTCCGCGACGTGAACGCCAGCGTGTCGCTGACCGAAGCGACGGTGACCGGCAAGGACATCACCATCCGTTCGTCCGCCGAGACCTCGCTGGTGCAGGAGCTGCTCGAAAACAACCCGGCGCTGACCGTAGCCGACGCCCAGCGCCAGATCGACCAGGAGCTCGACGACCCCATCGACGGCATCGGCGGCGCCTTCCTCAGCGTCACCACCAAAGCCACCGCCACCACCACCGTGCTCGGCAGCAAAGTCACCGGCAGCGGCAAGGTGACGATCAGCAGCCACGCCGGTGCGCGCTCGGGCTTCGAGAAAACCGCCACCGCCACCACCACCATCGGTGACAGCGGCGCCATCAAGAGCGAGATCCGTGGCGACACGGTCGACATCACCTCGACCGCCACCACCTCGCTGTCCTACAAGATCCTCGGCACGGTCACCAAGCTGCTCGACCAGAGCTGGCTGCCCGACCCCGACGGTCCGCTGATCAGCGCGCTGGACGACAACCTGTTCGACTTCAACTCGGTGCCGCTGGTGGCGCTGTCCACGGCCAAGGCCACCACCCTGGTCGATGGCGCCTCGCTGATCATCGGCACCGACACGGTGACCATCGGCGCGGATGCCGACTCGGCCGCCAAGCCCACCTTCAGCAGCCCCTTCCTGTTCTCGGCGGCGTGGGGTGAATCCACCGCCGAGGCCCGCGCCCGCGTGGTCGGCACGGCCAACGTCACCGCCACCAACGCGCTGACGGTGCAGGCCCATACCAACACCGAGATCGACGTGACCGCCACGGTCAATTCGATCAACAAGCCGGTCGACGCCACCTTTGTGCGCGCCAACACCCACATCACCACGATTGCCGAGGTCGGTGACTCCACCACGACCACCGGCGGCTCGATCAGCGTCGACGCGCAGACCGAAGCCGAGATCAACGCCGCCGCCGACGCCAAGAACACCGGCGGCAGCGGTGTCGGCCTGTCGCTGGCGATCTCTGATACCACCTCGACCACCACCGCCACCCTGGGCGGCACGGCCGAAGCCACCACCGGCAGCGTCAGCGTCACCGCCAATGCCGACATCGAAGAGGGCAACTCGGCCAACGCCGCCACGCTGGGCAACCCCTCGTCGATCTCGGCCAAGATCACCAACTTCAAGGCCGGCATCCAGCGCAATGTGGTGGGCGGCATTCTCAAGGCCACCGGCAAGATCAACCCGACCACCGCCGACCGCCTCACCAGCTTCCTCTTCCCGGGCATCAAGGAAGGCAAGTTCAACGCCGCCGGTGCAGTGGCGTGGACCACCGGCAGCAACACCGCCACCGCCTCGATCGCCCCGCTGGCCGACGTGAAAGCCGCAGGCGGCATCTCGGTCACCGCCAAGGTCACCGACGACCCCAGCTCCAGCGCCGGCGCCAAGACCAGTTCCACCGGCTCGGCCGTGGGCGGCTCGGTGGCCTACGGCAGCTTCGTGAACACCGCCAATGCCTTCATCGGCAAGGGCGCCACGGTCGACGCCAAGGGCGCACTGCTGGTCGACGCGCAAACCCATGTGCCCTACCCGTGGCAGATCGACTGGGAAGACCCGGACGAGATCCTGAACTTCCTGCAAGGTGGCGTGCTGGACATGTTCCTCACCACCTACTCGATCAACTCGGCCAAGGGCAAGAGCGGCATCGGCCTGGCCGTGGGCGTGAACCTGTTCGACCTCGACAACAACGCCACCGCCACTATTGATGAAGGCGCGCAGATCAACACCCGCTACAAGGCCATACCCGGTCTGGCCAGCCAGTCGGTCAAGGTCAGCGCCAAGAACGACATCAGCCTCACCGGCGCGGTCGGCATCCTGTCCAAGAAATTCTTCGGCACCAGCGGCGGCAAGGCCGCCATCGGCGGCTCGGCCGGGCTGATCAGCATCGACACCAACGCCAGCGCCACCATCCGCGGCAATGCCACGGTCAACAGCGCCAATACGGTCGATGTCGAAGCGCTGAACATCCAGCGCGTGGTCACCGTCACCGAAGCGGGCGGCCAGTCCGACAGCGTCGGCGTCGAAGGCGCGGTGTCGATCAACACCCTCACCAACGCTTCAGTCGCGGCGATTGACGACGACGCCTCCGTGGATGCCGGCGGCGACATCACCCTCACCGCCAAGGGCGATCTGGAAAACATCTCGGTCGCCGGTGGCGTGGTCGCCACCAAGGGCCAGGTCGGCATCGGCTTCTCGGTGTCGGTCAACACCATCGTCTCCGACGTCGCCGCCTACATCGGCAACTTCGACCCGCTCGGCCTCGACCTCGTCCCGGCGCTGGGCAACATCAGCACCACCGGCAAGGTCAACCTGGTCGCCGCCTCGGAAGTTTCGCAAGGCGCCTACTCGGTCGCCGGTGCGCTCGCCACCGACAGCAAGGCACAGACCGACATGCCCGCCGGCGCCAGCGACACGCAGGACGGCGCCGGCAGCGGCACGGCCAGCAAGTCCGGCAAGGGCAAGTTCGGCGTGGCGGTCTCGGCCGACGTATCGATCAACGACGTCAAGGCCGACACCCAGGCCTACATTTCCGATGGCGCAACGATCGCCGCCGCCACCGCGCTCGACCTCGACGCCACCAACACGCTCGCCCTGTCGGCCCTGTCCGGCGCGGTCACCATCTCCACCCAGCAAAGCGGCAACGCGCTGGCCGGCTCCTACGCGCAGAATTCGCTGGCCGGCATCACCGCCGCCTATGCCGACGACGCCACACTGACGCTCTCCGGCCCGCTCACCGCCGACGCAAAAACCACCGGCACCATCGAGACGCTCTCCGCCTCGGTGGCCGGCACCAAGGGCAAGGTCGGCGTGGCCGGCTCGGTGTCGATCAACGCCATCGACAACGCCACCAAGACCTATCTGAGCAATGTGCTGCTCACCGGCGTGAGCACGGTCGGCCTCACCGCGCTGGATGACTCGACCATCCGCGCCATCGCCGGCGCCATCGCCTTCGGCGGCAAGGCCGGCATCGGCCTGTCGTTCAGCTGGAACCAGCTCGACAACGACACCGAGAGCTGGATCGCCAACAGCGATGTGGACGCCACCGGTCTGGTCAGCGTCGCCGCCACCACCGACAACAGCATCGACACCATCTCCGCCGCCATCGGCGCCAGCAAAGGCCCCATGGCCGGCGCGGCGGCGGTGACCATCAACACCATCGACAACACCACCAAGACCTGGATCGCCGGCACCCGTGGTGGCGACGGCGTCGACAGCGCCGCCAGCATCGCGCTGCAATCCACCGACAGCTCGCGCATCTTCGGCCTGGCCGGCGCACTCGGCGCCACCACCGGGTCGGCCGGCGTCGGCGTGACCTTCGCCTGGAACGATGTCGACAACCTCGTCGACGCCCGCCTCAAGAACAACGCCAACGCTGAATCCACGGCCGGCGACGTCACCGTCAAGGCCGATTCGACCACCCACATCGAGGGCGTTTCCGCCGCTGGCGGGGTATCCGGCAAGGCCGGCGTGGCCGGCGCGGGCACGGTCGTGCAAGCCAAGAACACCGTCAAAGCCAGCATCGACGCCGGCTCGACGGCGATTGCCGACGGCAACGTGCATGTCGGCGCCTCGGATGATGTCGACCTCTTCAGCCTGGCCGGCAATGTCGCCGGCGGCGGCAAGGCAGGCATCGGCGCATCGGCCTCGGTGCTGATCACCGACAACACCGTCGAGGCGCGCATCGACGGCAGCGCCACCGGTCGCGGCAAGCGCGCCGCCATCGATGTGCCCACCGGCGAAAAGAACAGCGCCGGCACGGTGCTGACCGAATCGACGCGCGGCGTGGCGGTGACCGCCACCTCGCATGAAGACATCGAAACCATCGCCGCCGGCGGCTCGGGCGGCGGCAGCGCCGGCGTGGCCGGCTCGGCCACGGTCACCGACCTGACCGAAACCACCACCGCCGCCATCGGCAGCGGCGCGAGCATCAACCCGCTCGACGACGGCAGCAGCACGCAGGATGTCACGGTGCGCGCCTCGGACGAGACCACCCTGCTCGGCGTCGCCGGCGCGGTGGCCTTTGGCGGCAGCGGCGGCGTCGGCGCCGGCGCCGACGTCGGCCTGATCGACAAGACCACCACCGCCAGCGTGGCCGGCAACGTCAAGGCCAATGACACCGTCACCGTCGACGCGCGCAGCGAACAGGACATCACCTCGGTCGCCGCCTCGCTGTCAGCCGGTGGCTCGGCCGGCATCGCCGGCTCGGCCTCGGTCTACACCGTGGATGTCATCACCAAAGGCGAGGTCGCCGACGGCGCCACCATGCACAGCGATGGCAACGTGATCGTCTCAGCCGACGACGACAACGAAATGGACCTCATCGCCGGCAACGGCGCCTTCGGCGGCAGCGCCGGCGTGGGCGCCTCGGCCGCGGTGGCCATCCTCACCAAAACCGTCACCGCCCGCGTGGGCGACAGCGCCACGGTCGACGCGCTGGGCACCCGGACCGGCGTCACCGTGGCCGATGGCAGCTTCGACACCACCTACACCGCCAACGGCACCGACGAGGGCGAGATCAGCGCCCCCGCCGCCAGCAACCCCGACGGCAGCGACAGCGCCGCCCTCACCGGCCAGCGCGTCGCCAACCGTGGCACCGCCACCGGCTTCCAGGGTCTGGCCGTAACCGCCACCAACAAGGACGACGTCGAAACCATCTCGGCCACCGGCGCCGCCGCAGGCAGCGCCGCGATCACGCTGGCCGGCGACGTGAACGTCATCACCACCCATACCACCGCGGAGATCGCCGACAACGCGCAGATCAACCAGAACAACACCGGCGCAGGCACGGGCCAGTCGGTGCTGGTCGCAGCAGGTAACGACCACTACCAGATGGGCATTGCCGGCTCCGCCTCGGGTGCCGGCGCGGTCGGCATCGGCGCCGCGGCCGACGTACTGGTGGCCAGGCACACCACCCTCGCCAACGTGGGCGAATCGGCCGACGTGCGTGCCCGCAAGGACGTGTCGGTGATCGCCAGCGCGCAAGAAGAAATCCTCTCCATCGCCGCCGGTCTGGGCGTGGGCGGCACGGTCGGCGTGGCCGGCTCCACCTCGGTGCTGTCGATGACCAACGTCACCAGCGCCACCACCGGCACCGGCTCGGTGGTCGATGCCGACGGCAACGTGCGCATCATCGCCACCGATCACACCGAAACCGACGTGGTCGACGGCACCCTCGCCGTCGGCCTCGGCGCGGCCGGCGTGGGCGGCGCGGTCGGCGTCACCCGTATCGAAAAAGACACCACTGCCGGCGTCGGCGTGGGCGCCACGGTCAATGCACGCGGCAACAACACCGCCAGCATGCAGGCCCTGTCGGGCAACGACCTGACCGACCGCGACGCCATCACCGGCCTGATGGTCGAGGCCAATTCAAGCGAAGACCTGTTCTCGGTCGCCGCCAGCGGCGCGGGCGGCTTCTACGCCGGCGTGTCCGGCGCGGTCACCGTCACCAGTGTCGATTCAGACACCACCGCCGTCATCGGCAACGGCGCGCTGATCAACCAGGGCGTAACCAACGGCAGCGCGACGCAGGATGTGAACGTCAGCGCCAGGAACCACGCCAAACTCGACGCCTACACCGGCTCGCTCGCGCTCGGCGCGGTCGGCGCGGCCGGCGGCGTGGATGTGGGCACGGTCAAGAACGACACCACGGCCCTCATCGACAACAGCGCGCAGGTCTCGGCCAGGCGCGATGTGGATGTGAACGCACTCACCAGCGCCGACATCGACTCGATCACCGTCAGCGCCTCGGGCGGCATCGGCGCGATTGCCGGTGGCATCTCGGTGTACAGCGTGGGCAGCGGGCTGGACGCCGAAGGGCGCAAGCGCCTCAAGTCCGACAGCGGCGACTTTGGCGATGTGAACAGCTACGCCGACGACCAGGCCAGCGACGGCAGCATCAACAGCCTGCTCGCCGGCTCGGACGATGCGCGCATTCGCAACGCCGGCACGCAGTCGCAGACGGCACGCGCCGGGGTCAGCATTTCGGGCGATCTGGCCGGCGCCAACACGGCCGGCACCACCGCCACCATCGGCGACGCCAATGTCACCACCGGCGGCGCCATCGACATCGACGCGCGTCAGGACATCGACGTCAAAGTGCTGGCCGGCGGTGCGTCGGTGGGCGGCGTGGGTCTGGGCGTCGGGGTCGGCGTGGTTGCCGTCAATGCCGGCACGGCGGCCGATGTGGCTGCACTGGCCACACTCAACAGCGGCGGCGCCATCTCGGTGAGCGCCCACACCAAAACCGTCAGCGACCTGACCGGCTTTGCCGGCAGCTACGGCGGCATCGCCATCGACGCGGCGCTGGCCTTTGTCACCGACAACAGCACCACCCGCGCCGCCATCGGCGACGGCGTGCAGATTGTGGACGCCACCGGCGTCAGCGTCTCGGCCAGCGATGACCGCACAGCCGAGAGCGAAGCGGTCGGCGTAAGCGTCGGCGGCGCCGCCGCGGTCGGCGCCTCGGTGGCCACCGCCACCATCAACGGCGCCACGACGGCCAGCGGCGGCGACAACCTGCAGGTCGGCCAGTCGGCCGCCACGGTCGACAGCCTGGGCATCAACGCCGACTCGACCACCATCGCCAAAGCCAAGACCATCGCCGGCAAGGCCGGCATCGGCCTGGCGGCCAGCGGTTCGGTCGCCACGGCAAACAACCGGCCAAGCGTCAGCGCGACGCTGGGCACCAACGGCCGGATCACGGTGGCCGACACCGTGTCGGTCGGCGCCACCGGCCGCACCCGCACCGACGCCAACGCAATCGGGGTCAATGTCTCGGCCGGCGTCGGCATTGGCGCCTCCATCGCCACCGCCACCACGGCTGCCAATGTGACCAGCCTGATCGGCGCGAACTCGGTCATTACCGCCCGCGCGCTGAGCCTCGACGCCAACCGCAGCACCTTCGGGCTGGGGACCACCGCCAACGCCACCGGCGCCGCCGGCGGCCTGTTGCTCGGCGCCTCGGCCACCGACGCCGAAGCCAAGTCGACAGGCACGACCACGGCACAAGTGGGCGACGGCAGCACCCTCGACATCGCCGACACCGTGCAGGTCAGCGCCACCCAATCGACCCGCCAGCGCGCCGACACCACCGGCATCACCGGCGGGGCAATCGCTGCGGGCGGGACTGCATCCTGGGCCCACTCGAACAACACCACCCGCGCCATCGTGGGTGACAACGTGAGCATCTCGCACGCCGGGGCCGCTGCCGATAGCGTCGACGTCACCGCCAGCGGCAACGACGACAACCGCGCCAGCACGGTCGCCGGCAGCGGCGGGCTGGGCTCGCTGGTGGCGGCCAATGCCACCACCGACACCACCACCCACACCACGGCAGCGCTCGGCACCGCCGCGGGCGGCAGCGGCCAGATCAAGGCGACGCGTATCGACGTGGCCGCCACCCAGGCCGGCCGGATCGACGCCTCGGCCGACTCCACCAACGCCTCGGCCGTCGGCTACTCGGGCGCCAAGGCGACCAACACCGCAGACACCCACACCAACGCCACCATCGGCCGCAACCTCACTGTGCAGTCCGAGGCGCTGCGTGTCAGCGCCAGCAACACCATCACCAAGCCCAGCGCGGGTTACCAGGTTGATTCGGGCTCCGGCGGCCTGCTCAACGGTGCTGCGGCACGCAGCCAGACCACCATCCGCAACCGGGCCAGCGTCGATATCAGCGACGGCGCGACGATCACCATCGAGAACGGCACCGACGCCGGTGGCGTGCTCGACGTGGCGGCGCTCAACACGGTGAATGCCCACGATTCCGTACGCCTCGACTCGGGCGGCGCCATCGCCATTGCCCGCGCCGAATCGACCATCAACAACGATCTGAACGACGGCACCGTCCGCATCGGCAGCGCGACGATTCGGAGCGACGGCGAAATCAACGTGTCGGCGCGTACCGATGCCGACGTGAATGCCGAAGCACGCTCCAAGACCTACGGTGTCGCCGGCGCCGCCGAGGGCCGCAGCCGCGCCTATGTGAAGGCCGACAACGCGGTCAAGCTCGCCAGCGGTGCCGACATCGAAGCCGAACACGATGTGTACCTGATGGCCGGCACCGACCGCAGCACCGGCAACCAGCTCAACGCCGATGCCGACACGCGCCTGTGGAACCGCACCGCCTTGCCGATCGAGAACGACCCGCAGGCGTATGGCGAGATCAACCAGCACAACACCATCGATGTCGCCACCGGCGCCACCGTGCGCTCGGTACGCAGCGTGCACCTGACGGCGAGCGAGGGCACCCACACCACCCGCGGCTTTGGTGAAGGCACCGACGCCTACCGCGAGGTCTTGTCGGCCATCGGCGAGTTCTTCGGCGCAGATACCTCGTCGCTCAAGATCCGCGCCGGCACCACCGCCGACAACAGCAACAACCCGTTCAACCCGGGTTCGGCGGTGAATGTCGATGGCGTGGTCGAAGCAGGGATCTGGCATCACCAGTTCCTCACCTTCAATGCCGACGACACCGCCGTGACCTCCGAGCAGGTCAGCTACACCCTGCGCGACAACGTCCTCCTGTCCGATCTGCTGGCGGCCGAAATCACCGCGCTGCGCAATCGCGCCACTGCGGTACGCAACGCCGCCACCGACTACTCGGGCGAAACCAGCGCCGCTGATTACGCGCTGGCGCTCGACAACGATGCCGACATCCTCGAAGCGCAGCTCGCCGCGCTGGGCGCAAACACCCGGGTCGGCTTCCTGGACGTCAATCCCATCCTCGCCACCACCGGCAATGTCGCCGTCACCGGCGACGCGATGACCGGCGGCGGCAGCCTGACCGCACCGGGCGATGTGCGCATCGATATCGATAACCACTCGACCCGCTTCATGACCACCAGCGCCCTGACCATTCCCGACGACGATGGCGGCAAGGTGTTGTTCAATGGCCGCAGCGTGTCCTCCGCCACCGACATCAACGCCCGCAACGCACTGGGCAAGCGCACCGGCGTGGCCGTCACCAGCGCCCTCACCACCGCCAAGCCGGTGATCCGGATCGAAAACAAGAACGACACCGACGTGACGCCGAACGGCGCCGCCCAGCTGTGGATCTTTGGCGACATCACCAACCTGCGCGGCCTGGCCCAGGCCAAGAGCCACGGCACCATTCGCTCCTCGGCCAAGATCAATGCGGAAACGGTCGACATCGCTACCGGCGGCGATTTCATCCAGACCTACACCCCGGGCTTCACCCATCAGGGCGGCAACCCGATCAGCCAGCTGGGCAGCCTGCCGGGTTCCCGCGAGGGCGCAGCCATCGCCCTGGGCGGCTCGGACAGCGCCGATAGCGCCGCCGGCGACTACAGCACCAACACCACGCCGCATCTATGCACCGGCGACAGGTGCAGCACCACGATCGCCGGCAACAATGTGTACATCAGCGGCGAGAAGCTCAATATCAACGGGCTGATCCAGGCCGGCCTGCCCGACCGCAGCATCAACATCACCAACGCCCTGGTCAGCGCCAAGGCCGGCGACATCGCCACCGCCAAGACCGCCTATCAGGCCAACCCGGACACCGCGCCGCAATACCTCGATCTCAACGACCCGGCGCCGGCGAGCACCGACATCAAGGTGCGCTACGACCTGGCCAACGACCGCCTCGAACTGAGCAACGTGCGTATGGGCGGCGGCCACATGGAGCTGTTCGGCAACATCTTCTCCACCGGCAACGGCGAGCTGAAGGTACTCGATGGCTATGGCCGCATCACGGTCAACAACACCAGCAACTACGACGTGGTGCTCAACCGCCTCGACACCGGCCCCGGCGTTGAAGGCACGATCAAGATCACCGACCTGGCCAAACGGGTGATCATCCCCGGCAGCGCCGACATGAGCGGCACCTCCAACGCCGGCGTGCCGCTGGTGACCCTGATCAGCCGCCTCGGCAGCGCGGTGGTGGTCAAGGACAGTCGCACTACCGACGCCGACGGCAACCCGACCTACCAGGTCTCGAGTACCACCGGCCGCGACGGTCACTACGACCCGGTCGCCAACCGCCGCTTCAACTGGATCAGCGGCCGCAAGCAGGCATGGACCGAGGACCGGATCTACACCAAGAAGATCCTGCTCGGCGCCGACTGGCTCTGGGCCGACACCGACGACCCGGACAAGATCACCCCGGGGACGCCCGTCTACACCGATCGCCTGACCGGCGACTGGCTGTCGATTGGCGGCGGTTCCGATCAGTACAAGATGAACTACACCCAATCGACCACCGGCAAGGTGCGGACCGCGGGCCCGACCGAAAGCAACCGGTCTTGCATCGGCTTCTGCGATGTCGCCATCTACGAGCAGGTGACCATCACCACCACCTACAAGTGGACGGTGTACGAGTACTTCAACCACAGCCTCAACGCATCGAACCGCATCGACATCAACTTCACCGGCTACGACACCTCCAATGTCACGGTCAATTCGACCACCGGGCAGGTGATGTTCAACGGCCTGGTGCGCAGCGTGGCCGGCGATACGCTGATCAACGCTGGCGGCGGCATGGCCAGCCTCTCTGACGCGGGCTACATCGTCGGCAGCAATGTCATCCTCAACAGCGCCAATGGCGCCGTCGGCACCGCGGCCCAACCGGTACGGGTCGACCTCACCGACGCCGCACTCGGCGGCACCGACGGTCAGATCTGGATCAACGGCCACAGCGGCGCCAATGTGATGGAGATCGGTGGCGACCTGCGCGTGGCCGCCGCCAGCTCGGCCACCGGGGCGGTTTCGCTCTCCGCCGACCGCCACCTGCTGACCACCACCCCCGCGGTGACCATCAGCGGCTACGGCGTGAACCTGATCAGCGAAAGCGGCGACATCGCCAACGGCGGTGCACCGATCCGCATCGACAACCTCGGTGACGGCGTGGTCTCCGCGCTGGCCAATGGCGACATTGTGCTGGTCGAGACAGCGGGCGACCTGCGCGCCGGCAAGATCGAGTCGCAAACCGGCGACGTGACGCTGGACGTGCCGACCGGCAACCTGGTCGACGCCAACACCATCGAGCAGGCGGATGACAAGACCGCCGGCGAGCTGCTCTCGCTGTGGGACAGCATGCGTCTGCGCGGCGACCCGGCGAAAGCAGCGGCCGACGAGACCGTGGCCAACTTCGAAGCCGGCGTCAAAAACGACTACCACGCCTATTGGGACATGCGCAAGGTGCGCAACGAGAACGGCACCTGGGTGGCCGATGCCTACAATCCCGCCTTCGCCTTCACGCTCGACACCGGCACGGCCAGCGCGCTCAAGACCGCCAACGGCTGGAACGACGCCAACATCAAAACCTACGAAGCCGAGCAGACTGCCTTCTACCACGACAGCCATGCCCGCTTCGGCGGCAGCCCCTTCGACACCAACTTCACCTACACCGCCACCACCACCGAAGAATCGGACCTGCGCGACGGTGCGGTGTGGACCGACCAGCAACTGAAGACGGCGCTGAGTGCCGGCCTGTTCCGGCCGGTGACCGACACCGAAATCACGATCGAGCAGGCCAATGTGATCGGCCGTAACGTAGCACTCAACGTGGCCGGCAGCATTGGTCAAAACATCGGCGACTTTGTCATTGCGCGCGGCACCAATCCGGACACGCTCACCGACGAAGAAAAGCTCGCCCTGCTCACCGCCGAGGCACGCGACTTCGAACTCACCGACACCGAAATCCGCATTCGCCGGCAGGACGATGTCGACATCACCGCCAGCACCGGTCTCACCGCGATCGCTGGTGACAAGATCCTGCTCGGCAGCGAGGCCCCTGTCGTCCTCCAGCAGCTGCGCTCGCCGGGCGATGTGCGCGTCAAGTCGTCCGCCGGCATCACCAGCACCGCAGCGGCCGGCACGGCGGCAATCGTCGCCACCGACATGGTGCTCGAAGGCGGCCAGGGCGGCATCGGCAGCGCATTGGCGCCGATCGTCGTCGATCTGGCCGACGGCGCCCTGTTCGACGCCCGCGCCCGCGGCGACATCTTCA
>JBFIJC010000023.1:0-22244 GCA_041600915.1 Nitrogeniibacter sp.
GATGATAGTGCCCATACGGGTGTGAAAGTAGGTCATCGTCAGGCTAACCAACAAAAACCCCGCAATCAATCGATTGCGGGGTTTTTTATTGCCCGTCAATATCCAAGAATCGCTCGTCGCATCGATCCTTGACGTCGCTACCACCATAGCGGGGAGGGGGCATCAAGGCCCTACATCCGGCGAAAAATCAGCGACGCATTTGTGCCACCAAAGCCGAAACTGTTCGTCATTACGGTGTTCATACGAAACTCACGTGAGTTGGTTACGAGGCTTGGATCTCCTCCCAGTGTGGTGTCATGCTTGCCAAACAATGGACTTCCGGTGATGAAGTTCTGGTCAATCATTAGCAGGCAGTAAATGGCTTCATGAACCGCAGCTGCGCCGATCGGGTGGCCCGTCATTCCTTTGGTGGATGAGTATGCTGGCAGCTCAGATCCAAACACGTCTCGTAGCGCCGTGACCTCGCTGAGGTCGCCGTTCGGCGTGGAGGTGGCATGGGTATTGACGTAGTCAATCTGTCCGGCCGCCTCTGAAAGTGCAAGGCGCATTGCACGTGCGGCGCCGTCAGGATGCGGACTCACCATGTCTAACCCGTCTGATGTTGCGCCGAAGCCGACAATCTCGCCGTAGATCCGGGCGTTGCGCGCGTTGGCATGGGCAAGTGACTCTAGTACCAACATGCCCCCGCCTCCGGCAATAACGAAGCCGTCTCTATCTGCGGAGTAGGGCCGTGAGGCTTGCTTCGGGCAATGGTTAAATCCGCTCGACAGTGCGCCCATCGCGTCAAAAAGTGCCGTCGATGTCCAGCAGACTTCTTCTGAGCCACCAGAAAAAACAATATCTTGTTTGCCGGACTGGATCAGCTGAGCCGCTTGTCCAATGCAGTGTGCGGACGTTGCGCAAGCAGATGTGATGGAGAAGGATGCGCCCTGGATTCCGAATGCCGTCGCGAGGCAGGCGGATGTTGTGCTTCCCATCACCCTTGGTACGAGATAGGGGGGGACCTTGTCTGCACCTCGTTGCCTGAGGACATCTATACCGGCGAGGTGGTGAAATCCGGAACCGATGCCGGAGCCGACGACCAGGCCGGTACGGGGATTGCTCACGGAAGCGCGAGGAAGGCCCGCATCCTCTAGCGCCTTGTTCATGGAGTGATAGGCGTAGATGGCCGCATCACCCATGTAGCGGGCAATTTTGCGCGGGATGGCAGGCTCGAATGCGAGATTCGGAATCCCTGCGACCTGGCTCTTAAGCCCCAAGCTTGCGTACTCGGGAATGTGGCGAATGCCGCTGGCCTGGTGCCTGAGCGCACTGGCGATGTCGTCAAGCGTGTTTCCGATACAGGAGACTGCACCCATTCCGGTGACGACGACACGACGATCTGGGCTGCTACCTATGTCGTGCATGATGATTGCCAGGTTTTGAGACGGCGGATCCAAGGGGCTACCCAGTCGCGCTCAACGGTTGCGTTCTGATCGGAGGGCAGGCCGTGAGCGGCAATTATCGCTTGCCAGTGATGAGTGCTGAAGTAAACTAGTCTCACGTCATACAGTCCATCAATTTTTTCGGGAGAGGTTGATCGTGTCCATTTATCGCAGCGTTTTCTTTGTCGCCTTAGTCGCACTTGTTTCGCAGCCCGTTATTGCAAGAGACACCCGTCACAATTTCCCATTGTCCGAGGCCATGTCGACTTCGGATGCTCGGGGCAGACTGGATCCCGAGATCAAGTTCTTCTTCGGTACGCAAAAGCACCCCAAAGTGATCAAGCGAATTGGCGAATGGGGTACAAACAAAAAAACGAACGCCTTTGGCAAGGATGACAAGGTGGCGTGCGAGTGGGCATTTCTCAGTGCAATGCTTGAATTGCAGGAGCGAGTCAAAAAAGAGGGCGGTAATGCGGTGATCAACATCAAAAGCAATTATCGCGGAAGCGAGACGTCCAGCAATGAGACGTATGAGTGTGGTGCGGGGGCGATCATGGCCGGTGTTGCCCTGAAAGGGACGGTTGTCCGGATGGCTCACTAAGCGTCTTTTGGGCGGCGGTGCTATCGTTGCTGCTGTCGCGATGCTCCCTGCCGCAAGTCGCGGCAGGGAGCCGCATGATTGCGGAGGGCGCGGCGTGGTAGGCATCTGCGCTAGTTGCGCGGCTTGGTAGCCACGAGGTTAACCAGTGTTTCTTCGCGCTCAGTCGGTACTTTGAACCCGAACCACTCGAACGCCCCCAGGTCGGAGCGGCTCCACCATAGATAGGGCTCGGAGACGTTTTTGGCATCAAACTCGAAGCCGGCCGCCCGAATCATTGTCTTGTATTCGTCGGCTGTGCGCTGCACATGCATCGGGTGGCGAAATAGCAGCTTGATGGCCCATGAGTGAATATAGGCGCGCGTCGATTCTGCAAACAGCAGGCGGCCACCGGGTTTGAGAATCCGGTGGAACTCGCGCATGGCCTCTTCCTGACGCAGCAGGTGGTGAAAGGTCTGGTGGCAGAACACCATGTCGACGCTGGCGTCGGGCAGGTCGATTTCGGCGCAGTCGTTTTGCTTGAACTCGACTTCAATGCCTTGTCGGGCCAGCGTGTCACGCGCGATGCGCAGGCTCTCAGCGTCAAATTCGATCCCGATCAGGCGTGAGGGCGCAAAGGCCGCCTTGAGCAGACTCAGGGAGTTGCCCTGACCGCAACCCACATCAGCGATGATCGGTGCCTGCGGAAACGCGGTGTCGGACAGACCACGAAGGTCGTCGATGGCGATTTTCAGGACATGGTTTCGCCAGATATTGGTACCAAGAAACCAGAAGCCGAAGCGCGTTTCGGGGACGTAGGCATTCGATGTCATTGTTTGGGGCATGTGTTTGCGATTAGCGAGAGGTGTCGACACGCTGGGCAGACTCGAGGAATATCCACGAGATGCCGATGCCGCCGGTCAACGAAGTTTTTTCGCGAACCAGGGGGCTGCTTTCAAAGGACGCGCCGTCGAGATGGTCGGCGCGAAGGAAGCCGCCGACCCACACTTTCTTGAAGCGTTTGGCCAGCGTCATGGTGAGTTGCCATCCGCCGTAGCCGGACTTTGCGTCCCAGGCGGGGCGATCGGCCGTGGCAAAGCGGTCATTCACTTTGTAGTAATACGCAAAGTAGTCCTTGTCGCCGAAGATCGGGCCGGTCGATACGCTGGCATGCCAGCCCGGCCACGGATGATTGTCACGATCGAGCGCCAGCGTGGGCGTGAACACCGTGCCGACGTCGCGCACGTCCGGAAAGTCGACTGCCAGCACTTTTCGCAGCGGCAGGCGCAGGGTGATGTCTCCCCATGACTGGCGGTGCTTGTAACTCCATTGCGGACCGATTTCGACCGTCGGGTCGAGGTCAGGCATGTCGCGCCGCGCGCGGTTGTTGTCGCTCTTTACCGGCACGGACGCGGCGAGGCTGATGTCCCATTCCGTATGAGCGTCCTGGTAGAACACGCCGCGCACCTTGTCGCGATCAATCTGCAGGAACTCGCCGCGATACACCAGGTAGGGGATCGGCAAGGCGTAGGTTTGGCGTTGATCCGAGCCGCGATAGTCCGGTATCGACAGCAGCCCGACGCCGGCGCCGAACTCCCAGAGTGGCTCTTCGGCCGCGATAGCGCTGGCCGGCGAGAGCAGTGAGAGCGCCAGTGTGGCAATGCCGAGGAGGTGATAGGGCTTAGGCATGATGGCGTTTGAAGATCAGTGATGTGTTGATGCCGCCGAAAGCAAAGTTGTTGCTCATGAAGGTCGTGACGTCCAGCGGGCGGGCGCTGCCCATGATGTAGTCCAGCGCGGCGCAGCGCGGGTCGGGTGTGTCCAGATTCAGCGTGGGCGCGAAACGACCGGCGTGCATCATCTCGATGCCCAGCCAGGCTTCGATGGCGCCGCAGGCGCCCAGCGTGTGGCCGAAGTGACCTTTCAGACTGCTGATCGGCGTCGACGCGCCAAAGACCTCTGCGACGGCGGTTGATTCAGCGATATCGCCCACCTCGGTGGCCGTGCCGTGGGCGCTGATGTAGTCGATGGCCGATGGCGCGAGGTCGGCATCGGCCAGGGCGCGGCGCATGACGGTGGCCATGGTGTCGGCCGAGGGCTGGGTGATGTGCTTGCCGTCAGAGTTGCAGTCAAAGCCGACGATTTCGGCGAGGATGGTGGCACCACGTTCGATAGCGTGTTCGTAGGATTCGAGCACTAGCGTGGCCGCGCCTTCGCCAACCACCAGGCCGTCTCGACGGGCGTCGAAGGGGCGGGGCGTCAGGCTTGGCTGATCGTTCATCTGGCTGGTGGCGAACAGCGTATCGAACACCGCCGCGGCCGGGCTCGACAGCTCTTCGGCGCCGCCGGCGATCATCAGGGCTTGCTTGCCATAGCGGATCGCCTCGTAGGCGTAGCCGATGCCCTGGCTGCCCGAGGTGCAGGCGCTGCTGGTCGGGATCACCCGGCCCTTCAGACCAAAGAACAGTCCGATGTTGACCGCCGTGGTGTGCGCCATCATCTGGATATAGCTGGTGGCGGTGACGCCGCTCATCTGGCCGGTGTCGAGCATCTTGCCGAATACCCGCACCGGCTCGACGCTGCCGCCGGATGAGCCGTAGGCGATGCCCATGCGACCGTCGCTAATCTGCGCGTCGCCGAGCAAACCGGCATGCGCCAGGGCGCGTTCGGTGGCGCAGACGGACATCAGCGACACGCGGCCCATCGAGCGCAGCATCTTGCGCGGATAGTGGCTGGGCACCTGAAAATCGTCGACCGGCGCGCCGAGGCGGGTTTGCAGATCGGTGATGGCGTCCCATTCGGGCATGCGGCGGATACCGCTGCGACTGGCCGCCATGGCGGTGTCGATGGCCGACCAGGTGTCGCCCAGCGAGGTGATACCGGCCATGCCGGTGACCACGACACGGTGCATCAGATGATGCCTCCGTTGACGCCGATGACCTGGCGCGTCACATAAGACGCGGCGTCGGACATCAGAAAGCCGACCACGCCCGCCACTTCTTCGGGCGTGCCGACACGTTTCATGGGCACGATCCTGAGGGCTTCGTCCATCGGAAGATCGCGCGTCATGTCCGAGTCGATCAGACCGGGGGCCACGCAATTGACGGTGATCCGCCGGCTCGCCAGCTCGACCGCCAGCGCTTTGGTGGCGCCGATCAGCCCGGCCTTGGCGGCGCTGTAATTGACCTGGCCGCGATTGCCCATCACGCCGGACACCGACGCCATGGTGACGATACGGCCGCCTTTTTTCTTGCGCACCATGGGCATGACGAGTGGGTGCACGATGTTGAAGAAACCGTTGAGTCCGGTGTCGATAACCTCGTCCCAGTCGCTGTCGCTGAGCGCCGGGAAGGCGTTGTCGCGGGTGATGCCGGCGTTGACCACCACGCCGTAGTAAGCGCCATTGGCTTCGACGTCGGCCTCCAGCGCCGCGCGGGCCGCGTCCCGCTCGGTGACATCGAATACCAGCAGGTCGGCGGTGCCGCCGGAACCAAGAATGGCGGCAATCACCGCTTCTGCCGCGGCGATGCCCTGGCGGCAGTGCACCGTGACGGCGAAGCCTTGTGAGGCGAGCTGCAGGGCGATGGCGCGGCCAAGGCCGCGGCTGGAGCCGGTGACGAGGACGCGGCGGAGCGGGGTGTCATTCATGGTCGGGTGTCTCGTAAACCTTGAGCGTGGCGTCGGCGATTTGCATGCCATCGTGATGCAAGGTGCAATCGAAGGCGCCGAGGCCAGAATCGTCGCGAAACACGAGTTCTGCCTTGATGTCGATGCGGGTATGAGCCGGAAAGCTCGGCCATTCGCTGCGATAGGCGCGGGTGCCGAGCAGGTAGCCGATCTTGGGCGGACGGCCGTTGCGCCGGCCCTCCATGCCGACAAAGGCGGCGATGGCCTGGGCCATCAGCTCGATGCCGACCCATGCCGGCATGGCCCCGTTGGTGTCCGAATACCATTGATCGGGCACGATGTCGGCGTAGGCGGCGACGTGATCGGCCGTGCACGCCGTGAGGCCCGAAATCAGCAGATTGGGCGCGCGGTGCGGCAGCAGGGCATCGGGCGCAGGAAACGGACTCACGGCGCGTCTCCGATGGCCAGACAGCAGTTGCTTCCACCAAAAGCAAAGGAACTGGACAGCATGATTCTTCTTGGGTGTCGGTCAATCGTATCGCCGGTGCGCACCAGATTCAGTTCGGGTAGTGCCGGGTCGGCACAGCCGTCCCAGACATGCGGCGGCAGGCGGCGGTCGACATTATGGTGCGAAAGCGCCAGCCAGCAAAAGGCCAGCTCGGTGGCGCCGGCCGCGCCCAAGGTGTGACCCGTGAGGGGTTTTGTTGAGCTGCAGGGCACGCCCTTGGGGAATAGACGCGCCACGGCCCGGCTTTCCATTTCGTCGTTTTTCGGCGTCGCCGTGCCATGCAGGTTCAGGTAGCTGATGTCGTCCGGCGCGGCGCCGGCGGCAGCGAGTGCTTGCCGAATGGCGGCTTCAGCGCCTTTGCCGTTCGGCTCGGGGGACGAGATATGGTGTGCGTCGCTTGACTCGCCTGCGCCGAGCAGCGCGATGTCGGCCGGCTCTCGGCTGACCAGAAACAGCGCCGCGCCTTCGCCAATATTGATGCCGCGGCGATTGGCGCTCATCGGGTTGCACAGATCGGCGGTGGTCGCCTCAAGCGCGCTGAAGCCGTTGATGGTCAGGCGGCACAGGGTGTCGACACCGCCGGCGATGACCGCATCGCACAGCCCCGCGCGAATCAGTTGCTGGGCCGACACCATGGCCTTGGCGCTGGAGGTGCAGGCGGTGGATACGGTGTAGGCCGGGCCGGTCAGTGCCAGCGCGTCGGCCACAAAGCGCGCGCAATCGCCCAACTCTTGCCGGCCGTAGTGAAAGCCAGGGCTTAGCGCGCCGTGCGTTGCGTGGCGGGCGATGGCCGCTTCGCCTTCGTAAATGCCGGAGGTGCTGGTGCCAAGCACCACGCCGACCCGGTGGGCACCGAAGCGCTCAATGGCGCTGCGCACCTCGTCTTCAATTTGCGTCAGCGCGGTGAACAGCAGCCGGTTGTTGCGGCTGTCGTAGTGTGCCAGCGATGCAGGCAGGGCGGGCAGGTCGGCAACGCGTGCGCGGCCAACGCGTGCGGCGCGCTGCGGCAGCCAGCCGTCTTCGAGCAGCATGCCAGTGGTGTCGCCACAAAACAGGGCCTGAGCGATGCTGGCCGTGTCGTGTCCGAGGGCGTTGACCAGGCCAAGTGCTGGCAGCGTGATGATGGTGGTCAAGCTCATTCCTCCAGGCGGCTCACCCGGATGCGGGCGTCCATGGGCGTGAAGACCGCGTCGACCGTGCCGAGCGTCGGGTCGGTGTCGGACTGTCGGGTCGTCAGCACCGGCGGTGCGTCGCCCTGGCGGAGCGTGCGTCCGTACTCGGTGGCGCTCAGTTCGGCATCTTGCCCCAGGCCGTCACGCACGGCGGCGACGGGCCAGAGCATCAGTTGAATCAGCGCCGGCAGCCGCAGGCCAAGCGCTTCCGCTGCGGGCGGGCCGTCCCAGTGCAGTGTGCCGCGCTCGGCGTGGATGCGGAATACCTTCTGGCCGAGCGGTGTGAGCGCCACGATCTGCATGCGCGCTTCGCGGGCGTCGATTGCGAATACCAGTCGCTGGCCGTCGGGGCGGTCGGGCAGGGTGAATTCCACCAGCTGGTTGATGGCCAGCGTCTGGCCGGCGGGGAGGGCTTGCAGGCAATAGCGCAGCGTGGGCGCCAAGGCGGTGCAGCCCGCCTCATGCGGTGCGCTGGCGCAGCCGGCGAGCGCCAGGGCGCCGAGGAGCGCCAGTCGTTTGATTGCCGTCATGATGCCGCCTCGGGTGCGTCGCGACCGGTCAGCGCCAACGGGGAGGCGAGAAAGGCGGTGATCACGCCCAGGAACAGCGTCAGCCCGAAGCTGGCGATGGCCGGCGTGCTGCTGAAAGCAAGCAGCCCGAAGCCGAGCACGGTGGTGATCGCCGCCAGCAGCACGCCAAGCGCGGCCTCGCCTTGCGGGCCGCCTTCGCGGGTAAAGATGCCGTAGTCGGCCCCGATGCCGAAGACCAGCATCAGCGCCAGCCAGTGGAACAAGGTGGCCGGCAGACCGAGATAGCCGAGCGCTGCCAGCGGCGCGCCGACGGCGAGCACGCACGGCGCCAGCGTAGCCGCCGCGCCGCGCCAGCCGTGGCGTCGGCTGAGCAGGATCAGCGACAGGCCGATGGCGCAGGCCAGCGCCCAAGCCATGCCGCGGCGGTATTGCCCCATCAGGCTGGAGACGGCGGCGGGCTTGTCGAGCAAGGTGACGCCGGGCAGGTTGGCGCCGGTGGCGAGGGCGTCGGTGGGCCAATGGCCGTGCAGTGTCACCACACTGGCCACGCCGGCTTGTGCCGGCCCGAGCCACAGGTGGCGGTAGGGCGTGGATAGCGGCAGTTTCAACCAGGCGTCGGGCGTCAGTGGCTTCTCGGCCGCGAACGCGTCGGCCAGCGCCTGGCCGATGCGGGGGTGATAGCCGATGTCGTCGAGGGTGTGCTGTGCCCACCGATCGTCGCCAAACAAGCGCGCGCCGATCAGCTGACGGTTGCTGGCCTGGCGCTGCGTGGAAGGCACGAAGGTCGAGATTGCGGTGAAGCCGCCCGAATGATCGAGGTCGTGTGCGCGCAGGGCGTCGGTCAGTTGTTCTTCGCGCTGCAGGAGGTGCTCGTTGTCGCGGCCGTTCACCAGAAACAGCCGGCTGCCCTGACCGAGCTGGGTGAGTTCTCGGATCTGCGCTTCCTGGCGCGCGAGCATCGGGTCGGGCGTGCTGAGCAGGCGGACGTCGTCGTTGTGCGACAGCATCCAGGTGCCGGGCAGGCAGGCGAGGATGGCCAATGGCAGCAGCCATCGGGCGCGGCTTTGCAGGACGTGCTGCCAGCCGGAAAACGTCTTGCGAAGGCGGTCGAGCCCGGCGGTGCTGCGCGGGTCGGCAGCGCCGGCAAACAGCGGCAGCATCATGCGTGTCGCCACATAGGCGGTGGCCAGCCCGGCCATTGAAAACAGCGCGATCTGGCGCAGTCCGGGGAAAGGCATGGCGAGCAGCGCGGTGTAGCCGAGCAGGCTGGTGAGCAGGCCCTGGGTGAGCGCCGGGCGCATGGCGGCCATGGCTTCGTCGGCATGCCAGGCAGCCCCGGCCAGGCGGCGCTTGGCGAAGTAGTGCAGGGGGTAGTCGACGGCAATGCCGAGCAGACTGGTGCCGCAGACCAGGGTGAGCAGATGCAGTCGGCCGTCGACCAGCAGCACCACGGCGATGCCGGCCGCGACGCCGGTGGCGATGCAGGCGATGCCGAGCAGCACCGGGCGCAAGGAGCGAAAGGCGAGCAGCAAGAGCGCGGTGATGCCGAGCAGGGAGACGCCGCCGATCAGCGACATCTCTCGCTTGGCGGTGGTCTGTGCGGCGGCGGCATAGAGCACCAGGCCGGTCGCTTCAACATGGGCTGTTGGCGTTTGCGTTTGAACGGCGGCGCGGGCCTGCGCCAAGGCCTCGAGCACCGCCTCTTGCGTCGAGACGGCGTGCGGGCTGTCGACGGTTTCGGCGCTGACGAGGGCGTAGCTGCGGCCGTCGCGGTGGGCCATCAGAATGCCGTTTTCGGGGGCGAAGCCACCACCGGCAAAGGGCAGCTCGGCGAGGAAGCCTGCGAGCGTGCCGAAGGGGTCGAGCGGGCGGGGCACCGGCGTGGCGGCCGGGATCGGGCTGGCCAGCGCGCGGTACAGATCCTGCATCAGCGCGTCGCGGCCGTCTTGCTGCAAGGCTTTGCGCGTGGCGGCCGACAGCAGGCCGAAGCGATGCGGCAGATAGGTGGTGAGCAGTGTGTCGAGCGCATCGGGCGGTACTTCAAGGGTGACATGCTGCAAGGCTGGCGACGCGCGCAGCGTGTGGGCCAGGGCTTCTGCGCCGGCGCGCGCCTGGGCGGCGTCGTCGGCGACGGTGAGCAGCACGAGGCGCTTTTCATGGGTACGGGCGAGCTGGGCCATCGCCTGCTCGGCGACCGGGCTGCGTTCGGTGGCCGGCAGCATGGCGAGCAAGTCGGTTTCGACCGGCACTTTGCCGACGGTGGCCAGTGCGATCATGGCCGTGACCAGCGCTGCGGCGAGGAGGGTGAACAGGCGCCGTGGCATCAGTCGGGGCGGGCGAGCAGCGCAGTCTCGGCGTCGTTCAACTGTGTGTCCCGCTGGATTGCGGTGAAGCGGATCTCGGTGTGATCGCCGCCGGTCTCGACGATGTTGACCTGCTCGACGGCCGTGTTGCCGGCGACCGTGATGTGGGTCAGATGACGCGCGACCTCGGCGCTGCGCGGGGTGAGCGTGACCTGCCAGCCGTCGGGTACACGGGCGGGGTCGAGCACAAAGTGCGACTCCAGCGGTGCCAGATCGGCACTGAGCAGCGCCTGCATGATCTGCCCCGCCTGAGCCGCACCGGCGGCCTCGCGACCACTGCGCGTCTTGCGCTGGCCGTCCGGCCCGATCTCCATCGTGCCGTGTGCGTCGATCAGGTAGCTCACGGCGTAGGGCGATGCGACCTGCCACAGCACGCCGGCGTCGCGTGCATAGGTGAAGTGGCCGGCAATGCGGAAGGGTTTGCGCATGGCGGCGAGCGTTTTGGTCTGGCTGAACTCGGCGCGCAGTACCGGGCTGTCGGCCACGCGGGCGGCAATCTCCTTGAGCAGGGCATCGTCGGCCAGTGCGCTGGCTGACAGGAGTGCCAGCAGCCCGGCGAGAAGAAAGCTGCGCCGTTTCATTCGGCGCCGCCGAGGCGATCGAGCAGTGCCGGTGGCGACACAAACTGCAGCTCGCCGCTGGCCATGTCGACCGCCACCTGCACCGTGTAGGCGCGGGTCAGGCGCTGGCCGGAGTCAGCATCGCGGATGGTGTAGTTGATCTTCAGCCGGTTTTGCACTTCGACCAGCGCGGCTTCGATACGGATCTTCTGGCCGTAGCGCGCCGGGCGCACATATTTGATGTGGCACTCGACCACCGGCCAGGCGTAGCCCGAGGCGCGCATCTGCGGATAGTCGTAGTCGAAGCTGCGCAGCAGGACGGTGCGCGCCTGCTCGAAATACTGCACATAGTGGCCATGCCACACCACTTCCATGGCGTCGACATGGAAGAAGGGCACGTCGACTTCGACCTCGACTGTGGGCAGCGCGCTCATGCGTAGAGCGTCCAGGCTTTAGTGCGCATCGCCGCCAGCGTGGCACGCAGGTCGGCTTCGAGCGGGCGGTCTTCGGTGACCAGTTCGGAGAGCGCCGACACCTGCTGGTGGAAGGCGAGCACCGATGCGGGTAGCGCCTCGGCGCTCAACTCGCCGGTTTGCAGTCGCAGGGCGAGCCCCTGGTTGGCGGCGAGCAGCGCGGCGGCGGCGACTTGCTCGCTCAGCTCCAGCACCCGCAGGCAGTCGCGCGCGGCGATGGTGCCCATGCTGACCTTGTCCTGGTTGTGGCACTCGGTCGAGCGCGAGAACACCGAGGCCGGCATGGTCAGCTTGAGCGCTTCGGCGGTCCAGGCCGAGGCGCCGATCTGCACCGCCTTGAAGCCGTGATTGATCATCGCCCGTTCGGCCGTTGCGCCGGAGAGATTCTGCGGCAGGCCGTGGTTGAATTTGCTGTCGACCATCAATGCCACCTGCCGGTCGAGCAGGTCGGCGAGGTTGGCGACGGCGGTTTTCATGGCGTCCATGACGAAGGCGATGTGGCCGCCGTAGAAGTGGCCGCCGTGCAGCACCCAGTCGGCGTCCGGGTCGATCAGCGGGTTGTCGTTGGCGCTGTTGAGCTCGTTCTCGATGTCGCGCCGCATCCACGGCAGGGCGTCGCGCAGCACGCCGATCACATGCGGGGCACAGCGGATCGAGTAGCGATCCTGCAGACGCATGGCGCCGTCGTCGGTGTCTTCGGGCAGGTCGGTGAAGATCCAGTTGGCCGCTTCGGCCTGGCCGGCGTGCGGTTTGGCGGCGAACAGGCGCGGGTCAAAGTGACCGCGATTGCCCTGCATGGCCATCGAGGCCAGCGCGGTGATGCGGGTGGTGAGCCGGCTCAGGTAGTCGGCCCGCGACCAGGCCTGGCAGGCCAGCGCGGTCATCACCGAGGTGCCGTTCATGATCGCCAGCCCTTCCTTGGGCTTGAGCTGCAGCGGGGCGATATCGAGCTCGGCCAGCACCTCGCGGGTGGGGCGCGTTACGCCGCGGTAGCGCAGCTCGCGCTCGCCCACCAGTGCGGCCGCGACGTAAGACAGCGGTGTGAGATCGCCGCTGGCGCCGACCGAGCCTTCTTCCGGAATAAGCGGCAGGGCGTTGTTGATCAGCAGGTGTTCGATCTGTTCGAGCAGGGCCACGCGAACGCCCGAGTAGCCTTGGGCCAGTGAGTTGAGGCGGGTGACCAGCACCGCACGGGTGGCCGGCTCATCCAGATGCCGGCCGAGGCCGCAGCCGTGGTAGCGGGTGAGGTGCAGCGGCAGCTCCTGCACCAGATCGGCGGGCACGGTGACGGTGCAGGACTCGCCATAGCCGGTGTTCACGCCGTAGACCGTGCCCTTGTTGGCGAGCAGGCGTTCGAGATAGGCGCCGCCACGGGCGATGCGCTCGCGAAAGGCGGCGTCGCCCGAGAGGCGCACCGGGCGCCGGCCATCGGCGGCGTCGACCACGTCTTCGATGCTCAGGTGGCGGTTGCCGATGATGACCGTGTCGGTCGCCTTATTAACTGTGTCTTTCATGGTTTTGAAGGAAGGGGTATCGCCCGCTCCTCCCAGAAGTCAAAGAAGTTGAACCACTGCAATGGCGCCTGGCCGCAGTAGTGTTCGAGCCGTTGGGCGTAGTCGCCCATGTGTTGTTGCAGGGCGGCTTCGCGTGTTTTGCGCGGCAGGTCGATGCGTTCGGCGAAGGGCTCGAAGTGCAGGCTGTACCGGCTGCCGGTGTCGAGGCAGAAGAACAGATACACCGGGCATTCGAGCAGGTGCGCCAGCACGAAGGGGCCTTGCGCAAACGGTGCCGGCCGGCCGAGGAAGGGCAGACGCTGAGTGCGGCCGTTTTCCGCCACCGGCGTGCGATCGCCGACGATGAACAAGAGCTCGCCGCGGTCGATCTTGTCTTTGAAGAGGATCGCCGTGTCGGGGCCGAAGTCGGTGACCTGGACGAGATTGAAGGCGAAGTCCGGATTGGCCTCAGCCATCATCTTGTTGAAGCGCACCGCGTGTTCGGTGAACACCACCGCGTTGATGGTGGTGAAGCGCGCCGCCACGCCGAGGGCGCGGGCCATTTCGAGATTGCCCAGGTGCGAGCCGATGATCAGCGCGCCGCGGCCGCTGGCGATGAGCGCGTCGAAGTCGGCCTGGCCATGAAAGCTCAGCGGCTGCGATGGCGCGGCGCCGCTCCAGGCGGCGAGCTTGTCCAGCCCGGCGCGGGCGAAGGCCAGCATGTGGCGATAGGTGTCGCGCAGACCGGGCGGTCTGGGCAGCGTGGTGCTGGGGCCGAAGTGGCGATACACCCGGTCGAGGTATTGCTGCGAGGCCAGTCGCGCCGTACGGCCGGTGAGCAAAAAGTAGCCGACGATGGGGTAGAGCATCAGGCCGGCCACGTGGCGGCCGAGCAGGCGATAGGTGATGAGCACCGTGCTCAGGCCGAGGCTGCTGCCGCGCTCGGCGAGGCGCGACCAGTGCGGCGAATCGCTGCCCGCGCGCATGCGTCGCCACAGCAGGGCCGGCGCACGCCACAGCATGCCGGCGACCAGTTTGGTGTGCGTGGCGGAGATACGCAGGTTGTCGGAGAGCATCGCAAAGTGCGAAATGCCGTCTTGCGGGTAAGTGACACGGGTGGGCACGTTGACGATCGGCAGGCCAAGCCAGGCCAGGCGCACCAGAATCTCGATATCGAAAGCCATGCGCCGCGCAATGTGCGGGCCGAGGATGCGCATCGTGGCGGCCAGCGGGTAAAGCCGGAAGCCGCACATCGAGTCGGGCACATCGCATGACAGGGTTTCGATGCGCACCCAGAAGTGGGTGATTGAGCGCCCGTACAGCCGCGACTTGGGCACGCTGTCGTCGTAGATCGGCCGGCCGCAGATCACGGCCTCGGGCTGGGCGGCGCCGAGTTCGAGAAAGCGCGGCACGTCGGCCAGGTTGTGCTGGCCGTCGGCGTCGATCTGCAGTGCGTGGGTCAGGCCGTCGGCGTGGGCTTGCTCGAAGCCGGCGATCACCGCCGCGCCTTTGCCGCCATTGACGGCCAGGGTGATGAGGCGGGCCTGCGGGCAATCGGCCACCGTCTGCGCGAGCGCCGCGCGGGTGGGCGCATCGCTGCCGTCGTCGACCAGATAGATCGGCAGGCCGTGGCTTGCCAGCGCTGACACGACGCGGCCGATGGTGTGCGGGTGGTTGTAGACCGGCACCAGAAAGCAGGGGCGGAAGCTCATGGCTGGAACACCGCCCTGCCGCTGGATTTTGGCCGGCCGTCGGCGGTGTAGGTGAAGCGCAGCGTGTTTTTGTCGGGCGACCAGTCGAGTGTCAGTTCCAGCATGTCGCCGGGCAGTACGCGGTCATTGAACTTGAGGGCGTCCAGGCGCTGGCAGGTGCCGGCGGGCGCGAAGAATTGCATGGCGAAGCGGATCGCCCAATCAACCTGGGCGACGCCTGGCAGGATCGGCGTGCCGGGAAAGTGGCCGGCGAAGTGGATCAGATCGGCGTCGGCGGTGATCGCCAGACGAACGAGGGTGTCGCTGCGTTCGAGGAGGTGAGCGTTGGGCAGGCTCATGGCGCGGCAGCCTCGTCGAAGAGGCTTTGCAAGGCGTCGAGCGGCAGCTTGCCGCGCTCGTTGTAGGGCAGGCCGGCGGGGAAGCGCCAGCGGCGCGGCAAGCTGACGCGTTCGAAGTGACCGAGCAAATGCGCGCGTAAGGCATCGACGGCAGCGCGGCGACCGAGTTCGTCGAGTGCACGCAAGCCTTCGGGCGTGAGTTCGGCGATGGCGCCGAGTTGTTCGCGATGGCCGGGCAGCACGATGACCGCGCAGGCGGCGATCCACGGGTGTGCAGCGAGCTGCTTTTCCATGGCCGGCAGGCCGATGCGCTTGCCTTCGAGTTTAACGATGCGATCGGCGCGGCCGAGCAGGCGGAAGCGGTGATCGGGCAGCGCTTCGGCCAGGTCGCCGGTGGCGATCGGGCGCTCGCCGGCGAAGGGCGAGCGCACATGAAGGCGCTGGGTGGCGTCGATGCTCACCGAGACGCCAGGCAGCGGCTGCCAGGGCGATTCGGCCTCGGGCCATTGCCGGCGCCAGGCGATGCCGCCGGTTTCGGTGCTGCCGAAGACTTCGATCGGCGCCTGCCCCATGGCGGCGCCCAGTTCGGTTGCCGTCGCGGCCAGTAGCGGCGCGCCGGACGAAAAGATGGCGACGGTGTTGGGCGCCAGTTCGGCGGGGTCGAGCAACTCGCCCAGGCGCGACAGATGGGCCGGGCTGGAGATGACCGTGCCTTTGCCATGGGCGCGCAGGCGGTTGAGCAAGGCATGCGGCGTGGCGGCGACGGCTTCGTCGAAGGGACGGCCGGCGGCCAGCGGCCACAGCAGCCGGAACAGCAGGCCGTAAATATGGAAGTGCGGCACGGTGGCGAACACCGGCGCATGGCCGAGCGATGCGCCAAATTGCGCTTCCAGTGCGGCGACTTCGAGGTCGAGTTGAGCGAGGCGTTTGCTCACCGGCTTGGGCGCGCCGCTGCTGCCCGAGGTGGTGAGCTCAATCAGCGCGTCGGGTGACAGCGGCACCGTCGGACGCCAGTTCGCGTCGGATTCGCCGCGGCGGATGTCGTCTGTGCTGAGCACCGCGTCGCAGCCGGCGGCGCTTTGTGCGACGGCAGCCGGCTGGAAATTGGCTGGAACGACGACTTGTTTGCCGGCGTGAAGCAGACCGAGAAAGCCGATCAGGAAATCGACGGCGTCGGGGGCGTCGAGCAGGACGCGCGTGCTCGGCAGCGTTGCTTGTGCGAGCGCGACACCGCCGACGCGCTGCCACAGCGCATCCCAGGTGAGAGCGCCGTCGGTACGCAGGGCGACGATGGCGTTGTCTGCGCGATCGGCCGGGCCGAGCGTGCTCAGCGATGCGATGGCGGTCGGTGTGCTCATCCTCGCGTCTCGATGTGCTGGCGCCGATACAGCCATTCGCCCACAAAGAGCAGACCCATCAGGGCGTAGGCGAGGCCGCCGTTGTACCAGGCCCAGGTCTCGCGGCTGGCGAGCACGGCGGTGTAGGCGGCGATGGCGCCATTCACGATGAAAAAGCCGCACCACAGCTGGGTGACCTTGCGCGTGTAGGCCACGCCTGCGGGCGGCAGCTCGGGGCGCTGCAGGCGGGCGATGCGCTCGATGACGGTCGGCGGATTGATCAGCGAGTGGGCGAAGAGCGCGAGCATGGCCAGATTGACGAGAACGGGGTAGAGCCGAAGAACGGTTTCGCTGTTGCTGATGGCGACTAGCGCGGCGAGCGTGAGCAGCGCGCCGGCCAGTAGCCAGCGCTGCCCGCCGTGTGCGGCCGTGGCACGCTTGCCGCTGCTAATCAGGCGCAAACCGGCCAGCACCAGCAAGAGGGGAATCACTTGCCGGGGTTCGAAGTGGCCCAGCGCCAGATAGATGGCAACAGGCGTGGCTGCGAACAGCAGCGTGCGAACGACCGGCAACAGGCGCAAATCAGCTGTCCAGCAGCGAGCGCACCGCACGGACGACGTCGGCCACGGTACGCACGGCCTTGAACTCGTCGGCCTTGATGCGCTTGCCGGTCAGGGTTTGCAGTTTGACCGCCAGGTCGACGGCGTCGATGCTGTCCAGATCGAGGTCTTCATAGAGGTTGGCCTCCAGGGTGATCTGATCTTCGGGGGTTTCGAAGGAGTCGACGAGAATCTTTTTGAGTTCGTCGAAAATTGCCTCATTGCTCAGTGCCATGGTGGTGTCCATATTCATGCTTCGTTCTCGCGGCGTTCGCGCACCAGTTCGACCAGGGTGTTCACGGATTGAAAGTAGCGTTTGACGCTGGGGTCGTCGCCGTCGAGGCGCACCTGATAGCGCTTGCGCAGCGCCACGCCAAGCTCCAGCGCGTCGATGGAGTCCAGGCCCAGGCCGTCGCCGAACAGCGGTGCTGCGGGGTCGATGTCCGCGGCGCTCATGTCCTCGAGGTCGAGGGTGTCGATGATCAGTTGGCTGATCTCAGTGTGCAGGGTGTCCACAGGCCGCAAGCTCCAGGGCGAAATGGTTTTCCAGGGCATCCGTCAGGCGGCGAACGGCGAGCGTGCCCGGCAGGCCGGGCTCGATCAGATCGCTGACGGAAAGAGGGGATTTTACTTCGAGTCGGTACTCGAATCGACGGGGGGGGATGTCATACCACGGCCGTCCTTTTGAAAGTGTGGGCGGGTCGCAGCTGAGCACCACCGGCAGGATGGGCTGTTCGCTGCCCAGGGCGATATGCGCGGCGCCCCGTAAAAAGCGCAATGGCGCGCCCGGCTGGGTGCGGGTGCCTTCGGGAAAAATCACCAGTGCGCCGCCCTGCTGTAGCGCGTCGACACAGGATTCAACCAGTTCTTCGGACGACTTGGCATTGCTGATGTAACCCGCGGCACGCACCACACCGCCCAGGAAAGGGCTGTTCCACAGTGCGCCCTTGACCACGCAGTCGGAGCGCGGCATCAGTGAAATCATGACTACCACGTCGATCAGGGTCGGATGATTGGCCAGCACCAGCGCGCCGCGCGCCTGGGCCAGTGCTTCGGCGTTTTTCAGATGCAGACGCATGATGCCGACGGTGCACATGAAGCCGACGAACACGCCGAAGAGTTTGTGGATCAGCCACTGGGTGCGTTCGCGACGGCGGCCGGCATCGCCCGGCAGCAGGCGGATCACCGGACAGGCGAGTAGTGTGATCAACAGCCCGCCAATGCTGAACAGGCTGAAGGCCACACCGGTCATCAGCAGGCGCCAGAGGTAATTGAGCCTACGCATCGGCGAGCGTCCATTGCCAGGTGCTGCGTTCGCCGGCCCAGGTCTCGCGCGGGCTGTGGCCGGCCAGCAGGCGCAGCAGGCTCAGGCCCATCATGCCGGTCGAGGGGGCCGTGGACTTGCGTTGCGTGGCGACGTGCAGCTGGCACGGCCCGTGGAGGTCGAGCAGCAGCGCCAGCGCATGCGGTGTTTCGGCGTTTGCGATGTCCTGCGCGTAGAGATCGGGCGCCGGCGCGTCGGCGTAGACCAGCAGGATCTGCGGCTTCTCGGGCGACAGCCGGGCGGCGGCCTCGATCAGTGCCATGCCGAGGGTTTCGTCGCCGGCGGCGATGGCCGTGGCGGGGGCGGTGTCCTGGCGGGCAATCGAGAAGACGCCGGCCGAGGCGTTGTGCACGCTCAGGCTGAAGGTGGCGGGCGAGACCTCTTCGCCGGCGGCCAGATCGTTCAGCATGGTCAGCGTGCGCGCCAGTTCGCCGTGGCGGGAGGCAAACACCATGGGCACGCCGGTGCGTTCGCCTAGGCAGCGCTGGGCCACATTGAGTGCCGCGCGCGCGACCGGGCCGAGCCGCCGACGCAGCATGGGGTCGACGAAGCCGATATCAGCGTTTGGGCCAGCGGTATCGAGTGCCTCGGGTGGCGGAACGGTCCATTCCTGCCGGGTGTTTCGGCCGGGTGCCCATGCCTCCCATGTGGCGAAGGGCAAAGAGAACGAATCCATGCTTCCGTGCGCAGTCGAGGGTGTCAAGCCGCGGGATTCTAACAGGGTAGCGTTACCAGTTGTAACACCTTCTGTCTTCTCGCGTGTCATGTGCCGCACCGCGATGAGTCAGGTGCCGTGTGCAGGGTCCAGCGAGTCCAGTGGGTGGCGAGGGGGGCGAAGCCGGCACCTTGCCATTCATTGAGTTCGACCGTGGTGATGGAGTGCTCGATTGCCCAGCCGGCGGTCAAGGTGTCGGACAAGGCGGCCGTGCCGCCATGCCAGAGCGCAGTCACTGCCTTGTCGGCGCACCAGCGGGCGTGGGCCAGCGCGTGCAGGAGGGGCGTGCCGCTTGCCTTGGCCCAGGATTCCTTGAGCACCCAGAGGCGATGAAAGGCCGATGAAAAATCGGGCTGTGTGGCCAGCCAGCGGGCGTCTTCGTCGGCAAAGAATTCGTTCGCGATGGCGTGTCGCGGTTTTGGATTCAGCGCCTCAAGATCAAAGCCGCAGCGCTGACCGTGGCTGATGGCGCAGCCGACGTGATCGCCGCTGTGGCTGAGACTGAACCGGGGTGCGTCGGCGCCGTCGAGCAGAGGGCGGTTGTCGTGCAGGCGGATCGGCCATTCGGCAGGTGGGCGGTTGTTGCCGTCGCTCAGGGCCAGGCGCAACAAGGCCCGGCCGGCACAGAATTGCTTGCGCCGGCGCTCTGAGACCATGCTGTGGGCGCGCTGCAGTTCGTCGAGGGCGAGCAAGTCCATCCGCTCGCACAGGGCGTCGGTCGTGCTGATGAAAATGCGCAAGCGTGTAGTCATCGCGGGATGGGTGCTTGGGGCGTGGCGGGCAGGGGCGAAGCGGGAACGATACCGGGTCTTGCCGGGGCTGGGCAGCGCGGTCAGCCGGGTGGTCGGTTGTCGGGTGTGGCGGGACTCGGCGAACGGGCATTAGGGCGGCGTCATCAAATTCAGCGGGTCGCTGCGCTACTATCGGGGGATATCACTGCATTGAACCAAGGAAGCTGCCAATGGCGCGCGCGCCGATCATCACGTTGATTTCTCAAAAAGGGGGCGCGGGGAAAACCACCGTGACCATGCAGCTGGCTGCCGGTCTGGCGCGCCGGGGCCGCAAGGTGGAGATCGTCGATCTCGACATGCAGGAGTCGGCCAGCCGGTGGGCTGCTGCTGCGTCGCCAGAGCACCCGTTTCCGGCGCGCATGCACCGCTTCAGCGACGACCCCCGCGAGCTTCCTGAGAAACTCGCCAAATGGCGTAAACGCGCCGATGTAGTGCTGCTCGATTGCCCGCCATCCATTGACCACCCGCGCACGCTGGCGGCGCTCAACCATACTGATCTGGCGATTGTCCCGGTGGTGCCCAGTCCGACCGATTTGTGGTCGACGCGTGCAGTGGAGCGATTGATTGTTGCGCTTCAGGCGACCCGTCCCGGCCTGCAAGGGGTGCTGGTGCCGAACCGGGTGACCCGGACGTCACTGGCGGCGGATGTGATGGAGGTGATGCGTGAGTTTGATCTGCCGGTGCTGTCCGCGATTCTGAATCAGCGCAACGCGTATGCGCAGAGTGCCGCGGTGGGTGGCTCCGTGTTTGACCTGGGCAGCGCAGCGCAGCCGGCACAGCTGGAGGTCTTGCGGCTGGTCAGTGCGGTGGTGAAGCGTTTGGGAGGGGGAGAATGAGTGTTCGCAAGCAAATCAAGGCGTCGCTGCGCGCCAGTATCGACGACGAAGACGCAGCGCTGGCCAAGCGCCTGCCGTCGCGCAGCGAAAAGCGTCGCGCCTCGGTCAAGCTGACCACCCGGGCGGTCAATCGGCCGCCTTTGACGGTGAAGCCAGCGATTGTTGCGCCGGCCAAACCGGTTCAGGTGGTTCTCTCGGTCGATGAGGCTGCGCAGCTCAAGAAAATGCGCGACCACCTGCGCGAGCAATCGCTGTCGGTGAGCCGCAGTGATTTGATACGCGTGGCTGTCGAATTGCTGCTTGTGGTGGGGCCCGACGAGGTGAAAGCCCGGCTGGGCGAACTGCCGCAGTTTCCAAAGAAGCCCAAATAGCGCGCGTGCGCAGGGGCAGGTTGGTGCGGGTGGATTCGGGGGGGCTGCGGCGTGTGCTGGTCTCCCCGACAGGAATCGAACCTGTATCTAGCGCTTAGGAGGCGCTCGTTCTATCCATTGAACCACGGAGAGAGACCGGGCCCCGCGATGCTTGGGGGCGGGGCGCAGTTTACCGCGAATTCAGGCTTTTTCGAAGCGTGAGGCCGAGGGGCGGTAAAATGCGCGCTTTGCTTTGTTGCCGGATGCCTCATGCCCCTGATTTCCGTAGATCGTGCCTGCCTTGCCTTTGGTCACGTCGCCCTGCTCGATAAGGCCGATTTTCAGCTCGATGCGGGTGAGCGCGTCGCGTTGATCGGCCGCAATGGCTCGGGCAAGTCGAGCCTGTTGCGGGCCATGGTCGGGCAGTCTCCGCTGGATGATGGCGAGGTCTGGCGCGCGCCGGGTATTCGCATTGCGTATGTGTCGCAGGAGGCGGATTTCGACCTCGGGCGTTCGGTGTTTGATGTGGTTGCCGAAGGCCTGGGCGATGTGGCGGCGGTGCTGAAGGCCTACCACGCGGCGCTGCATCATCTTGCCGAGGACGCGTCGGAGGCGGCGATGGCCGAGCTGGAGCGCACGCAGCACGCGGTGGATAGCGCCGACGCCTGGCGCATGAATCAGCGTGTCGAAGCCATGCTGGGGCGGCTGGCGCTGGACGGCGATCTGATTGTGAGCACCTTGTCGGGCGGCGGCATCAAGCGGGTGGCGCTGGCGCGGGCGATTGTTGGCGACCCGGAGCTGCTGCTGCTCGATGAGCCGACCAACCACCTCGACCTCGACGGCATCCTGTGGCTGGAGGAGTTGATCAGGAGCTTCTCCGGTGCCGTGGTGCTCATTACCCACGATCGGGTGTTCATGGACAATGTGTCGACCCGCATCGTTGAGCTCGATCGCGGCCATCTCACCAACTTCGACGGGCGCTTTGCCGACTACCAGGTGAAGAAGGCCGAGCAGCTTGAGTCTGAAGCCAAGGCCAGTGCGCGCTTCGACAAGCTGCTGGCGCAAGAAGAGGTGTGGATCCGCAAGGGCGTCGAGGCGCGTCGCACCCGCAACGAAGGCCGGGTGCGCCGGCTGGAGGCTTTGCGCCGTGAGCGCGCTGCCCGCCGAGAGCGGCAGGGCAATGTGACGCTGGCGCTCGACCGGGGCGATAAGTCCGGCCAGATGGTGGCCGAGCTCGAAGGCGTGAGCAAAGGTTATGGCGGCGCACCGCTGGTGCGCGATTTCTCGACCCGCATCATGCGCGGCGACCGCATTGGCTTCATTGGCCCCAACGGCGCGGGCAAGACCACGCTGCTCAAGCTGATTCTGGGCGAGCTCGAGCCGGATACCGGCACCGTGCGTCGCGGCACACGCCAGCAAGTGGCGTATTTCGATCAGCTCCGCGCGCAGCTCGACCCCGAGGCGCCGCTGACCGAGGTGATCAGCCCGGGCTCGGATTATGTCGAGATCGGCAAC
>JBFIJC010000024.1:0-22131 GCA_041600915.1 Nitrogeniibacter sp.
AAACCTCAACACGACAGATAGGAGGGAATTCCCTACCCAGAATCCGCTACACTTATCCACAGTCGCCGCAATGACAGGCGGCTATCACCCCTGGTCAGAATTCAACCGGAACACCTGGTCAGTATTGGACCGGCGCCAACAAAATGTGTTCACATTCTGGAATTTGGGTGTGAGCAATGGATCGGCGAATGTTGAACGACGCACAGTGGGCCCGTATCGAGGATCTGCTTCCGGGCAAGCCGACAGACAAAGGTGGGCGAGCGGCGGACAACCGACGCTTCGTCGAGGCGGTGCTTTACACGGCTCGAGTCGGAAATCCCTGGCGGGACTTGCCGGCCGAGTTTGGTAACTGGCACTCGGTGTATGTTCGCTTTGCCCGCTGGGAAACATACGGAGTCTGGGATCGCATTGCCGAAACACTGTGCGGCGAGGCCGATCTGGAAGAGCTCTTCATCGACTCGACCATCGTTCGTGCCCACCAGCATTCGGCAGGCGCTCCCAAAAAAACGGTGGCGATCAAGCGATCGGCCGCTCGCGGGGTGGGCTGACCACCAAGATCCACGCCAGTGTGGACGCTCTTGGCAATCCGCTGCGCCTGATCCTGACCGGTGGGCAAGAAGCGGACGTCACGCAAGGGGCCGCGCTGGTCGAGGCTATTCCGACCCGCGCCGTCATAGCCGACAAGGGATACGACAGCGATGCGCTGATCGAAACGATTGAAGCTTCCGGCGCCCAAGCTATCATCCCACCACGAAGCAATCGCACGACCCAGCGCAATACCGACTGGCACCGCTACAAAGCGCGAAACCTCGTCGAGCGCTTCTTCAACAGGCTTAAACAATTCCGGCGCCTCGCGACGCGCTATGACAAGTTGGCTTCCCGGTTCAACGCCTTCTTGCATCTCGCATGCGCCTACATTTGGCTACTGTGAACACGCCCTAGTTTCTCAGCCCCTTCCGCTATTGCGGAAGGGGCGTCTTGGCGCGGGGCTGCCGCGGCTATTTTTGTGTTTTTGCTGTGTCGACGGTGGTGCGAAGGGCGTCGATCAGCGTTTCGTTTTGCTGCTTAAGTGTCTCTAGCACGCCATTCAAACGAGCGACTTCTTCCTTCGCGCTTCCCAGTTGCTCTGCCAGCGCCGCGTGCGCAACCTTTGTTTCGTTAGTGACTATCTCGGCTCTCGCCGCTCGTCTCTCAGCGTCCGCCGCCTCTGTTCGAGCGGAAGCAAGGTCGGATACCAGTCCGTCTACTTGAGACTTATGTTCCTGCAATGCAAGGGCGTAGTCCGCTCGAGCCCCTTCAAGCTCTCGTTCCTGGCGCTCGAACGCGTCAGCCAATTCGGAGCTTACTTGCTCTAGATTCGACCGCTCGTCATCCCATTTTGTTTTCGCCGCACGAAGTGACTCCGCTGCTGCCTCTTGTGCCAGTTTCCACGTTGTCGCTAAAGCTTGGGTGCTGGCTTGAGCAACAGCCTCCGGGATAACAATCGGCATCTGCGGCGGATTTTTGATGCGCTCGCGCCAAGTGCGCATGACCGAAGTCGTCGCATTCATGTCCGATTGCGCACGTCGTCGGACGTTATCTACAGTCGGTATTTTTTCTCGGCCGGACTCTTCGTAGAGTTCGTCTGCCGCAGTGCTAATTCGTTGAACTAAGTCAGAGGGGATTGAGCTCATCGTGCGTTTAGAATAATAAGAATAATAATATTATTATCACGAAATCTACATTTAGTCAATCGTTTCGCCGGCTGGGGGCGAGGCATGCATGGAGTTGGTGATCTGGCGGAGGCGCTGCGGGTGAAGTTGCTGCGCGCAAAACCCGGGGTGCGCTTCCTATTTTTTGTGCGGATGCCGAGGAGGGGCTCAGTCGGCCTCTTCTGGAGCAGAGAACTTCAACAAGTCCGACGGCGGTAAGCCGAGTGTCTCGGCAAGTCGGCAAATGTTCAGCAACGCGATGTTGCGCTGACCACGCTCGACCCCGCCGACGTAGCTGCGAGATAGGCCGCTCTCAAGCGCTAGTCGCTCTTGCGACCACCCGCGCGTTTTGCGAAGGGATGCGAGCTGTCTTCCAAACAGAGTCAAGGGGTCGAGATAATTCACGTTGTGCTGTGTATAAGTTTTGCACGATGCTATCCATGTGTTCTTTATGCGGCCACGCACTATGAGTGACAATTGACGCCTTCAGACGTACTATTGCTGTCGTCGATATCGAGTGCTCGGGTGTAGGTGTGACTACTTGTGATGCGAAAGTGGCAGTAAAAGAGTTGCGTGGATGTCTCTACAGGCGAGATCACGTCGCGTTTCTTGCTCGTTTCAACACGTCGCCGCTTTCGTTGCGAGCGGAGTTCGACGACTATCTGAAAGCGCTCGGTGGCGAAGCGCTCTGCGTGCTGCTTGACGAAGAGCCAGAACCGCCGCCGCAGGTATTGCGGGACTATGCGGCGCTGCTGCTGAAAGACAAGCTTCTGCTTCCTTTTGGTGTTGCAGAATCGCTGGCGGAGCAGCTCAAATCAAAACCCTTGCGCATCGCAGCAGAGCGTCTCAAGATTCGCGAGTCCCGAGGGCCTCGGACAAAGAGGAAGGTTCAGCAAGCGCCGACGTTGCCCAATTGCGTGGCCGCGCCCGTCATCGAAGTGAGTCGGTTTGTACAGAGCACCTACATGTCGTTTGCACCGTCGCTTGCTGAGACGGCAGGTTTGCGAACATCAATCTTTGGCAGCGAACAGGAAAAATCATTTAATCAAGCACTTGCGCTTCGATTTCCTGCGTTTCTCGCACTACCGAACTACCCGCTCGACCAGATCGTTGATCTTTTCAAGCTTCGGAAAGTGCTCGGGGATACGCATTGGCACTACGCAAAGAACTGCCGCATCGATTCAGTGCTGGTGCTCCCTGGCGCGGGGCGCGCATTAGCGGCTTTTGAACTCGATAGTGCTTTTCACGACGGTCCGGAAGCGCGGCTTCGGGATGGAATGAAAGATGCGATTTTTAGCCTACTTGGAATGCCGTACTTCAGGTTGCGTGTGGAAAGCCCGGGGACGGTGAATTGCGATGACTGGTATGCGGTTTTAACGACTGAAGTTGTCCCACGGCTGGATTTTGATCGAGTGTTGCAAGTCGCAAGTACGAGGCGTTGAGGTTGAGTTGCGGCGATCGACCAGCTTGTCCGCACGGCGCAATGAAATACTTGATATTCCGGTGTTGCGACAGAGCTTGCCGTAACTTGAGCGTAATGCGGGTACGTATCATCGGCCTCGAGGCCGACTTACGTTTTGGAGCCAGTGACATTCGCCGAGTCCCTGCGCAAGTGAGATCGGCAGATTGACAAAATCGATTCGTAGAAAAGTTGAGCGCAGGCTCAAGCAATTGATGGCCGAAGAGCCTGTTCTATCGAAATGGGAAGACGAACCGGCGCGGGAGGACGATCCAGCGAAGCGGTAAATAAAATAACATTGAGATAGTCGTTTTGGCTGGTGGAAACTTTCCGGTCATCACCTCCGCAGCCGCCACTCTTGTCGACAGTGTGCGGAAGCGAGCAGCAGCACCGGCTTGTGAGGCTTTGAAATAACAGTGGTGAATTTCTTGTTGCTCGACTACGACGGCGTCCTGCATCCCGATGCAGTCTATCGCGCGACTGGTGGTGGAGTGGTGCTTAAGCGCGACGGAATAGCGCTGTTTGAGTGGGCGCCACTTCTTGTTGAAGCGCTGGCTCCGCATCCAGGTGTCCGGATCATCCTGAGCACATCCTGGGTGCATGCCCTCGGGTTTGAAGTCGCCCGTGATGCGCTGCCCGAGCAACTGCGCGAACGCGTTGAAGGTTCGACCAGAGACCCGTTCTTGGCCATGGCGAGATGGAAGCGCATGGAACGTGGCGAGCAAATCAAGCGCTACGTTGAGCACAAAGCACTAGCAGGCTGGATCGCCGTCGATGACGGCGTCAAACGCTGGCCACATGAGTGGGAGGGGCGGCTTGTTCGCTGCGACTCCGAGCTTGGCTTGAGCGAGCCAGCCAAAATGCAAGAATTGATCAAGGCACTGGCGCGATAAATCTTTTCAGTATCTGGATGGAGTGATGCACCAAGGCTGCTTTGCGACTTGAGCGGATTGCCTTCTGGCCGATACATGGTAGCCCACTGCGTTGCGCCAAACTGCCGGTCGATGTGCTTGTTGCTTCCGGCGCTTCTGTTTACGACTGTGTTTCGGGCGGCAGAGCGTCTACTGGGGGAGGGGCGATTCAGGTACGCACTCGCTTGCCTCGCCGAACCCCGTGCAAGCCCATACGGCGCATGAGTCGCTCGACCGTGCACCGAGCCACCCGAATGCCCTCCCGGTTCAACTGGTGCCAGACTTTATCCGCCCCATAGACCTGCATGTTGGCTTGCCAGACACGTTCGATCTGTGTCATCAGCATCTCATCGCGCCGGGCGCGATCGCAGCGCAGTGCGGGATTTCGTCGCTGTGCTGCGTGGCGCCGATACCCCGACGGAGCGATCTGCAACACCTTGCAGATCGGCTCGACCCCGTAGGTGTTGCGATGTTGATCGACGAAGTTCTTCATGACTTGAATCGGCGGTCGAGCTCCGCCTGGGCGAAAAACGCACTGGCAAGGCGCAGGATCTCGTTGGCCTTGCGCAACTCTTTGACTTCGCGCTCAAGGGCTTTGATTCGATCCCGTTCTGCGCTGCTCACCCCATCGCGCACCCCAGCGTCCGTCTCGTGCCGACGTACCCACTCGTGCAAGGTTTGCGGTACGCAGCCGATCTTCGGTGCGATGGACTCTATGGCCGCCCACAGCGATGGGTACTCACCTCGGTGCTCGAGCACCATGCGTACCGCGCGTTCGCGCACCTCGGGGGAAAACTTGCTTGATCTCTTCATGGCTCCATCTTCTCAAGTGTTGGAGCCTCCACCAAACCCGGGGCGATTCAACCAGCCAGTGCCAGACGAGAACTGAAAGCAGCTGGAGTTACAATGCATAATTCATAGTGAGCACCATTGTTCTGCCCGACCCGATAGGCTACAAGCCAAAGATCTTACGCTTCGGTTTGTCATGCTTTTGGGTGGACTATCGCCCAGGATCAATGCACCGCGCTCAAAGCGTATAGAACCATTGGGGGACCCGTGAACACGTACGAAGACATTTCTGGCACAACGGAAATTGGCAACGAGGGCATCAAAAAGCATTTCAAAAGCATCGAACCCTGGCAACCGGTGTTCGAACTCGTCTGGAACGGATTTGACGCCAAGGCCAACGAAGTGGCGGTCGTTATTTCGCTAAACAACCTGCAAGCGCTCACCGCTGTCACTGTGCTTGACGATGGTGAAGGCATCAATCCGACGAATTTGAAGCAGACCTTCGGCAGGTTCAATGACTCTGACAAGCACGAAGATGCGGCGCAGCATGGTGCTCACGGCCGAGGGAGACTGGCGTTCCACCGCATTTGTCGCTTTGCGGGCTGGTACACAAAATCTGCTGCCGGCCAGGCACACATCACTATTGATTCGACGACGATCAAGGACTACAAGGCTCAGCTGATTCCAGAAAATGCACAACATTCCCTGTTGCAGCAGCAGCCCAAAGGCACTCTGGTCAAGCTTGACTCATTTTCGTGCAACCTTCCGGGTCAAGCAGAGCTCATTGCAAGATTTGCGACTGAGTTCGGTTGGTTTCTCGCCCTCCATCCACTGAAATCACTAAAGGTAAACGGCGTACCAATCCCGGTTCCAAGCCATGAGATTACGCACCAAATCTTCACAATCGATGAGCATCAGTTCGATGTGCAGGTCATACGCTGGGACGAGCGACCCAGTTCCGAGAAGTCGTTTACATACCTCTTGGACAGCGCAGGCAAGACAGTTCACAAGCAGCTCAGCACCCTGAATAACAAATCCGGTTTCTTTACGAGCATATATATAAGCTCGCCATGGGCAGACTCGTTTGCTACCACCCAGGATCTTCTCCGGCCCAACGCCCATACAATTACGTGCCCGGAGTGGCGCAAACTGGTGCGGCACCTCGGTGAACTGACGCAATCCGTGTATGACCGATTCCTGCGCCAGAAAGCCTTAGTGGAGGTCGAGAAGTATGTCGAGGAGGGTCTCTTTCCCGACTACGCTGGCTTATCTCCAGATGAGCAGACATGGCGATTGGATAACGCGAAGCAACTGGTCACGACCATCTATATGGCAGACCCTTCCGTGTTCAATGCAGCTAGTAAAAAGCAGCGCAAGATCATCATCCGGCTGTTGGACCGACTGGCGGTTTCCAACGAGAACGACGCCCTTTTCGAAGTCCTCAATAGCGTCCTGGACCTCGATGATTCGTCAGTAAAGACTCTTGCCGATCAGCTCAAACAGACGACATTAGAAAACATCATCGCCACAATCGAGGTTTTGCAGCGGCGGCATGTGGCAGCCTCGAAACTCCGAGCACTGATGAATGACCACTACCAAGAGGTTCTCGAAACGCCGGATTTGCAGAAGATCATCGAGAACAACACTTGGTTATTTGGTCCCGCCTACGAGACCATTGGCGCCGAAGAGGACACCTTCACGAAGATCGCTAAGGATATGCGCGACAAGGTCTCGCTTATCGACTGCATTGGTTCGGACGATGTGGATGATGAAACCGAGATTGCGGGCGCGCGCCGACAGACTGATCTCTTCTTAGCTCGCCGCATCCCTACGGTCGACTCCAATGGCCAGAAGGTCTATCGCTGCATCATCGTCGAAATCAAGCGCCCCTCCATCTCGCTCAACGTCAAGCATCTACGCCAACTCGATGACTACGCCAACATCATCAAGAAATATCCTGAATTCAGCAGCGAAAAATTGCGCTTCGAGCTCATCCTTGTCGGTCGGCAAATCTCATTGGCCGACACTGAGATCAAGAGCAGACTCAATGGGCTAGTCGCGCGAGGAGAGCTCGGACTTGTAAGTGACGATCCCGGCATGAAGCGCTACGTCTTGAACTGGTACACGCTGTTGGATTCCTTCGAACTTGCTAACAATTTCCTGCTTGAGCAACTGAAGCTAAAGCGTCGCCTTTTCGAGACGTCATCAAAGCAAGAATTAGTTGATGATCTGCAAACCGGCTAAATGACAGATGTTCAACTGAATCGCCCCGAATTTGTACTATGTCGGAGCGTCTGTTTTCTGACGTAAATCTGCCGCATGGAACAAATTGGCTGACGACCGTTTTGGCCGAGTTGTGTGAATTGGCTATCTGGCAGGTTTCGGGGAGCAGCAGACAGTCGGGTGGCTGCTTTCCGGAATCATCGAGTGACGGCTCATGGCCGACACTGCCCTGCCAGGATCGGCCCCGTAAGCGGCCGCTCGTCGCTTCATGGGCTCGCGGCTAGCGGCCGCGGCACCGTCAGAGCTCTATCTGCTCAGAGATCTCCAAGGCATCATCGACCTCGATGCCGAGGTAACGGACGGTCGACTCAAGCTTGGAGTGCCCCAGTAAGAGCTGAACTGCCCGAAGGTTCTTGGTCCGCTTGTAGATCAGCGTCACCTTGGTTCGTCGCAGCGAATGCGTGCCGTAGGCGGACGGATCCAACTCCGCCGCCGTCACCCACTGCTCTACGATCCTCGCGTACTGCCGGGTTGAGACGTGCGGCGACCGGTGCAGCCGGCTTGGAAAAAGAAAATCCTCTGGCTTCAGCTTCGCCTTCTCGATCCATGCCGCCACCGTCGCACGTGTCGGCTCGGTCATTTCGAACTGAACCGGCCGCTGCGTCTTCCTCTGGATGACCGCGGTGCGGGACAGCACCTGGCCACCATGGCTCACGTCATGAACACGGAGGGCGACGAGGTCGCATCCTCGCAGCTTGCTGTCGATGGCTAGATTGAACATCGCCAGATCACGCACTTGCTTGGTGTTTTGCAGGTGGATGCGGATGGCCCAGATGTCCTTGGGCTTCAATGGTGCCTTCTGCCCCACCAGCTTTCCCTTATTCCAGGGTACTCGATGGTCGTTGGATTCCATGACAGACTCCTTGGCTGTTGATCGGAGTCTGATTGTTCGCTGTTCAGCGGCCGGCGGCTTCATGGAAGGCTGACGATCGCTCGCTTGCGGCCAATACCCGCCTGTCGTTGTCTGTCGAAGTTGTCGTTCCGCGGGCCGCTCCACCCGAAAAACTAACGGATGGTGTCATGAATATTTTCGCTGGACTGGACGTCTGACAACGGGGGTCAGACGCCCGCACCAGCAAATTGACTTCAAGCTGCGATTAACCGGTACATCCGTTATACCGCCAGCTCCACTTGATATGAAATACCGGTTGATTCGGCTCGGTTAGCCAGCCAGTCGAGTAATGGCTTCACGGCTGCCCGCCTGCTCCCGTAGCCGGAACTTCTGAATCTTCCCTGTCGCCGTCTTGGGAAGTTCAACAAAGATCACGCGGCGTGGGCACTTAAAATGCGCCAGCCGCTCACGGCAGAAGGAAGTGACCTCAGCCTCGGTGACGCTCGTTACCCCCGGCTTCAATTCGACAAAGGCGCAAGGTGTTTCACCCCACTTCTCGTCGGGCTGGGCGACGACTGCAGCGTAGAGAACACCCGGCATGCAGTAGATGACCTCTTCGACTTCAACGGACGAAATATTCTCGCCGCCGGAGATGATGACGTCCTTAGCGCGATCGGTGATCTGCATGTAGCCGTCGGAGTGTACGGTCGCAACGTCACCCGTGTGGAACCAACCTCCGGCAAATGCCTTGGCGGTAGATTCTGGGTTCTTCAAATAGCCCATCATCACCGTATTGCCCCGAACCAGCACTTCGCCGGTCGTTGACGCATCCTTCGGAACGGGTTCGAGCGTCACCGAGTCTGCAATCTCAAGGCGTTCCAACCCAGCGGCGCGGACACCCTGTCGCGCTTTCAGGCGCCCTTGTTGCTCGGTTGGCAGCGCATCCCATTCGCCATGCCATGCGCAACTGACGGGTGTACCCGAGATTTCAGTGATGCCGAACACGTGATCGACATCGAAGCCCATGGAGCCGACCGCTTCGAGGACTGCGGCTGGCGGCGGCGAGCCGGCGGTCAGCACGCGTACCCGGCGCGGCAAGAGCGGGCGTTCCGATTCGGGAGTGCTGGCGATGCCCGACAGGATGATTGGTGCCGCGCAAAAATGATCGACTCCGTGTTCGGTGATGGCGGCAAACACGTTGGCCGCATTGACCTTTCGCAGGCAGACGTGGGTGCCGGCCGCCGCGGTGATCGCCCAGGTGAAGCACCAGCCGTTGGCGTGGAACATGGGGAGCGTCCACAGATAGATCGGCGCACGCGGCAGCGGCCAGTTGGTCATCTGCAGAAGACTCATCAGGTAGGTGCCGCGGTGGCTTGGCACGACGCCTTTGGGGTCCCCGGTCGTGCCCGATGTGTAGTTCAAGGCGATGGGCGTCCACTCGTCTGCGGGCCAATACCCCGCGAATTCAGGATCGCCCCCGACCAACAGCGACTCGTAATCGGTTTCGCCGATGGCAGGGCCGTCGGGGGCTTCATGATCGTTGATATCCACCACGCGCGGCGGATTTGGGACCGACTGCAAGGCCTTTTTGATTAGCGGGGCAAATTCGCGATCCACCAGCAGCAACTTGCATTCACCGTGACGCAGGATAAAGGCGACCCCATCGGCATCGAGGCGGCAATTGATGGCATTGAGTACTGCGCCGGAGAGCGGAACGCCGAAGTGTGCTTCGAGCATCGCCGGGGTGTTGGGAGCAATGATGGATACCGTATCGCCCGGCTCGATCCCTCTCTTCACGAGCGCCGAAGCGAGGCGATAGCAGCGTTCCCGCGTTTCACCCCAGGTCTGCGTGAAGCCGCCGTGGACGATAGCGGTGCGATTCGGATAGACGTCGGCGGTGCGATCGAGGAAGGTCAATGGCGTCAAGGGAACATGGTTGGCCGCGTTTTTCTCTAGCCCCTGTGAATAGGCGTTTGCGCTCATGGCTTGTCTCCGGTCATTCTTCGTGGAAGGTGGTGAAATCACTGACGGCGGTGCGTTCGGTCACCAGGGCGTTCTCGATGCAGTCATGGTCCGCGTAACCCAAACTCATGCCGCAAACGAACATCTGCGAATCGGGAATGCCCAGTTCGCAGGCGATCACGCGGTGGAATTTGTTGAAGGCCGCCTGCGGGCAGGTGTCGAGCCCGCGCGCCCGGGCCGCCACCATGATGCTTTGCAGGAACATGCCGTAGTCAATCAGGCTGCCGCGCCCCATGCCGCGATCGATAGTGAACATCAGCCCGACCGGCGCACCGAAGAAGGTGTAGTTGCGTCCGTGCTGCGCGTGCATGCGGGCCTTGTCGGCCTTTTCGATCCCCAGCAGACCGTAGAGATCCCAGCCAACCTTGCGCCGCCGATCGACATACGGGGAAACCCATTCCCGGGGGTAATAGTCGTAAGGTTCGTCTTGCTCGGCACTCAGCGACGGGTCGTCGTATACACGCATGATCGCGTTGCTCAGCCGATCCTTGGCTGCGCCGCTCACCACATAGACGTGCCAGGGCTGGGTGTTGACGCCCGACGCGCAGTAGCGCGCCACGTCGAGGATGGCGTTCACGTCTTCGCGTGCCACCGGATCAGGACGAAATGCTCGAATCGAACGGCGGGAAGCGAGCGCCCAATCGACCGCGCTGCAAAGCGTGTCCGCGGGGATGTTGGGTGGGGAAGAAAGTCGAATGCTCATTGGGCAAAGTCCGGATAGTGTCTCTGCAACCCGGTCACTGAAGCTTGTTCGGCAACCAGTGCACGATTTCAGGGAAGAAGGCGATCAACAGCAGGTTGAGCAGGAGAACGACAACAAAAGGCAGGGCGCCGAGCACGATGTCGCGGAACGGTACCGCGGTACTGATGCCCCGCAGGACGAAGAGGATGATTCCAACAGGTGGGGTGATCAGTCCGATTTCCACCACCATCATCAGTGCGATGCCGAACCAGATAGCGTCGTAGCCCGCCAGTTCGACGATGGGGAATGTGATGCTGACAGTCATCAGGATCATCGAGATCGGGTCGATGAACATGCCGAGCACAAGATAAACCGCGACGATGCAGATCATCAGCACCCAGGGGGCAAGTTCCTGGGCCTGCACCAGGGTTACCAGTGCTTGCGGGATGCGGGCGTAATCGACCACCCAGCCGAACACCCCTGCGCCGATGACGATGATCAGCACTGAACTGGTCAGCACCGCAGTTTCAGCCAGCGCCTCGCGGATCATCTGCCATGTCAGCTGGCTGCGCACGGCGACGATGAGCGCGGAAATCGCTGCACCAATCGCACCGGCCTCGGTTGGTGTGGCGATTCCGAGATAGAGCACCGAGAAGACCGCAACGATCAGGATAGCGAAGGGTAGTACCGGAATGAGCGCATTGCGCTTCTCAGTCCAGCTGTACCGCCGGGTCTCGCCGCTCGAAAGGGGGACCAATACCGCCCACACGAGTACCAGTGCCATCATGCTGGCCAACACGACCAGGCCGGGAAGTACACCTGCGGCGAACAGCAAGGTAACCGGGGCGCCGACGGCCGCACCGTAGATGATCAGCGGAATGCTGGGTGGGATCAGGATACCCAGCGTTCCGCCTCCGGCAATGGCCCCCATGGTCATGCGAGGGCTGTAGCCTCGCGCGATCATCTCCATACCAGCGGTCTTGCCGATGGTGGCTGCCGTTGCGATGCTCGACCCAGAGAACGCCGCGAAGATGCCGCCCGCGCCAAGTGTGGCATGTGCCAGCCCGCCTGGCAGCCGCCCCGTCCACGCCGCCAGTGCATTGAAGAGTCCGCTGGTGATGCCGGCACGCATCAGGATGCTGCCCATCAGGATGAACATGGGCACTGCTGCATAGGTAAAACTGTTGGTGCCGTTCCACAGCCGATCGGCAACCGCAGACAACTGCTGCTGCGGTAGCAGGAAGGCCAGGCCTAGCAAACCGGCGAGCCCCAAGGCAAAGGCGACTTCCATTCCAAAGCCAAGAAAGGCGACGAGCACGACGAGAAGCAGCAGCCCGACTTCCAGGGTGCTTCCGTCCGCGGTGAGGGCAAACAGCCACGCACCGAGCGTCAATGCCAGCGCGAGCGCGCCGGCCGTGTGCCGACCATGATGGAGGCCTGCGGCCAGCACACAGGCACCGGCGATCAGCGCAAGGCCAGTACTGACTTGCGTAGCGCCGATAGCAAAGCTGTGCTTGCCGATCACCATGGCAAGTGTGCAGCCGAGGACGATGATCGCGTGGGAGGACCAGCGTGCAGCAGGTTTTAAGCCGTGCGCGTGCCGATCCATGCGATCGAGCATTGCCACCAGAAGTACTAAAAGGCCGACGACTACCATGGACTGCGGGATCCACAATGGGACTGACAGCAAGCCCCAGCTCCGCGTATCAGTGGCGTACTCTGACAGCACGTAGCGCAGCATCTGCCAACTCGACACCGCGACGAAGAACACCCCCAACCATTCAGCAAAGCGCATGACTGGTGCGCGTCGTGCGTCGGGCAACAAATCCACCATGAATTCGATGCGGATGTGCTCCTTGCGCCGATAGGTCAGGCCCAAGGACAGGAATACGGTGCCCACCACAAGATAGGTCGAAATCTCGGTAACCCAATGGGTCGGTGCGTTGAAGAAATACCGCGACACCACCTCGAAGACCACGATGAGGAGAAGGGTGGCAACCATCAGGGCCCCCAGCCCGCCAGTGACGGCCGTGAGGCGGCGAGCGTCGGTTGCCTGAGGCTCGACGACCGGTCGTGTCGCGGGTGACTCAGCCGCGTCCTGTCGCAAATCAACGTATTCGGACATTTCAAGTATCTCCGGTGGGACCAACGAGCCTTACTGCTTCACTGCGCGGACTGCTTCGCTTGCGCGCTTGATATGAGCCGCACCGTCGAAGCCTTTCTCTTGAGCGCGATCACTCCACCGAAGGTTCACCGGATCAACCGAGGCTGGCGTAAACAGGGATTGGCGATGGTTTTTATCCGCAACCCACACGTTCAGGCCCTTGTCGCGCATCCCGTCAATGCACTTGGCGGAATTGGCCGCATAGTCTTGCCACATCACCTGCTCAAGCTCCTTGCCTACACGTGTCAGGGCTTCCTGTGCGGCCGGTGAGAGAGATTTCCAGACATCCTGATTGATCAGCACCGCCCAGCCTTGGAGTGGACCGATGCCCCAGTCCTGCACATTCGATGCGCTTCGCCACAACTCTTGGTGGTAGGCGTAGCAGGCCGGCGTGAACAGGCCGTCGATCACGCGCCGCTCGAGCCCTGCCGCAATTTCGGCAGCATCAAGCGGTGTCGGGCGAGCACCCAGCGCAGATATGAACTGTGCTGTCTCTGCGTTGTGAACGCGAATCTTCATTCCTTGAAAATCCTGCCGGGACTTAACGGGTTTCGTGGTCAGTAGCAGGTGCGGTGACCAGGCGCCTTCGACGAGCGCAATGGCGTTCCAGTTGCTGCGCCACACCTTGCGCAGGTCTTCGCGCCAGCCGCTATCCAACACCGCCTGATATTCCGCCTGTGTCTGAATGAGACCCGGCAGGCTCTGCAGACCCATCAGCGGCTCGGAGCCGGAAATATATGGGTGTACCCCGAGGACCAAGTCGACCCGCCCCTCGCGGATCGCTGGTGAGAGTTGGGCTCCCTTGAGCAGAGAGTCATTGACGACGATTGATACACCTTCGCTGCGCAAGGCCTCGTTGGCTTGCTCGGCGAAGCGCTTGGTCACGATGTCCGCAGTGGTTCCCGGCACCGTCATGGTGCCGAGGGTTAGTTGACGGGCTTCCGCATGCAGGGCCGAGAGGCTCATCACTACTGCAGCGGCCAGTCCCATCCATCCGAATTTCGAGTTCTTGGTCACGGCGTTGTCTCCTGGTTGTCGTTGATGAAGTTGTTTCGGCGGTAGCCGACAACTTCGAGTTCAGTATGGCACGACATATCATAACTGTGCAATAACGATATTCAAGATTAGCGTTTGAGCGCACACATGCGCATGCGGTAGTATTTGCACCAACGCCGCTTCTTGGCGGGACTTCTGGCTGTACGATCAAGCAGTAGGTGTCTGGCACTGGCGCGGGGTGTTGTCCGAATGGGCCGCCAGTGCAGCCCGCTCGCCGCGCGGGGATCGAATCATTCAACCGGCCTGAGAGATGTCACTAACCACCGATAACAGCATTGCTGACAAGACCAAGATCGAAGCCGTCGGCGGCCGGGTCAGCATTTATCGCCGAAAGAACAGCCGCTACTGGCAGTGCCAGTGCACGGTCAACGGCGCGACCCATCGGGTCAGCTCCAGAACTCGCGATCTTGGTGAGGCGCAGCGCTTCGCGACACTTTGGTACCTGCAGTTGTCAGAGACCGATAGCGTGGAAGGACTGGCGGGGTATGCCGAATCGGAAGCGACGGCGAGCGGCGCACCGGAGCAAGTCTCTTCGTCTTCCGCGGTGAAGGGCAAGACCGACCGGATCGTCGCGGTCGCGATCGACCTGGTTGCCGAACTCGGCTTCCGCGGCGCGCAGATGAACGCGATCGCCGAGCGTTCGGGCTTGGCCCTCAGCACCTTGTACCGGCACTTCCACTCGAAGAATGAGCTGATGTGCGAAATCGTCGCCAAGGTCTCCGGCCACGAAGTGAATGTGGCGGCCGGCGCCACCATGGCCGAGGGTGACCCGCCTCGCCGCCTCGAGATGGCGATCCGTACCTTCGCGCTGCGCGCCATTCGCGGACGCAAGCTAGCCCATGCCTTGGTCGCCGAACCCGTCGATGCCGAGATCGAGACGGAGCGCTTGCGCTACCGGCGACGCTTAATGCGCGTCTATGAGACCGTGATTCGTGAGGGGATGCAGGATGGGAGCATTCCCGAACAAGACCCTGAGGTGTCGGCCGGGTGCATCGTAGGCGCGATGTTCGAGGGGCTGGTTGGGCCGCTCGCCCTGCAGGTGGACTTATCCGATGAAGAACGGGTGGGGCGCGCGGAGCGCATTATAGCCTTCTGCATGCGCGCTGTGGTCGGGCACCGCTAGTCCGGCAGTTGCACTGCATAACCGAGAGTTCCCGCATGAGTGGATGTAGCAAGCTGTCCTGGGAAGATTTCCATGTCGGGCGCACCTGGACGCATGGATATCGCGCAGTAACCGAGGCGGAGATCGTGTCCTTCGCCCAGCAGTACGATCCGCTGGAGATTCACGTCGATCCTGCACTGGCGCGTAAAGGCCCGTTGGGGGTGTTCTGCGCAAGCGGCATCCATACGCTGGCGATTGCGCAACGCCTGCTCTGCGAAGCCATTCTGCTGCATACCCGGATCGTGGCAGGCGGCGGCATCGATGAGGTTCGAATGCGGGTTCCGGTCGTTCCGGGAGACAGCCTACGGGTGCGGGTACGGGTAGGCGAAGCGCGGCTCCATGCCCGAAAGAATGAATGCGCGTGGATCGTACTCTTGGTTGAAGTACTTCGCGATGACGAGCGCGTTGTTCTGGACTACCGACTGACGTTGCTCATCCAACGTGCCGAGCACGAAAGGAAATCCAGCTAGCACCGATCCACTGTTTATTCGATGGTCAAGGTCTACACCGATCGAGTGACCGTGATGCTCGATAACGTGCCGCGGAAGCACTGGGGGAATGAATGGCGGCATTGATTGCCGTGGGGAAGTTTGTTGCGAGGTTGCCGCCACTCCGCATGCGAAGTACGACCGTCAGGATTGGCCGACGAGCACTTGGTCGCCATTAGCCCGACCGGCCACTGCAATCAGCTTCCTGCCGCTGGATGGTCGAAGCGACGAATGACTCCCGTGGGTCGCTACCACCAGTTCGATGAATAGGAAACCTGCCGTTCGACGGCGCTGAGCGCCATGCGACAGCTGTCCACCGCACTGCCGCCGCTCAATCGGAGCAGCGTGGCCGACAGCAATGGCCGAACTGCCGCCGCCTGATCGCCTGCGACAAGTCTTCGGCCTTATGTGGAGCTCCACATAAGGCCGATTATGTAGATGCCTCGATTATGTTGAGCCGCCATGGGCGTCGTGCGCCAACCGCCCGGCTGGGCGGCGGGCGCCGATTTCGATCTCCACATAATCAGAGTGTCCGCAGGAAGTCGATCAGCGAGTCGGGTGCCCGGTAGCGCCTGAGCTTGGCCTCTGGCTCGTGAAGCCGGGCCAGCGCCCGCTCCTTCATCGCCAGATCAGCTTCGACGTACTGGTGCGTCGTTGCCGGGCTCTCATGGCCGAGCCAAAGCGCAATGACGCTGATGTCGACGCCGGCCTGCAGCAGGTGCATTGCCGTCGTGTGGCGAATCATGTGAGGCGAGATGTGACGCGTCGCCAAGTCGGGGCACGATTTCGCGGCCACCTGGACGGCGCGCTCCAGTCGCTGCATCACGTTCCATCGCGACATCGCTTGGCCATCGCGATTGGGTAGCAACGGCGAGTTCGAATCGAACTGCGGATTGCGCCGAAGCCAAGCCCTGATCGCCCTAATGGTTGAGCGCCACAGCGGCACGCTGCGCTGCTTGCGCCCCTTGCCATGCAGATGAACACAGGCGGCGGCATCGTCGAGTACGACATCGCCGACCTTCACGCCGACGATCTCTGAAACCCGCGCACCGGTGTTGTAGAGCATCAGTACCAACACATGATCCCGTTGGCTGAACCACGCCCCATCCGGCGTTCCGATCACCGCCAGCATCTCTTCCCGGGACAGATAGCCGAGCATCGGGCGTTCGAAGCGTTTTGCCGGAACACCGAGCGCATGTTCAATCACCTGCAGCGATGACACGTCGCGGTGCGCCGCAAACTTCAGGAACGAACGCAGCGCCGCGAGGCGGGCATTGCGGCTACGCACGCTGTTGTGCCGATCGCGTTCCAGATGGTCGAGGAAGGCCATGATCAGATCCGGCGTGAGGTCGGGCAGTGTGAGCTGCGCCGGCGACCGGCCGAGGCGCGCCTCGGCAAAGCCCAGGAAGAGCATGAAGGCGTCCCGGTAAGCGGCCACGGTGCACGGGCTGAGGGCACGTTGTTGCGTCAGGTGTTCGACGAAGAAGGCTTGTACGAGCGCGGGAAACGATGGCGGTGGTTTGGCTTGCCTACGCATAATCGTCTCCCGCGAGGTCGGCGAACTGCTCGAACCGCCCGGCTGTGATGGCCATCAACTCGGGAACGCCGGTGAGGTACCAGTACGTGTAGAAGATCTCGGCATGGCCCATGTAGGTCGCCAGGGCCAGCACCTTCTGGTCGATCTCGGCGCCGTCGGCGTACCAGCGCATCAACCGCCGGACGGCAAAGGTGTGGCGTAAGTCGTGCAGGCGGGGTGCCTCGTGTCCGCCGCGATTGATCCAGCCGAGGTGCTCGCGCAGGCCGGTAAAGACGCGATGTGCCTGTCGCTCGCCGAGCGGCAGCCCCAGTCGGCGACCGCGACTGCTGATCAGAAACGGCATGCCGGCTATCGTCGGAAGATGCCTCTCGCGCTGTCTTCGGTAGCAGGCCAGCGCCTTGACCGTGCTCGGATGGATCGGCACTTGCCGGGACTTGGCGAACTTGGTCTGCCGGATCGTCAGCATCCCGCGCTTGAGGTCGACATCCGCATCGCGCAGGTGAATGGCTTCGGAAACGCGCAGTCCGGTCGAAGCCATCAGACCGAACAGGGTTTCGTAGGTGAAGGGCCGAATGCTGTCAGTGGGGCCGAGTGTGCGTGCTGCCGCGAGCAACTCGACGATCTCGCCGTCATGGTAGATGTGGGGTGCAACACGGCCGGGTTCCGGACCGAAGAGCGATGCCTCGGGCAACTCGGTATCCGGCTCGAACTGCTGCAGGTAACAGATGAAGTGCCGCAGTCGTCCCCAGCTGCGCGCCCAGGTGCCTGCATCGCCATTGCCATCCTTGGCGGTACGCACCCATTCGGCCATGAGTTCGGCCGTCAGCGGACCACGATAGCGTTTGGCCGCCACGAAGCGGGCAAACCTGGAGAGGAAGGCGTCACGGGAGCGCAGACGGAAACCCTGACGACGGCGCTCGGCCAGATAGTCGTCGATTCTGGCCTGCAGGCTTCGGCGTCGGCTCATGATTCACTCCCCGGCCAAGGCAGCGCAACGTCGGCGAGATTTGGCGTGTCGAGCTTCGCGTAGATCCGGGAGGTTTCCAGAGACCGGTGCCGCAAGACATCAGCAACTTCCTTGAGTGAGCCGCCGTTCTCGACGAGGCGACACGCCAGCGTATGCCGCAGGACGTGCGATCCTGTACCAGGCAAGCCGACCCGTTGGCATGCCCGGCGGATCACGTTCTGAATCGCATAGGTTGTGACCGGAACGTCACGCGAGTCGCGGCGGCAAAGGAAGATTGCCCGGCTTGGGGTTGCCGGGCGCTCATGCTGCAAATAGTCCGCCAAGGCTTGCCCGGTGGTCATCGGCAGCGGCAGGACGTCCCGCCGTCGCGACTTCGTCCCCTTCAGCGTGACCGTGCCTTCTCGCCAGTCGATGTCGTCGATCGACAGGTTCGCGATCTCGCCAGCGCGCAACCCCATGTCCAGTGCGCAGCGGACGATGGCATAACCTCGCCGGGGCTTGCGTCCATACGGGAGTGCGGCGAGCAGTCGTCGAACTTCGTCCGGCCTGAGGGCGCGCGGCAGCGGTGCAAGGTTCCACTGCACCGGTGAGGAGATGACTGCGCTCAGGCTGGCAACCGAGTCGCCGCAGATCGTCCGGTAGCGGAGGTAACTTCGCAAGGTGGTTGCGACTTGCGCAGCGGCAGAATGCGAGGGGCTGTCTCCCAGTTGCCGAGCGATGAAGCGCCGAACATCGGCTGCGTGCAGCCTGGCCATGTTGAGGACGCCGCTGGCAAACTTCTTCTGCAACAACAGCCCAACGACGCGGCAATGGTTGCGACGTGTGCTTGCCGCAAGGCCACGGACGTGATGCAGGTGGTCGTCGTACCGCCGCAGTTCGTCGGCGATGGCGTCGGAGGGGGCTGCGCTTGGGCGCGCAGGTTGCGCGCGCCGGGATTGGGCGGATGGGTTCATGAGCGTCTCCTGGAGTAGAAATTCCACTTCAGGAGAACGCTGAAATTATGTCGAGCTCAGACTCCTATCCCGGCAAGCAAAAGCTCGAGCACACTGGGATCTACGGCCTGCTACCCCGGACGCTCAACATAATCGAGGCATCTACATAATCGGCCTTATGTGGAGCTCCACATAAGGCCGAATCATAGACGTTCCCCAACCCCCTGAATATGCGTATCGTGGGCAACCGCGTTGCGTATATTGATGCCGCCAACGGCCTGCCCTCTATCATCCACATGTCCATCCGGAGCATTCTCCAATGTTTGATGAAGACGATCTGATCCATTCGCCGTTGCAGCAGACGTACAGTGCCGACGGGCAATCGGTCGAGATCCTGATCTATCGAATGCCCAATACCGGATGGACTCTCGAGGTGGTGGATGCATTTGGCGGCTCGACCGTGTGGGACGATGAATTCGAGACGGATCATACGGCGTTGGATGAGGTGATGCGCATGATTCGCGAGGAAGGCATCAAGGCACTCGTGGGTGAGCCGGATCAGGCCGATGACTTGTTGGGTGAAGACGCCGCCCAACTGGGTCTCTCCACGCCTTTGTCCGCCGTGGAACTCGAAGCGCTCGATGCTTTTCTGGCGTCGGATGCCACGTCGGACGAGACCATGTTGCTCGATCGGCTCGATGGATACCTCACGGCGATTGCCATCGCGCCGACCGGCCTGAGCCCGAGCCAGTGGTACGCCGGCATCTGGGGGCCGCACGCCGACGATGCGCCCCATTTCGAGTCGCTCGAGCAGGCGCAGCATGTCATGCAAGCGATCATGCGCTTCTACAACGGCATCATCGGGAGCCTCGAAGAGGACGCTGACACCCACAGGCCGATATTCCAAGTCTTCGTGTCAGACGAATCTGGCGCCGAATATATCGATGCCGAAATGTGGGCGTGCGGATTCATGGAGGGGGTCGACCTGTGTCTCAGCCATTGGCGGCCGCTGTTCGACGATGCACAGGGCCGTGAGTGGATCGAGCCGATTCGGCTGCTGGGCGCATTTGATCTGAGCGACGGTGAGCTCAAGTTCTCGGAGACGCCGGAACAGCGGGACGTACTTGCCCGGCAGATCCCCGAATCCCTAGCGGCCATTTATCGTTTCTGGTTGCCGCACCGCGAGGCGGCCCATGAATTGTTGATGGCCAGTACCGTCAGGCGTGAACATCCGAAGGTCGGCCGCAATGACCCATGTCCGTGCGGGAGCGGCAAGAAGTTCAAGAAATGCTGTGGCGGCACTCCAACGGTCCATTGAGTGCTGAACGAGCCGGCAACGCCAGTTGCAGCAAGCGTACGTTGAGTTGACGGAGGCGGACCAATATACGTCGTCTCTTCGCTGCCCGGCGAAAGATTGAGCTTTGCCGCACTCAACCCAACCTAAATGAATGGCCACTGAACCCTGTCGAAAGACAGCTTCGGGTTAGGAGCCGGCGTTTGTTTGCCACGCATCGAGCGGCCGCTCAGGCCGATATCCTGACGCACGAATCAAAGGCTGATGTTGTGCTACTTCGATGCTATGAATTGGTACAAAATTGTGGTACAAAACGCATAGGCGTTGTTTTCATAACTATTTGAAAAGCAATGGGAAAAATTGTTTGGTGGAGAATCCCGCCCTCTCCGCCAGTACATCTAAGTTAAGCCGCTGATTTTTAGCGGCTTTTCTTTTGCCTGTCGTCTGCGGAATCTTGAGTTCTTCTCAGCGGCAAGGATGCGTCCGGGGCGGATTAGCTATCGCGCGTCCTGATCTTTCTCGGCGTCCAGCACCGCGGCGGCCAGTGTTTCTATGGCGCGCTGGCGCTCGGTGTGGTCGCCGCGCGGCGTGCCGCTCAGCCCGGACCAGTCGGGGTGAGCGCGGGCGAGTGCCAGCGCATCGGGGAGTGAGGCGTCTTTCCAGCGGCTGATTTCTTTTGTGGCGAGTTCGACCGGCGTGAGGGCGGCATGGCCGCGACCGGCAAGTGCGCGCAGCAATTGTTGCTGGCGCAAGGCGAGCAGGCGGAGGATGGCATCGTCTACCGTGAGCTCCCGGCTTCCGGTGATTTTGCCGAGCAGGCGGTCGCCATAGTCGCTCAGGCTCTGCCAGGTGCCGCCAATGACGGCGCCGAGCGCTGCTGCCGCGCCGAGGGTCAGGCCGCCGGCGAGCAGGTCGATACCGACGCCGGCTGCGGCCCCGGCCGCCGCGCCTTTGCCTAGCGAAATGCCCATCGATCGCAAACTCTCGGGATTGAACAGGTCGTCTTCCCAGCGGCCGTCGAGCAGCGGCAGTGGTGCGCTGTTGACGTCTTTTTCTGAAAAGCCATAAAGCGCAAGCAGGGCGTCTACGCAGCCTTGTTCGCGGGTGCGTACGGCGTGGTGGAGGTGTTCGATGGCCTGCTCTGTGGCCTTGTCGTCGGCATCGACTTGTTGGCGCGTGGCTGCGATGTCGATGAGTAGCTCAGCGACCAGTCGTGCGGCGGCGAGGTGCCGGTGGCGGGCGTCGCGCTCGCGGCTGGTGATGAGGTGCTCCAGCGCGCTGCGACGACTGTCGAGCAAGGTGGCGAGGGCTTCGTAGAGGCGCCGCTCGCCGCCCAGTTCGGGGGCGACGGTGTCGAAGCGGACTTGGGCGTGGAGGCCGACGCGAGCCATGGCGTCGCGCCATTGTGCTTCGCGTGATTCGGGCGCATGAACGAAATTGAGTACGGGCAGGAGCGGGCGGGCGCAGTCGGCCAGCAAGGCGAGTTCGTCCCGGTGTTTGGGCAGCACGGGGTCGCGCACGTCGATCACATAGAAGGCGGCGTCGCTGTCGAGCAGTTGTCGCAGCACTTTCGCTTCTTGTTCGTAACGGGCGCGGGCTTCGGCGCTGTCGAGAAAGCGGCGAATACGTTCGGGCCCGTCGCTGCGGGTGTTGGCCGGTGCGAGTGTGTCGATGTAGTCGAGCAGGGCAATGGCGTCTTCCATGCCCGGCGTGTCGAAGAGACTGAGGATGGGCGTGCCGTCGGCCAACAGCCGTGCGCCTTCGACGTGGCGTGTGGTGCTGGGGCGATCGGAGACTTCGCCAAAGCGGGTGTCGCGCAGGAGGGTGCGCAGCAAGGAGGTCTTGCCGGTGTTGGTGTGGCC
>JBFIJC010000025.1:0-21672 GCA_041600915.1 Nitrogeniibacter sp.
CCTGCCACGTAGGGCACCACGCCCATCACCCGCATGCTCACCCCTGCGGCTGAGCCGCTGGGCTAAACTGGTACAACACCTCAGCGGAGCCCCGTATGCGCATTGTCGTCGTTCTCTTTCTGATCGCCATTCTGGTCAGCCTGGGCTCTGCCCTCACCTTCTTGCTGCGCGACGGCGGCAAGGGGCCGCGGGTTGTTCGTGCGCTCACGCTGCGCGTCGGGCTGTCGATTGGCTTGTTCCTGTTGCTGATGGCGGGCTTCGCGACCGGCATCATCCCCGGCCGCCTCTGAGCGCCGCCCGACCATCACAGCCAATACACGACCACAAACAATACCAGCCAGACCACATCGACAAAGTGCCAATACCAGGCAGCCGCTTCGAAGGCGAAGTGATTGTCCTTGGTGAAGTGGCCGGCCATCACGCGGAACAGCATCACCAGCAACATGATCGCGCCAATGGTGACGTGCAGGCCGTGGAAGCCGGTCATCATGTAAAAGGTCGAACCGTAGATGCCTGAGGTCATCTTCAGGTTCATCTCGCCGTAGGCGTGCATGTATTCGTAAATCTGAAAGCCCATGAACAGAAAGCCGAGCAACACGGTAAGCAGCAAACCGAGTTTGAGCTGCGACCGGTTGTCTTTCATGATGCCCCAGTGGGCCCAGGTCAGCGTGGCGCCCGAGGTCAGCAGAATCAGGGTGTTCAGCGCGGGAATCCCCCAGGCACCCATCGGCGAAAAGGCTTCTTCCGCACGCGGCCCGGCGGTCGGCCACACGGCCTCAAACCCTTGCCACAGCACGCTCACGCTCTCTTCGCTGCCCAGCGATGGCACCGAAATAACGCGCACGTAAAACAACACGCCAAAGAAAGCGAAGAAGAACATCACTTCCGAGAAAATGAACCAGCCCATGCTCCAGCGGAAGGAGGCATCGACGTTCTTGCCGTACTGCCCGGTCTCGGACTCGCGGATCACCTGGCCGAACCAGCCGAACAACATGTAGATCAGGGTCGCGAGACCCACGAAGAACACCAGCGGACCGGGGCCGGTGTGGTTCAGCCACATCACGGAGCCGGCGCCAATGCACAGCAAGGCAAAGGAACCGAAGATGGGATACTTCGACGGCTCTGGTACGAAGTACTTCTCGAAAGTCGGACTCATGTTGAAGTCTCCGGTCAGTTAGTTCCGGGATCGCGCATGCGCTTGATCCTCAATTCACGCACCCACGACGAAAACGACGAAGGCAACAATACTCAGTACAAACACCAGACCTGCGAGCAGGCCCGCAACGATGACGGCCTTGGGGTCCAGCGAGGTGGCGTCATCCTTGTAATGACGCCGCTTGCGAATCCCCACGAAAGACCACATGACCGCCCGCAATGTCGCCCAGAAGCTGGCGCGTGGCGTATCGGCCATCATCCCCGCCCTCCGGCCGGCGTTTCCAGTGCCTGCGCCCCCTCAATCTCAAAGAAGGTGTAGGACAGGGTAATGGTGTGCACATCGCTCGGCAGTTTTGGGTCGACCACAAACAAGACCGGCATCACCCGCGTCTCGCCCGCGGCCAGGGTTTGTTTCTCAAAGCAGAAGCAGTTGAGCTTCTTGAAATAATCGCCCGCCAGCTGCGGCCCATAACTGGGCACCGCCTGCCCCGTCACGGGCACGTTACGGGTGTTGGTGACCTCGTAGGTGATCTCCACCAACTGGCCGGGGTGAACGTCAACCGTGTTCTGCGTCGGACGGAACCGCCAGGCCAGATCATGCGTATTGGCGTCCAGCTCGATGGTCAGCTGCCGCGTCGGATCAACCTGGGTGTTTTCCACCACGTCCGGCTGCAAGATATTGCGCAAGCCGGTGACCTGACAGATGGCCTCGTAAAACGGGACCAGGGCAAAGCCAAAGCCGAACATCGCCACCGCGGCAATACCGAGGCGAACCAGCAGCCGGCGGTTGTCGCTCGCCCGCGCGCTCATTGGCCCATCCACCCGATCTTGACCATGATGGCGAAAAAGAACACCAGCGCCATCAACAGCAACAGCAGGCCGGAGCGGATGTTCTTTCCCTTGGTCATGGCAGCCGGCTTCACTTGACGACCGGCGGGATCTCGAAGGTGTGATGCGGCGCCGGCGACGGCACCGTCCACTCGAGGCCCTGCGCGTCTTCCCACGGGCTGGCGGCGGCCTTCTTGCCATCGCCCCGCACGCACTTGACCACGGCCACGATGAAGATCAGCTGGGACAGACCAAAGCCGAAGGCACCGATGGTGGCCAGCGCGTTGAAGTCCGCGAACTGCAGCGCGTAGTCGGGAATCCGGCGCGGCATGCCGGCCAGACCCAGGAAGTGCATCGGGAAGAAAGTGATGTTGAAGAAGATGATCGAGCACCAGAAGTGCAGCTTGCCGATGAACTCGGAATACATGACGCCGGTCCATTTCGGCAGCCAGTAGTAGGCGCCGGCAAACAAGGCAAACAACGATCCGGCCACCAGCACGTAGTGGAAGTGCGCCACCACGTAGTAGGTATCCTGCACCTGAATGTCGATCGGCGCGATGGCGCAGATCAGACCGGTGAAGCCGCCCATGGTGAACACGAAGATGAAGCCGGTCGACCACAGCATGGGGGTCTCGAAGGTCATCGAGCCTCGCCACATGGTGGCGATCCAGTTGAACACCTTCACCCCGGTGGGCACCGCGATCAGCATGGTGGCGTACATGAAGAACAGCTGTGTCGCCGCCGGCATGCCGGTGGTAAACATGTGGTGAGCCCACACCACGAAGGACAGCACTGCGATCGACGCCGTGGCATAGACCATCGAGGCATAGCCAAACAACGGCTTGCGGGCGAAGGTCGGGATGATTTCACTGACGATGCCGAAGGCCGGCAAAATCATGATGTACACCTCGGGGTGCCCGAAGAACCAGAACACGTGCTGATACAGCACCGGGTCACCACCGCCGGCGGCGTTGAAGAAGCTGGTGCCGAAGTGGCGGTCGGTGAGGATCATGGTCACCGCACCGGCGAGCACCGGCATCACTGCAATCAGCAGGTAGGCGGTGATCAGCCAGGTCCAGCAGAACAGCGGCATCTTCATCATGGTCATGCCCGGCGCGCGCATGTTGAGCACCGTCACCACGATGTTGATCGCGCCCATGATCGAGCTGATGCCCATGATGTGCACCGCAAAGATCGTCAGATCCATGCCCATGCCCATCTGCACCGACAGCGGCGCATACAGCGTCCAGCCCGCGGCGGTCGCCCCGCCCGGCACAAAGAAAGAGCCGATCAGCAAGATCGCCGCCACCGGCAGCAGCCAGAAGCTCCAGTTGTTCATGCGCGCGAAAGCCATGTCGGAGGCGCCGATCATCAGCGGCAGCATCCAGTTGGCGAAGCCCACAAAGGCCGGCATGATCGCGCCAAACACCATCACCAGGCCATGCATGGTGGTGAGCTGATTGAAGAACTCGGGCTGCACGATCTGCATGCCCGGCTGGAACAGCTCGGCTCGGATCGTCAGCGCCATCACCCCCCCGGAGAGGAACATGATGAAGCTGAAAATCAGGTACATCGTGCCGATGTCCTTGTGATTCGTCGTGGTGATCCAGCGCATCAGGCCGGTCGGGCCATGATGGTGGTGATCGTCGTGCACTTGATCGGGGGTGACAGCAGACATGCAGCCTCCTCTACCTGAAATCAGTTATGCGCGGCCGCGATTTCGGCCGGCTGGATGGCTTCGCCCGTCTGGTTGCTCCAGGCATTTCGGGTGTAGGTGATGACGGCCGCCAGATCGGTATCCGACAGCTGCTTGCCAAAGGCCGCCATGGCTGTGCCATCGCGCCCCTGCATCACCACCTTGATGTGCTCCGCCTTGTCGCCCACCGCGATCGCGGCACCATCGAGCGGCGGGAAGGCGGGCGGCATGCCCTTGCCATCGGCCTGATGACAGGCCGCGCAATTGGCTGCAAACACCTGCTCGCCCTTGGCCACCAGCTCCGGCAAGGCCCATTCCTTATTCGGGTCTTCCTTCGTGGCAGCGAGCTTGCTCTGCTGATCGGCGACCCAGGCGCTGTATTTTTCAGCTGACAACACATGCACTTCAATCGGCATGAAGCCGTGGTCCTTGCCGCATAGCTCGGCACAGTTGCCCCGGAAAACACCTTCCTGGTCGGCACGGAACCAAGTATCGCGGATGAAGCCCGGAATGGCATCCTGCTTCACGCCAAGCGCCGGCACCCACCAGGCGTGGATCACGTCATTGGCGGTGAGCAAAATCCGGACTTTCTTGCCGACCGGCACGACCATCGGGTTGTCCACCTCAAGCAGGTAGTTTTCGCCCTTGGCGGCCTTGCCCTGGATCTGATCCTGCGGGGTCGACATGTTGGAGACGAACTGGATGCCCTCGCCTTCGCCCTTGATGTAGTTGTAGCCCCACTTCCACTGATAGCCGGTGGCCTTGATGGTGATATCGGGGTTGGAGGTGTCCTTCATGGAGATCACCGTCTTGGTAGCCGGCCAGGCCATGCCAAGCAGGATCAGCACCGGCACGACGGTCCAGGCAATTTCCACCATGGTGTTTTCATGAAAGTGCGCAGCTACCGCCCCTTTCGATTTGCGATGGTGAAACACCGACCAGAACATGACACCGAACACGGCCACGAAGATCACCAGACAGATGATCATCATCAAGGTGTGCATGTCATAGATTTCAGTGGCCACGGAGGTCACCGGCGTCTGTAGATTGACGCTCGACTGCGCCGCCCACGCCCCGGCTGCGGGCACGGCGGACAGTGCGCTTACTGCGAAACGAGCCAACACGCTCATGTGCAACCCCCATCCAAGTCTATGTGGGGCGCAAAAATAGCGTTCCCGGTCAGCCAAAAGCGGCGCCGTCTATAGCTCCACGGGCTCAGGCCACCCGAAACCCGCCTTGCGCCGGTTGCGGTCTCTCTCCCCCGAAATCCGCTGTGTGATTTGTTTTGCGCGGAATCAGTCTCTGCGCGGCATAGTGCCACAGCCGTTTTAAACGTCGCAAGTTGATTTTTGATTTAGATCAACGTGCTGCAGTGCACTATGAGCTAGTGCATTGCAGCACGATTTTGACGGAATCGCCCTGAGACCTAAGCGCTGAGATGGCGATCCGCCGCTTATTCCATCGTCGTTTGCGGTGCGACCAAGCGACGCCGAAGCCATCGCATCATGCCGCCCAGCAGCGGGAACCTTTCGTACACGCCGCCGGCAGCATCCCAGAAGTCCCGATGCTCGGTGACGCGCCCCGCCGCGTCGAAGCGCAGATGGCTGGATCCGACGATCTCGACCGCCCGACCGGCGAGCCGACACTGCAGCGCCCAGATCAGCATGGCCTGACCGTCCCGCTCGAAACGTTCGATGACCACAAAGCGCGGCGCGCCGAGCTGCTCGAACATATGGCTGAAGATGTTTTTGATCGCATCGACACCGCGCACATCATTGAACGGATCAACGAAGTGCGCGTCCTCCGCGTAGAAGGCGGCAAAACCGTCGACGTCCGACGGCGTCAGTGTTTCGTAGAAGCGCACCAGTGCATCAAGCGTCACCATCACAGCCCTCCACCGCCGGTCAAACGGCGCACCAAGGGGAAGTACAGCCCATAGGGCAGCAGACGCAACAGTTTAAGCACGCGCGAGAAGCGCTTCGGAAAATGAATGTCGAAGTCGCCACGGGCAAAGCCGTCAATCACCGCGGCCGCCGCCGTCGGCGGATCAATCAAGGCCGGCATGGGGAAATCGTTCCCGGCGGTCAGACGTGTCGACACAAAGCCGGGATTGATCACATGAACGCCCACGCCAAGCGGGCGCAGTTCGAGAAACAGACTCTCCGCAAAATTGATCAGCCCCGCCTTGGTGGCGCCATACACACAGGCGCGCGGCAAGCCAGAGTAGCCCGCAACACTCGATACCACCGCCACATGGCCCTGCCCCCGCGACAGCAGGGCCGGCAGCACCGCCGCCACCCCTGCCATGGTGGCCGACAGATTCACCGCCACCGTGTCGGCAATCGTCTCGGCGCGCAGCTCGGTCGCGGGCGTCGGCTGATAGGCGCCGGCCAGAAATATCACCACATCGCAGCCGCCCCAGCGGCCCAGCAAGCTCAGCCAGGCCTCGGCGACCGCGCCGTCCGTCGTGATATCCAGCGGCAGCACCTCGGCGCCGCCGATCGCCTCGGCCACCGTATTGAGCGCTTCGACCCGCCGCCCGCTCAGCGCCAGTCGCGCGCCCTGCGCCGCCAAGGCATGGGCCAGCGCTTCGCCGATACCGGAGGACGCACCGACCAGCCAGACCCGCCGGCCGCGCCAGTCGCGAATCGGTCGATTGAGACTCATTGCCCTGTCGCCCGCTTGGTAAAGCTCAGCGTGACCTCGCCCAGTTGGATGCCGAACTTGCGCATCGCCGAACGATTGAGCATCACGCGCTCATCCATCAGGAACATCCAGTCATCAAAGTCCACCTCATAGACCTTGCCATCGACCGGCAAGGCCAGCACATAGCGCCAGCGCAGCGCATTGCCGCTCGCCTGCCCCTCCGCCGTGCCGACCACGTCATCGGCCGTTCCGGTGTAACGACCGCCGCCCTCGGCGCGAATCGTCCACACCCGGCGCTGGGTCGTGCCGTCGGCGTAGGTAAAGCGCTCGTCCAGCGTCCCGACCGGCCCGTCCCAGGACGCATCGATCACCACATGAAAGCGCTTGATCACCTCGCCGCTTCGATCCTGGAACATGCCCCAGGCGTCGAGCGTGCCGTTAAAGTAGGACTCCAGCACCAGCGGCGGCGTGGCCGCGGCATAGCGCGTCACCTCGGTACCCGCGCATCCACCCAGTCCAATCGCGCCAATCAGCGCACATAGCCAGCGTTTCATCGTGCCTCTCCCAATTCATTGCGCCAGCGCCACAGCAAGACGGCGGCGATGAGCTTTAGGCCGACCGGCACGCCGGCATACACAATCGCCAGGGCCCGCAGCGCCGCCTCATCCTGACCGCCGGGCGCATAGCCCAGCAGCGCCAGCAAAGGCAAGGCAACACCGGCCGCCAGCGCCAGGTTGGCCTTGGTGACAAAGTTCCACCAGCCAAAACATGCACCATCGCCCGCGCGCGACTCGGCAAGCTGATCGGCCAGAATCGCCGGCGGCAGTGTCAGGTCGGCCCCCAGCGCCAGCCCCGAGGCCAGACAGATAACAAAAAAGGCCGAGCCATCGCCCGCGCCCAGCCCCGCCGCCCAGGCAAAGGCCACAATGCTCACCAGCATGCCCAGCAGCCAGGCGCGCACCTTGCCCACGCGGCGGGCAAGCGCCACCCAAAGCGGCAGACTCATCGCGCCGGCAACGAAATACGCCGCTAAAAACAGGCCCGCGCGCGCGCCCTGCCCGATCACGTCATCCACAAAAAACAGCACCGTCGTCGCCGGCACCGCCGCGGCGATGCCACCGACCGCAAACACCGTCAGCAGCCGCCTGAACGCCGGATTGCCCAACACGCTGATCAGCATCGACAAAGGCGGCACGCCGTCGCCGGCCGGCACCGCATCCCGCCCGACACTGCCCAGCGTCAGCAGGCCGGCAATCAGCAGCACCGGCACAAACACCAGCGCCAGCGCCGCCAGGCCGTCTGCCGCATCGGTCGCCAGCATCGCCGGCAAGGTCGCGGCCAGCACCACCCCCAACAGCCCAAAGCCCTCCCGCGACGCCACCACGCGTGTGCGGTCCAGCGGTGTCGGCGCCATTCGCGCGCCCCAGGCCTGGTAATTGATATTGGCCAGTGAATAACCGGCATAGGCCACGGTGAGCGCCGCGATCAGCCACAGCGCACCGGCCGCCTCCGGCGGACGCAGCAAGGCCAGCACGCCCAGGCCCAATGGCAGCAAACCGAAGGCAATCAACCACCGCCGGCTCCGAGCCCGGTCGCTGAGTTGCCCGATCAAGGGGTCGGAGATTGCATCCAGAATGCGCGCGCCCAGCAGTGCGCCGCCCACCAGCGCCAGCGGCAGGCCCAGCGAATCGGCATAGAGCTTGGGCACATGCACGTAGATGGGCAGGGCGGCAAAGGCGAGCGGCAGGCCGAGCACGCCGTAGGCCAGCACCTCGCGGCGCGGCAACACGGCGGCGCTCATGGCCGCGTCTCGCCCAGAAGTTGCGCGCGCAGTGCCGGCTCACGGGTGCGCGGATCGAGCCAGATGCCGAAGAAGGCCTCGCCAAACGCGGCCTCGGCAATGCGCCCCACCGGACGCCCCTGATGAAAGAACGCCACGCCTTTACCGGCTTCGCGCAAGGCCACCAGCACCTCGCCTTCTTTCACGTCGGGGAAAATACCCGCCAGCGGCGCGCGCCAGCGCTCGGCGTCGCTCACCCCGAGGCGGGCCATTTCATCAAAGGTGGTATCGACCAGCGCCGCGCCGGGGATGTCCCGCGCGTAGCGAATCGCCAGGGCCTCGCCGCGCGCGCCGCGCCACAGGGTCGCGTCATAGACGCGCAGCACAAACCAGTCGAGGCTGCCGCTGCCAACGCGCTGCCACGCCGTGTTGTCCAGCGTGCCCGGCAGGGGCACATCGGCCCGCACGGCAAGCGCCCAGACCAGCATCAGCGCAGCCAGCGATGCGCGTTTCACCGCGCCGCCTCGCTGTGCGCCAGACAAAAGTGGTGCACATCCAGATCGCCGGCGCGAAAACCCGCTTCGCAATAGGCGAGGTAGAACTGCCACATGCGCACGAAGCGGTCGTCAAAACCCTGCACCTGCACCGCCGACCGCTGGCTATTGAAGGCCGTGGCCCAGCGCTGCAGGGTGCGGGCGTAGTCCAGCCCGAAGTCGAAACGCGCCAGCGTGTCGAGACCGGCCTTGCCGGCATCGGCCGACACCCGCGAGGGCGTGGGCAGCATGCCGCCCGGAAAGATGTAGCGCTGGATAAAGTCAGTGCCCCGCCGATAGCCGGCAAACAGCGATTCATTGATGGTGATGGCCTGGATCACCGCCCGGCCGCCCGGCGCCAGACACTGCTTGAGCTTTGCGTAATAGGTGGGCCAGAAGGACTCGCCGACCGCTTCAATCATCTCGATCGAAACGATGTGGTCGTAGCGGCCTTGAACGTCGCGATAGTCCCGCAACTCGAAATGCACCTTATCTGCCCAGCCACCGGCCTCGGCCCGCGCCTGCGCCAGATCGCGCTGGCGCGGCGACAGCGTGATGCCGTGCACCTCGCAGCCATAGTCGCGCGCGGCAATCTCGGCAAAGCCGCCCCAGCCGCAACCGACCTCAAGAATGCGTTGGCCCGGCTGCGCGTCGAGGCTGTCGAGAATCCGGCGATACTTCCGGGTCTGGGCATCGAACAGCGATTCCTCCGGATGCGCGAACACCGCAGCCGAGTAGGTCATCGACGGGTCCAGCCACAGCCGATAGAAATCGTTACCCAGATCGTAGTGGGCCGAGATATTGCGGCGCGAGCCGCGACGCGTATTCGAGCGCGCCAGATGCATCAGCCGGTGCAGCAGCAGCGACCAGCCATTGCCCCGCACGGCACGCCCCAGCGCCTCCCGGTTGGCGGCCAGCAGACAGAGCAGTGCGCTCAGGTTGTCGCAGTGCCACTGCCCGTCCATCCAGCTCTCGCCAAGGCCGATGTCACCGCTGGCGATGACCTGGTCAAACATCGCCAGATCGGTCACCGTCCAGCTCGCCACCACCTCGCCCTCACCCAGCCGCATCGGCGAGGCACCGGGCAGTTGCAGCGCAATTGCACCGCCACGCAGGCCCTCCAACAGACGCAGCACGGCGCGCACCCGCCGCGGCAAACGCGCCTCTCGACCCGTCAGACGAATTTCCAGTGATTGTTCGTTGGTGTTCATGAGCTGATCCTCTCTAGCGGGGGTTCGGGTTTGCGGAAAAACGGCACGCGCTTGCGCCACAACTTCAGGGCTTGCACATGAATGCGCCACATCACGCCGAGCGTCATGAAGGGGAAGCGCAGCGCCCAGCCGGCGAGCGCCCGCCCGCCCAGCGGCGCGAGTTGCCCGCTCAGGCGGGTCGACAGCTGCGGCTGACCGTTTTCGAAGTAGTCGATGCTCACGGCGCTGCGCTTCTGCGACAGATCAAAGCGGAATCGATAGACGCCGGAGACCGGAAAGAACGGCGACACATGAAAGACCTTGGCCACCTCGAATACGTCGGTCGACGCAATCGGCCGGTGGTCCGGGTGGGCCACCACATAGGTGTGACGCTCGCCAAAGGTGTTATTCACCTCCGCCAGCACGGCGCGCAACTGCCCTTGCGCGTCGTGGCAGAACCAGAAGCTGACCGGGTTGAAGACATAGCCGAGCAGGCGCGGAAAGGTCTGCAGCACCACCTCGCCGTCGGCGACCGCGTCGAGACCATGGGTGCGCAGCACGCCGGACAGCCACGCCGCCAGATCGCCGCCGTCGCGCGCGCCGTGGTCGGCGCGGCGCAGGCTGAACAGATTGGGCCGATCAACCCCCAGCAGGGGCACACGCAAGGTGGGCCAGACTGAAAGCGGCACACGCACGAAGGCAATCGGGTACACAAACCGATGGGCCACCGGCGTGTGGCGCACATGCACCACGGACCCGGTCCCGACGCTGGCGCTCAGTGGCATGTCCATCAGGCGCTCAAGGCCATGGCCGGCTCGGCCGAAGCGTCCCACGGGATCTCCGCACCGAGGCGGCGCGCCACATCCATCGCCGAGCGCAGGCCGTCTTCATGAAAACCGTAGCCCTGCCACGCGCCGGCAAACCAGGTGCGCTGCTGCCCCTGCACCGCCGGCAACCAGTCCTGCGCCTCGATTGCCAGCTGATCGAAGACCGGATGGGCATATTCGATGCGCTTGATCACGTGTTCGTCGCGCGGCGCCCGGAAGGGGTTGAGCGACACCACCACCGGCCGTGCAAACGGCAGCGGCTGGAGCTTGTTGATGAGGTAGGACACCGACACCGGCGCATTGCCCTCGGCCGGCACGGCCCCGGCCATGTAGTTCCACGCCGACCACAGTGCCTCGCGACGCGGCAGCAAGGCCCGGTCGGTGTGCAGCCAGGCCACATTGGGTTGATAGCGCACCGCGCCGAGGATGGCTTCTTCCGCACGACTTACCTGCCGCCCCAGCATGTCCAGCGCCTGATCGCTATGACAGGCAAGCACCACGCCGTCGAAGTCCTCTGCGCCGGCCGGCGTATGCAGGCGGACACCGCCTTGCGACCGGACCACGCGCTGCACCGGCGAGGACAGGCGCACATCATCGAGATCGGCGACCATCCGCGCCACATAGCGCTTGGCGCCCCCCGCCACGGTCAGCCATTGCGGGCGATTCGTCACTTGCAGCAACCCGTGATTGAAGCAGAAGCGCGCAAAGGTACTGACCGGATAGGCGAGCATGGTGCGCATCGGGCACGACCAGATCGCCGCCGCCATCGGTAGCAGATACCAGTCGCGGAACGCCTGGCCGTAGCCGTGCGCATCGAGGTAGTGCCCGAGCGAGTCGGACGACACCTCGGCGGACGCCGCCATGGCGGAGGCCTCGCGATTGAAGCGCATGATGTCGGCCACCATCCGCCAGAAGGCCGGACGGACCGCATTGCGCGGCTGACCGAACAGCGTCGCCAGCGAAGTGCCGGCCCACTCCATGTCAGGCTCGGAAAGGCTCACCGAAAACGACATCTCCGACGCGACGGAATCGATCCCGAGATGCGCGAACAGCGCGCACAGATTCGGATAGGTGCGCTGGTTGAACACCAGAAAACCGGTATCGACCGCGGCCACTTGCCCATCGAGTTCGACGTCCACCGTATTGGTGTGCCCGCCGACATAATCGGCGGCCTCAAACAGCGTGACCCGATGCGTCTTGCGCAAGAGCCAGGCCGTCGCCAAGCCGGAGATTCCCCCGCCGACCACGGCAATCCGTTGCCCCGGCGGCGGTGTAAAACGATTCTGTTCGGTCATGTCCATGATCGACTCCTTTTCAATGGCGGGCATCCAGGGCTATTTCGCGGCAAGCAATGCTTCGATTTTTTCAAGCAGCGCCGGATCGTCGGGCTCAACGCCGCTGGCAAACGCCGTCACAGTCGCGCCGCTGCGGTCGATCACATACTTGTGAAAATTCCAGCGCGGCGGCTGCCCGGTCTGCTCCGCCAGCTGCCGGTAGAGCGGATGCGCCTGCGCACCGACCACCGATGTCTTTTCATGGAGCGGAAACGTCACGCCGTAGGTGGTCTCGCAGAACTCGGCGATCTGTTTGCCCGAACCCGGTTCCTGGCCACCAAAATCGTTCGAAGGAAAAGCCACGATCGCCAGCCCCTGGTCGCGGTAACGCTCATGCAAACGCTCCAGCCCCTCGTATTGCGGTGTCAGTGCGCACTGACTGGCGGTATTGACGACCAGCACCACCTGGCCGGCGAACTGGCACATGCGCTGCGGCTCGTTGGCCATCAGCGGCTTGAACGCGTGATCTAGCACCGCCGGACAGGCTTTTTCAGCCCACGCCGGCGAGGTCAGCAGCCAGAGCGCGAGCGCGCTTGCCGCGAGCGACCACAGTGAGCTTGAGGATTGACGGGGCATGACTACCACCCCCGATGCAGGACGACCAGGCGCTCGAGTCGCGCGGCTGATTCGGCCGATTTGTCTACGACAACCGCTGGCATTTGCTGGACACCTGCGTGCAGCGCTGCTCCCTCGCGCGCCTGACCAAGCGTGAAAATGACGGCCACTGCCAAGGCGGTCACTGCCGCACTGGCCTTCAGGGTTTGGGTATGGGCTTTGTTCATATCTTTGTCCTGGACAAATTAGAATCACAACCCTAAGATAGAGGCATCAGAGAAAAACGTCAAGCATTTGTCCAGGACAATTTATGACTGCACTCCCCATCGCTGCTGTTGAACGTGATACCGGCATTCCCAAAGACACCCTGCGCGTCTGGGAGCGTCGCTACGCCTTTCCATTGCCCTTGAGAGACGACAAGGGCGAGCGCCTCTATCCCATCGAGCAGGTCGAGAAGCTGCGCCTGCTGCGGCGACTGCTCGACCAGGGCCACCGGCCGGGCAGCATCGTCGCGGCACCCACCGAAACGCTTACCGCGCTGCTGGAGCCCACGGCCCACATGGGCGGCGAATCATCGAACCCGGCCATCGACCCATTGATTGATCTGGTGCGCATGCATCGCAGCGCAGAACTTCGCGCAGCGCTCCAGCAACACGTCGTCAAGCTCGGGCTGCAGCGCTTTGTGGCCGAGCTTGTCGCGCCCCTGAGTCAAGCCATTGGAGAGGCATGGCTGCGCGGCGACATTGGCGTCGCCGAAGAGCACCTGTTTACCGAGCAGATACAGAACCTGCTCCGGAGCAGCATCAACAGCCTCGGCGCCGGCGGCCGCTCACCCCGCGTTTTGATGACCACGGTGCCGGGCGAAGAACATATTCTCGGACTGCTCATGGTCGAAGCGACGCTCGCGCCAGAAGGCGTTCAGTGCATTTCACTGGGCTCGCAAACGCCGGTCGCAGACATCGCCCAGGCCGCCCGCGACGGTCAGTTCGATATCGTCGCCGTATCTTTCAGCGCCGCCTTTCCCGCGCGTCAGGCCTTCCTCGCGCTGGAACAACTGCGCAATGCGCTTCCTGTCGGCATTGCCCTGTGGGCCGGCGGCGCGGCACTGAACGGCAAGCGCAAGCGGATCGACAATGTGCGACAAATCGACCGGCTCGACGCACTGCTCGACGCGCTCGCCGAATGGCGCCAAACCAACTGATCCGCCAGCTGCGGTATCCTGCGCCTTTGTCTGCCGGACGCTGCAATGGCCCTCTTGCCCCCCGATTTCGAAGCCAAGATCTGCCCGCCCGAGGTCTTGGCCGAACGCGTCGCCGCCTTGCCGTCATCGCGCGTATTCACCAATGGCTGCTTTGACATTCTTCACCGCGGCCATGTGACCTGCCTGGCCCGCGCCCGCGCCCTGGGCGCATCGCTGATCGTCGCGCTCAACACCGACGCCTCGGTACGACGCCTCGGCAAAGGAACGGATCGCCCCATCAACCCGCTGGCCGACCGTCTGGCGGTCATGGCCGCACTCGGCAGCGTTGATCTGGTGACCTGGTTCGACGAAGACACCCCCTTGAATGCCATCCTTGCGTGTCGGCCGGAGGTGCTGGTCAAGGGCGGCGACTGGCCAATCGAACGCATCGTCGGGGCGAGCGAAGTCATGGCCTGGGGCGGCCAGGTGCACGCCATCGCCTTCGAGCACCAGCGCTCGACGACGCGCCTCCTCGACACCATCCGTCAAGGCCTGCGCGACGCGCCAAGCGCCGACTGATCGCTGACGGCACACAGCGCCCTACCGTGATGCCCGTCACGCAGCACGACTTTCGCGCTAAAGACTGAGCACTGCGCGTCGTTAACCGTTGAAGCGATTGATGTCCAATCGCACCTTATCGGGCGGCCCAAGGCATGTGGCTAGACAGACGCGATGAGCACACGCGAGGTTTTGGCGGATTCCTCCGCCTGCCCGCGCTGCGTCGCGTACTGCTCATGCTCGCGGCAAGCCCCGCCTCTGCCAAGGCGGCGCCCGCACCTGCAACAGCACTCGACGCATTTAGCTCAACGCTGAGCATCGGCGTCATCGCCCTGTTTGCGGCACTGGCCTTCGGTCTTTTTTGCGTCAATCGCCGCCGCGCGCACGCGCTCAAGCACGCCCAAGAGCAGCGCGCACTCCTTGAAGCCATGATCAACGCCAGCGAAGACATGATCTTCTTCAAGGACCGAAACGGCTGTTTCCGTCTGGTTAACCGCGCCGCCGCCGCCATCATTGGCCGCACCCCCGAAGACATCATTGGCCACAATGACTCCGACTTTTTCCCACCCGGCGATGCCCAGGCCTTCCACGAGGCAGACCAGCGCGTCCTGAACAGTACCAAATCGCAACGGATCGAAGAGCGCGTCCGGCATCCCAATGGAAGCTACGAGCTCTACGAGACGCTCAAATCGCCTGTCACCCTCCCTGACGGCAGCACACTCGGTTTGCTGGGCATTTCCCGTCGTGTCACCAGCGAACGCAACGCCAAAGATCGCCTTCGCCTGGCATCGCAATTCTTTGACAATGCGGCCGAGGGCATCACCATCACCAGCCCCGGTGGCATCATCGAAATGGTCAACCCGGCCTTCACCCACATCACCGGCTACACCGCAGAAGAGGCGATTGGCCAAACCCCAAGGCTCCTGCACTCGGGCCGGCACAGCGAGGCGTTCTATCAGCGCATGTGGGACGCGCTCGCGCAGAACAGTCGCTGGCAAGGCGAAATCTGGAACCGGCGCAAATCTGGCGAAATCTATCCCGAGTGGCTGGACATCTCGCCGGTGCGCGATGACAACGGCCAACTGATTCACTATCTGGGCATTTTTACCGACATCTCGGCGGCCAAAACCTCCGAAGCCCAGCTCGAACACATGGCGCAACACGACGCCCTGACCGACCTGCCCAACCGTAGCCTGCTGAACGACCGCATCTCCACCGCCATTCGTCGTGCCAACCGTGACAAGCGACAGGTCGCAGTGATGTTCCTCGACCTCGATCACTTCAAGGACATCAATGACTCCTACGGCCATGAAACCGGCGACATGGTGCTCAAACAGGTCGCCTTGCGCCTGCGCGAGTGCGTGCGGGACGAAGACACGGTGGCCCGCCTTGGCGGCGATGAATTCGTTGTATTGATGGAAGACATTGAAGACACCGATCAGGTCGACCTGGCCGCCCAGCGCATTCTGGCCAGTCTCATCCCACCGATCGGCGAAAGCACGCAGGAGTTTTTTATCGGCGCGAGTGTTGGTGTCAGCGTTTATCCCCGCGATGGCGACTCGGTCGAGGCGCTGCTGCGCAACGCAGACACCGCCATGTACCAGGCCAAGCAGCTCGGTCGAAACAACGCCCAACGCTACTGCGCCACACAAACCGAGGCCACCCTCCAACGGGTCAAGCTCGAAAATGCGCTACGCCATGCCATCAGCAACGAGACCCTCGATGTGTGGTTCCAACCCCAGGTCGACCTCCACTCCGGCGCCCTGATCGGATTTGAAGCCCTGTGCCGCTGGACCGACCCTGAGCTCGGCCCGATCCCGCCGAGCACCTTCATTCCGCTCGCCGAAAACAACGGCATGATTGTGCCCTTGGGCGAACTGGTGCTGCGCAAAACCTGCGCGCAGATCCGCCAATGGCGTGAGGCCGGCTTCATTCCGCCACGCGTGGCCGTCAACGTGTCCGGCCGGCAATTGCGGCGACTCGACTTCCTCGGCTCGCTGTGCGCGATTCTCGAAGAGGCGCAGTGCCGCCCGGAATGGATCGAGATTGAGGTGACCGAATCGGACATTCTCAAGGACGCCGAACCATCCATCGCCACTTTGCACGGCATTCGCGAAATGGGCATCGCGCTGTCGCTCGACGATTTTGGCACCGGCTTTTCCTCACTGTCCTACCTCAAGCGCCTGCCCATCAATACGCTCAAGATCGACCGCAGCTTCATCGACGGCCTGCCCGGCGACACCAACGACCGCGCCATCGTGCAGGCCGTACTCGCCATGGGCCGCAGCCTGGGCATCCAGGTGCTGGCCGAAGGCGTCGAAAACCCCGCCCAGGTGGCCGCACTGCGCCTGATGGGCTGCGCATATGCCCAGGGCTACCACTTTGGCCGGCCCGCGCTCGCCGCAACACATCTCGATAGCCTCGCCTGCGCCTGACAACACACCTCGGCGTTATGTGCTTATTCCAAATTTGCCATGCAGTTCGCCACCCGCATCGCCTAGAATGAATAAGTCAAACCAGTCAGGACGCATCCATGAAAATCGCCAACTCCGTCACCGATCTGATCGGCAACACCCCGCTTGTTCGCCTCAACCGCGTCAACGCGGGCATTGACGCGACCATCGCGTGCAAACTCGAATTCTACAATCCGGCCCACAGCGTCAAGGACCGCATCGCGGTCTCCATGATCAACGCCGCTGAAGCCGCCGGCAAAATCAATGCCAACACCATCATCCTCGAGCCAACCTCGGGCAACACCGGCATCGGTCTAGCCATGGTCTGCGCGGCACGCGGCTACAAATGCGCCTTCGTCATGCCAGAGACCATGAGCCGCGAGCGTCGCCTGCTGCTCAAGGCCTACGGCGCCGAGCTGATTCTCACCCCCGGCCCCGACGGCATGGGCGGCGCCATCCGCAAGGCCGAAGAACTGGCCGCCGCCGACTCGCGCTACCTCATCCCGCAACAGTTCGCCAACCCGGCCAACCCGGAAGTCCACCGCAAGACCACGGCCGCAGAAATCTGGAATGACACCGACGGCCAGATCGACATCGTGGTCTCGGGCATCGGCACCGGCGGCACCATCACCGGCGTGGGCGAAGTGCTCAAGGCGCGCAAGCCGGGTGTGCAGATCATCGCCGTCGAACCCGACGCCAGCCCGGTGCTCTCCGGCGGCCAGAAAGGCCCGCACCCCATCCAGGGCATCGGCGCCGGCTTTGTGCCCGAGGTCCTCAACACGGACATCTACGACGAAGTGGTGCGCGTCAAAAATGAAGACGCCTTCAGCACCGCCCGCCGCATGGCCGCCGAAGAAGGTCTGCTGGTCGGCATTTCCTCCGGCGCCGCCGTCAGCGCCGCGCTGGAAGTCGCCCGCCGGCCCGAGAACAAGGGCAAGCTGATTGTCGTGGTGATCCCGTCCTTCGGCGAGCGCTATCTGTCGACCGCGCTGTTCCAGGACCTCGAAGTCTGACCAGACCGACCAACGGCATGCAAAAACGGTGATCTGCGGATCACCGTTTTTCGTTCACCCGCCCTCGCCCCGGTAGAATGTCGCCCCATGTCCCGCGCCCACGAAATTCTTCAGCACGTTTTCGGCTACCCCGAGTTCCGCGGCGAGCAAGCCGCCGTCGTTGGCCATGTGGCCGAAGGCGGTGATGCCCTGGTGTTGATGCCCACCGGCGGCGGCAAGTCTTTGTGTTACCAGATCCCGGCCCTGATGCGCAGCGGCACCGCCATCGTCATCTCGCCGCTGATCGCGCTGATGCAGGATCAGGTCAGCGCCTTGCAAGAGGCCGGCGTGGCGGCGGCTTATCTCAACTCCAGCCTGACGCCCGACGCGGCCGAGGCGGTTGAGCGCCGCTGGATGTCCGGCGGGCTGGACCTGCTCTATGTCGCGCCCGAGCGCCTGCTCAACGCGCGCACCCTGGCCCAGCTCGACCACACCCACGAAAACGGCGGCATCGCACTGTTCGCCATCGACGAGGCGCATTGCGTTTCGCAGTGGGGGCACGATTTCCGGCCGGAATACCTGCAGCTGTCGGTGCTCTCCGAGCGTTTTCCGAATGTGCCGCGCATCGCGCTGACGGCCACGGCCGACCACCAGACCCGCGAAGAAATCGCCCTCCGGCTCAACCTCACTGAGGCGCGCCGCTTTGTCGCCAGCTTCGACCGGCCGAACATCCGCTATCGCATGGTCGAGAAAGACGGCCCGCGCAAGCAGCTTTTCGACTTCGTCCAGGAGCATGCGGGCGAGGCCGGCATCGTCTATTGCCTGTCGCGCCGCAAGGTCGAGGAGACCGCCGCGTGGCTGGCCGAGCAAGGCGTCAAGGCCCTGCCCTACCACGCCGGTCTGCCGCAGGATCAGCGCGCCGAGCACCAGCGCCGCTTCCTGCGCGAAGACGGCGTGGTGATGGTCGCCACCATCGCCTTCGGCATGGGCATCGACAAGCCCGATGTGCGCTTCGTCGCCCACCTCGATCTGCCGCGCTCGATTGAAGGCTATTACCAGGAAACCGGACGCGCCGGCCGCGACGGCCTGGCCGCCGAAGCCTGGATGGCCTGGGGCGCGGCCGACGTGGTGCAACAGCGCCGGATGATCGACGAATCCGAAGGCAGCGAAGCGTTCAAGCGCCTGGCCGGCAACCGCCTCGACACCCTGGTTGGATTGGTCGAAGCGACCGACTGCCGCCGTCAGCACCTGCTCAGCTACTTCGGCGAAGCCGCCCAGCCCTGCGGCAACTGCGACAACTGCATCGACCCGCCCAAGACGCTGGACGTCACCGACGCGGCGCGCAAGGCGCTGTCCTGCGTCTATCGCACCGACCAGCGCTACGGCGCGGCCTACCTCGTCGACGTGCTGCGCGGCGAAGCCACCGACAAGGTGCGCGATCGCGGCCATGAATCACTCACCACCTTCGGCATCGGTGCCGACCTCGACGACAAGCTCTGGCGCAGCGTGTTCCGGCAACTGGTCGCGCGCGGCTTTCTGGCCGTCGACCATGATCGCTTTGGCGCGCTGATGCTCACCGAAACCGCCCGGCCGCTGCTCAAGGGCGAGGCGGCTTTCGAGATCCGCCAACCCGTCAAGAAGAGCAAGCGCCTCAAGGCGGGCCGCGGCCGCATCGTACCGACCGGCGCCGAAGCCGAACTCTACGAGCGGCTGCGCGAATGGCGGGCCGACACCGCCCGCGAACGCAATGTGCCGGCCTACGTCATCTTTCACGACGCCACCTTGCTCGAAATCGCCAACCGCAAACCGGACTCGCTCGAAGCCCTGGGCGCGGTCTCCGGCATTGGCGACCGCAAGCTCGACGCCTACGGCCCGGCCCTGCTCGAACTGCTGACGGCCTGAGCCCGCGCCTGCTGCAATTTGTTTCAGTTCAGGGGCTAGCGCACGCGCACCAATGCCGACATCATTGAAGTCAATGAGCCGGCATCAAAGCCAGCCTCGCCATCACACAAAGGCAGCCATGACCCCAATGATTCGAACCCTCATGCTCGGCGCCAGCGCCTGCCTGGCCACCGGTGCCGCCCACGCGAACGGCGTAGAGCTGCTGGTGCCGGCCTACTTCTACCCCGGCACGCACACCGCCGAGTGGCAGCAACTCACTGACACCGCAGCCCGCCAGCCCCTGAGCGTGATCATCAACCCCGACAACGGCGCCGGCACGGCCATCGACGCCAGCCACAGCACTGCCATCAACGCACTGCGCGCGGCCGGCGGCAAGGTCTATGCGTATGTGGGCACGGACTGGGGCGCACGCAGCTTCTCCGAGGTCACCCAGGAGATCGACCGCTATCTCGACTGGTACGCCCTGGACGGCTTCTTTGTCGATGAAGTCTCCGAGTACGCCAGGGATCTGGGCTACTTCACCGACCTCGGCAGTCATGTGCGCGAGTCCAACCCGGCGCTCGGTCTCATCGGCAACCCCGGCACGCCGGCCGACATCGGCTACCTCGATATCTTCGACACCCTGGTGATCTTCGAAGAGTTCGCCCACAACCTCGATCAGTTTGTCGCGCCGGCCTACCAGAATCAGTTCGACGCCTCGCGCTTCGGCATGCTCCTGCACGGCGCCGATGCGGCCACCATGCAGTCGGTGATTGGCGGCGCCCCGGTGGCCAACTTCGGCTATGCCTTTGTCACAGACGGCGAGCACAACAACAACTTGTGGCAAACACTGCCGAGCTATTGGGATGCGCAAACCCTGGCCGCCCTGCCGACGGTCACCGTCCCCGAGCCCGCGCCGGCGGCCATGCTGCTCGGCGGCCTCGCCGTGCTTGGCGCATTCCTTCGGCGCAAGCGCCCATAAAAAACGGCCGCTCGCAGCGGCCGTTTTTGCGTGACATCTCGCTTTACTTGACGTCCAGCAACTCCACTTCGAACACCAGCGTGGCGTTCGGCGGAATCACGCCGCCTGCGCCGCGGGCGCCGTAGCCCAGTTCGGGCGGAATCGTCAGCTTGCGCGTGCCGCCAACCTTCATACCCTGAACGCCCTCGTCCCAGCCGGAGATGACATGGCGCTGGCCGAGCGGAAACACGAAGGGATCGTTGCGATCCTTGCTCGAATCAAACTTGCGCCCGTCAGTCAGCCAGCCGGTGTAATGCACCTTCACGTGCTGACCGGATTCGGCGGTTGCGCCTTCGCCAACAACCAGCTCTTCAATGATCAGGCCGCTGGCCGTGGTGGTTTGCTCAGTCATGTTGCCTCCTTGGAAATTGAACCCGGATTGTACCGCCTCAGCTCGAACGCAGCGCCGCGAAGCGTGCCCGGAACTTGGCCAGCTTGGGTGACACCACGGCCTGACAATAGGGCTGATGGCCGTTGCGAGCGAGGTAATCCTGGTGGTAGTCCTCTGCCGGCCAGAAACGCTCGGCATCGAGCAGCTCGGTGACGATGGGGTCGGCAAAAGCACCCTCGGCGCGCAACTCGGCCATCACCGCCTCGGCCTCGGCACGCTCCGCCGGGCTTTGCGCGAAGATCACCGAGCGATACTGCGTGCCGGAATCATTGCCCTGCCGGTTGAGCGTGGTCGGGTCGTGGATGACGAAAAACACTTCCAGCAACTGGCGAAAACTCACCGCGGCCGGATCAAATTCGATCTGCACCACTTCGGCGTGGCCTGTGCGCCCTTCACACACGGCGTGGTAATCGGGCGCATCAACGGCGCCGCCGCAATAGCCCGACACCACCCGGCTCACCCCGCGAATATCGCGGTACACCGCCTCCAGGCACCAGAAGCATCCCCCACCGAGTACGGCTGTCTCAGTTGCCGCCATGGCGCTCTCCTTGCTGTGTTGTGACTGAGTTCGACCCTCAGGCAGGCGTGTCGTTCGCGCCCTCGGGGAAAACCGTGCGGTTCCAGTGAATGCTGGCGAAGGCCACGACGGGCA
>JBFIJC010000026.1:0-21606 GCA_041600915.1 Nitrogeniibacter sp.
TCAGGCATTTATGTTGCACCGCCGATTGATATTTTTCGGTGGGAGACCTAAAAATCAGTTGACATCGTTTTAGCAGAACGTATGATTCAAACGAACGTTTGAACAGGATTGCGTCCAGCTTTTGCGATGATCTGCCCCAAAACACAACAAGAACGAAGGAGCGTGATCCCCATGAGCGAGGCAACGGCTAAGCAGGGCCCGGATACCCGGGCGCGGATTTTGAACGCGGCAGAATTGCTGTTTATGACGCACGGATTTGAAGCCACGTCGATGCGAATGATTACGGGGCAGGCCGGGGTGAATCTGGCCGCCGTGAATTATCACTTCGGCAGCAAGGATGCGCTGATTCAGGAAGTGTTTCGCCGTCGTCTGACGGAGTTGAATCGTGACCGTCTGATCGCGCTGGAAGCGGAAGAGGCTGTGGCGAACGGTGCGCCGCTGAAGCCGAGCAAGATCGTGGCGGCTTTTTTTGGCGTGTCGTTGAAGATGGCGGCCGATACGGAGCATGGCGGCGCGACCTTCATGCGCTTGCTGGGGCGGACGTATACCGAGCCGAACGAGTTTGTGCGGCAGTTTCTGGCCGAAGAGTACGCCGAGGTAGTGCAGCGCTTCATGAGCGCGCTCTACCGGGCGCTGCCCGACGTGCCGCGCGAAGAAATTTTGTGGCGCTTCCATTTCATGATGGGGGCGATGTCCTACGCAATTGCGGGGACGGATGCACTGAAGTTGTTTGCCGGGGACTTTGATGATGAGGACCCGACGCGATTGATGCCGCGATTGATGTCCTTCCTGCTCGGTGGCCTGCGAGCCCCCTTGCCGGAAGAAGTGATTGAGTCACGAACAATCCGCCGCGACGCGGCGTGATGACCGGGTGTGAGCGCGCACGAGAACGCGCCGCACCCAACGAGGAGACGTAGCACATGATCTGGTTTTTTCTGTCCCTCCCTCCCTTGGCAGGTGCGCTCGCCTACGGGCGAGCGCCATTTTTTGCCTGGTTTGTGACGGGTCTGGTGTGGCTGTCCGGCTTGGCCTGGGTGGGTGCGTGGCCGGTGGGCGCGGTGGTGATGACACTGCTCGTGTACGTCGCGATCATGGGCGTGTTTCTGGTGCCTTCGCTGCGCAAGTCGCTGGTCAGTGAGCCGATTCTCAGTGCCTTCCGCAAGGCGTTGCCGTCGATGTCGCAGACCGAAAAGGATGCGCTTGAGGCTGGCACCGTGTGGTGGGAAGGCGATCTGTTTGCCGGTGCGCCCAACTGGCAAAAACTGCTGGCCTATCCGTGGCCGAAGCTGTCTGAGGAAGAGCAGCAGTTTCTCGATGTCGAAACCACTGAACTGTGCCGCCTGACCGACGAATGGGAAAGTGCCCAGAAGCAGGATCTGACGCAGGAGGTGTGGGACTACATCAAGTCCGCTGGCTTCCTCGGCATGATCATTCCCAAGGAATATGGCGGCAAGGGCTTCTCCGCCTTCATGCATTCGCAGGTAGTCACCAAGCTGTCGACGCGTTCGTCGGCGGCCGCCGTCACGGTGATGGTGCCCAACTCACTCGGTCCGGCCGAGTTGCTGCTGCATTACGGCACGCCGGAACAGAAAAACCACTATTTGCCGCGTCTGGCCAAAGGCCAGGAGATCCCCGCCTTTGCGCTGACCAGCCCATGGGCCGGCTCCGATGCCGCGTCGATCCCCGACGCCGGCGTGGTGTGCAAAGGCATGTGGCAGGGCGAAGAAGTGCTCGGCGTGCGTGTGTCCTTCGACAAGCGTTACATCACGCTGGCACCGGTGTGCACGGTGTTCGGCCTCGCCTTCCGTCTGTTTGACCCCGACCACTTGCTGAGCGAAACCGAAGATGTCGGCATCACCTGCGCGCTGGTGCCGTGGAATCACCCGGGTGTGGAAATCGGTCGTCGTCACTTCCCGCTCAACGCGGTGTGGATGAACGGCCCGATCCGTGGTCAGGACGTGTTCATGCCGCTCGACTTTGTGATTGGCGGCCCAAAGATGGTCGGCCAGGGCTGGCGCATGTTGATGGAGTCGCTGGCGGCAGGGCGCTCGATTTCACTGCCCGGTTCGAACACCGGCATGCAGAAGCTCACGGCTCGCGCCGTCGGTGCGTATGCTCGCGTACGCTACCAGTTCAAGACCGCCATCGGCCGTTTCGAAGGCGTCGAAGAGGCGCTGACCCGCATTGGCGCCAACACCTATCTGTCGGACGCGGCGCGCATCATGACCGCCAGCGCGGTCGACCTCGGCGAAAAGCCGTCGGTCGTGTCGGCCATCGCCAAATATCACGTCACCGAGCGCGCTCGCCAGACCGTCAATGACGGCATGGACGTGATCGGCGGCAAAGGCATCTGCCTCGGTCCGCAGAACTTCCTCGGCCGTGCTTACCAGCAGATTCCGGTCGGTATTACCGTCGAAGGCGCGAACATCCTCACGCGCAGCCTGATCCTCTTTGGTCAGGGCGCGATCCGCTGCCATCCGTATGTGCTCAAAGAGATGCACGCGGCGCAAGACAACGACCTGGAGACCTTCGACAAGGCCTTCTGGGGTCACATCGGCTACACCGTGAGCAATATCTCGCGGGCGCTGGTGATGGGCCTGACCGGTTCGCACTTCGTCAAGGTGCCGGGCAATATCGCGCCCGAAACCAAGCGCTATTACCAGCAGCTGACGCGCTACTCGGCCGCCTTCGCCTTCCTGTCCGACATCTCCATGGGCACTATGGGCGGCGCGCTCAAGCGCAAGGAAAAGCTGTCGGCCCGTCTGGGCGACATCCTCTCGCTGATGTATCTGGTGTCTGCCACGCTCAAGCGCTACGAGGCCGAAGGTCGTCAGCCGGAAGACGCGCCGCTGATGCACTGGGCGGTGTGGGACGCGATGTTCAAGATCCAGAACGCCTTCGAGGGCGTGATCGCCAACTTCCCCAACAAGTTCTTCGCCGCAGTGCTGCGTCATGTGGTGGTGTTCCCGATCGGTCGCCCCTACGTGGTGCCGTCTGACCGCCTCGGCCACGATGTGGCCAAGCTGCTGATCAACCCGTCTGCCACGCGCGACCGGCTGGTGTCCGACTGCTACGTCGGCACCGATCTCGAAGATCCCGTCGCCGCACTGGAGGCCGCGCTGCTGGCCACAGTCGAGGCCGAGCCGATCGAGCAGAAGGTCAAGCGCGCCGTCAAGGGCGGGCAGTTCTCGCCGGGGCTGATCATCGGCGGCGGTGTCGACGCGCTCTACGCCAAGGCACTTGAGGCGCGGGTCATTACCGATGTGGAATACGCGGTCATCGTCCGTCGCGGCAAGCTGCGCGACATGGTGATCCGGGTGGATGACTTCGAATACGACTTCGGCCTGCGCGCTGCGCTTGAAGACGTATCGCCCGCTGACCAGGATTCGCGCCGCAAGGTTGCGTGAGGGACAAGCGCATGAACAAGCCGGTGTACATCATCGACGGGGCGCGCACGCCCTTTCTCAAGTCACGCAACACGCCGGGGCCGTTCGCGGCCTCCGATCTGGCCACTGCGGCCGGGTCGGCGCTGCTGTCGCGCCAGCGCTTTGCGCCGGACCAGCTCGACGAGGTCATCCTCGGTTGCGCCAGCCCTTCGCCGGACGAAGTGAACATCGGCCGGGTGGTGGCGCTGCGCATGGGCTGCGGTCTCAAGGTGCCCGGCTGGACGGTGATGCGCAATTGCGCCAGCGGCATGCAGGCGCTCGATTCGGCCCTGGTCAACATTCAGGCCGGTCGCTCCGATCTGGTGCTGGCCGGCGGGTCTGACGCGCTGTCACGGGCGCCGCTCTTGCTCTCCGACGCCATGGTGCGTTGGCTGTCCGGCTGGTACGCGACCAAAACGGCCGGCCAGAAAGTCGCCGCGCTGCGCCAGTTCAAGCTCGGCTATCTCGCGCCGGTGATCGGCATCATGAAAGGCCTGACCGACCCGATCGTCGGCCAGCTGATGGGTCAGACGGCCGAGAATCTGGCCTGGAAGTTCGGCATCACCCGCGAAGAGATGGACGAGTTCTCCGCCCGCAGCCACCAGCGCGTGATTGCTGCGCAGGCCGCCGGGCATTTTGACGAAATCATTCCGCTGATCGGTCGCGACGGAAAAGTGTATGCGCAGGACGACGGCATGCGTGCCGACTCGACCGCGCCCAATCTGGCCAAGTTGCGCCCCTTCTTTGATAAGCGCTACGGCAAGGTCACTGCCGGCAACAGCTCGCAGATCACCGACGGCGCGGCCTGGCTGATCCTCGCCTCCGAAGCGGCGGTCGACAAGCACGGCCTCGAGCCGATCGGCAAGATCGCCGACAGCCAGTGGGCCGGTCTCGCGCCCGATCAGATGGGCCTCGGCCCGGTGCATGCGGCGTCGCCGATCCTGCAACGCCACGGGCTCGCGCTGAACGATCTGGATGCGTGGGAAATCAACGAAGCCTTTGCCGCCCAGGTGATCGCCTGTCTGCGTGCCTGGGACGACGAAGATTACTGCCGTAACGAGCTCGGTTTCGACGGCGCCATGGGCGTGCTGGATGAGAGTCGTCTGAACGTCGACGGTGGTGCCGTGGCGCAAGGCCATCCGGTGGGCGCCAGCGGTGCGCGCATCGTCTTGCATCTCTTGAATGTGCTTCGCCGCAACGGCGGCAAGCGCGGCATTGCCAGTATCTGCATTGGTGGCGGACAAGGCGGTGCCATGTTGGTTGAAGCCCTGTGAGGGCGACAGGTTACGGTCGGGCGCGGGTGGCGGTGATGCCCCCCTGCATATTGCCAAGCCCCGCGCCCGCCGTAGCCTTCGGGTCCGTCCCGACAGCGATTGCAGTTCTTCGAATTTTGATGGGTGAGGCGTACCGATGAAGATCGGTTTGGTGGTCGATGCCGCATGCGACTTGCCCGGAGACTTCCTGGCAGACAAAGGCATTCATGTGCTGCCGATCGGCCTGCGCGTGGGTGAGCGTCAGCTTGTCGACACCCGCGACCCGGTGATGACCGCCGCCTTTTACCGCGAGCGTCAGGACAAGCGCGCCGAGCTGCATGCCGAGTCCGCGCCCTTGTCGGCGACCGAGATCGAAACCCTGTTTTTGAACAATTGGGTCACTGCTTACGACCACCTGGTGTGCATGACCATCACCAGCGGCCGCAGCCCGATCTTTGCGCACGCCACCCAGGCCGCTCTGACCGCCGGCCGAAGCGCGCGTGATGTGCGCCGCGCCGCGGGGCTGAGTCTGAGCTGGGGTGCGACGGTGATCAACTCGCGCACGCTGTTTGCCGGGCAGGGCGTGCTGGCCTACGAGGCGGTACGGCTGCGCGACGCGGGCACGGCGCTGGATGCGATGAGCCCCCGTTTGTCGCATGTGGCCAATGGCTTGCATGCCTTCATGGTGGCTGATGACCTTTACTACATCATGCGGCGCGCCGCCAAGAAGGGCGACCACAGCGTGAACTGGGCGGCCTACGCAGTCGGCTCGATGCTCAAGGTCAAGCCGGTGCTGCACGCCCATCAGGACAACACCGGCCCGGTGGGCAAGGTGCGCGGCTTCGAGAGCGGCGTGACGTCCTTGTTTGCGCGTGCCGAACGGCAGATTGCGCAGGGCCTGGATGTGCCCTGCATTTGTGTGAGTTATGGCGGGCCGGTTGATCGCGTCAGCGCGATGCCGGGCTTTGCCACGATGGAAAAGGCCGCGAATGCAGCGGGCGTCGAGGTGCTGGTCTCGCACATGAGCCAGACCGCGGCCGTCAATGTAGGCGCCGGCGCCTTGTGCGTGGCGTTTGCAGCTCATGGACATCAAGTGTGATGCGCCCCGGAGACACCGGGCGCCAACGACGCGAGCGAATGGAATGACTTATAAACACTGGCGACTTCGCCGTGAAGACGAGGGTCTGGCCTGGCTGGACTTCGACGCGGCCCAGAGCAGCACCAACACCCTCTCCTCCGAGGCGATGAGCGAGCTCTCGCGCGTGCTGTCGGCGCTGTCCAGTGCGCCGCCCAAGGCGCTGGTGATTGCCTCGGCCAAGCCGGCCGGCTTCATCGCCGGGGCGAATATCGAAGAGTTCACTCAGATCGATTCCGCCGAAGCGGCGCGTGCGCTGGTCAAGCGCGGCTGGGACTTGATGAACCAGCTCGCCGCCGTCAGCTTTCCGACGCTGGCCCTGATTCGCGGTCATTGCATGGGCGGTGGTCTGGAACTGGCGCTGGCCTGTCGTTACCGCATCGCGGTGGATGAGCCCGGCACCCGGCTGGCCTTGCCCGAAGTGATGCTCGGCATCGTGCCCGGTTGGGGCGGCATGCTGCGGCTCCCCGAGCTGGTCGGGCCGGGCGCGGCGCTGGACCTGATGCTCACCGGCAAGGGCCTGGACGCCAAGCGCGCCCATCGCATGGGCCTGGTCGACGCCTGCGTGGCACCGCGTGTGATGGATAACGCCGCCCGCGTGCTGGTGATGTCCGGTCAGCCGGCGCGCAAACTGTCTTTCATGCAGCGCCTGCTGAATGGCCCGCTCAAGTCAGTGGTGGCCAACAAGGCGCGCAAGCAGGTCGCCACCAAGGCGCGGCCAGAGCATTACCCCGCGCCCTACGCAATCATCGACATCTGGGCCAACTTCGGCGGCAATGCGCTGGACGTGCCGGCGAGCAGTGCATCGTCGATGGACGCCATCTTCCGCTCATCCACGGCCAAGAATCTGGTGCGGGTGTTCTTCCTGCAAGAGCGCCTCAAGGGCTTCGGCAAGGACAGTGACTTCGCGCCCAAGCGCGTGCATGTGGTCGGCGCCGGTGTGATGGGCGGCGACATCGCCGCGTGGTGCGCGCTGCGCGGCATGACGGTCACGCTGCAGGACCAGTCCGCCGAGCGCATCGCCCCGGCGGTGGCCCGCGCCGCCAAGCTCTACGACAAGAAATTCCGCAGCGACAAGCGCCAGGCCCGCTTTGCGCTCGACCGCCTGATTCCCGATCCGCAAGGTCACGGCGTGGCCCATGCCGACGTGATCATCGAGGCCATCTACGAAAACCTCGAGGCCAAGCGCGCGCTGTTTGCCGACATCGAGCGCCGCGCCAAACCCGGGGCGGTGCTCGCCACCAATACCTCCAGCCTGCGGCTCGAAGATATCGCCACCGCGCTGAGCGCGCCGGAGCGCCTGGTTGGCATCCACTTCTTCAACCCGGTGGCCATGTTGCCGCTGGTCGAAGTGGTGACGGGCGAACAGTCCGACCCTGAGGCCGTCAAGCGTGCCGCCACCTTCGTGCGCAAGATCGACAAGCTGCCCCTGCCGGTCAAGAGCGCACCGGGTTTTCTGGTCAACGCCGTGCTCGGCCCCTACATGCTCGAAGCCCTGCGCTGTGTCGATGAAGGCATCGCGCCCGAAACCATCGACGCGGCACTGGTCGCCTGGGGCATGCCGATCGGCCCGGTCGAACTGGTCGACACCGTGGGCCTCGACATCGCCGTGGCCGCAGGTCAGGCGCTCACTGGCAGTGACGCCGGCGACGCGCCGCGCTGTCTGGTGCAGCGGGTCGATGCCGGCAAACTTGGCAAAAAAACCGGCGAAGGCTTCTATGTGTGGGCGGGCGGCAAGGCACAAAAAGCCACATCTGGATCAATCCCTGCTGGTTTGGCTGACCGTATCATCGAGCCATTACTGCAGGCCGCGAAGCGCTGTGTGCAAGCCGGCGTGGTGGCCGATGGCGATCTGGCCGACGCGGGGGTGATCTTTGGCACGGGCTTTGCGCCTTTCTCGGGCGGGCCCATCCAGAGCTTGCGCATGCGTGGCGATGTGCCTGCCACCGATGAACCGGCCACGCCGCTGGTGCCTGAGGGCGCCTGACGGCAACGGAGCACAGCACATGACTCACGACACCCAGATCTGCAGCCTGCCCGACGATCGCGATCTCGCCCTGCGCGTGATGCCGATGCCGGCCGACACCAACCCCACCGGCGACGTGTTTGGCGGCTGGATTGCTGCGCAGGTCGACATCGCCGGCGCGATCCCCGCCCGGCGTCGTGCCTGTGGGCGGGTGGCGACCATCAGTATCGATTCCTTCCTGTTCAAGCAGCCGGTGTCGGTGGGCGACCTGCTCAGCTTCTACGCCACCATCGTCAAGGAAGGGCGCACCTCCATCACCATCGCCGTCGAGGTCTATGCCGAGCGGCATCCCGAAGACCCGGTGGTGGTCAAGGTGACCGAAGCCAAGCTGACCTATGTGTCGGTGGACAACGAAGGCAAAAAGCGGCCGTTGCCGCCAGTAGCGAAGTGATTTGGAAGGGCGCCACGGGGTGTGGCGACCAGCATTGAACCCCCGTCCAGAACGAACGGGGAAAAGACCCGCAAGGGCATTATTTGGCGCAGTGAGGAGACTATAAAATGAAAATGAAGCACATCGCACGTTTGGTACCGCTGGCTCTGCTGGCACTCGGCAGTGGGAACGCGGCGGCAGCGGGCTTTGCGTTGCAGAACCAGAACGGTGCAGGTAACGGCAATGCGTACGCCGGGGCTGCGGCTGCGGCCGAGGATGCGTCGACGGTTTTCTTCAACCCGGCCGGTATGACCTATCTTCCCAAAGGCCACAACATCAGCGGTGCTGTGACCTTGCTGCAGCGCTCACTGACGTTTGACAACACCGGCACCTCGCCGTCGACGCTCTCGCTGGTTGCCAGCGGTGACGGTGGCGATGCGGGTGGCCTGTCAGTGATTCCGGCCTTCTACTACACCTACTCGGTCAATGACCGCATGTTTGTTGGTGTGGGCGTTTCGCCGACTTTCGGTAATGCCACCGAATGGGAAGAGAACTTCTTCGGCCGCTATCAGGGTTCGTATTCCGAGATCAAGGGCATCAACATCAACCCCTCGATCGGCTACAAAGTGAACGACATGGTCTCGCTGGGCTTTGGCTTGAACTTCTTCAAGTTCGAAGCCGATCTGCGCAGCAAGGTGCCCGTTGCCGGTACCGATCGTGAGTCGAAGCTGACCGGTGATGACACCGCCATCGGCTACAACATCGGTGCGATGTTCCAGATCTCGCCGACGACCCGTCTGGGCGTGACCTATCGCTCCAAGATTGAACTCGAGGTCGAAGGCGAGAGCGAGTCGCCGGCGGGTGTCACGCCCGCCGTTGTCGACGTCGAGTTGCCGGACAGCTTCTCGCTGGCCGTGTCGCAGCAGCTGAGCGACAAGTGGGAAATGCTCGGTGACTTTACCTGGACGGGCTGGTCCAGCCTGCCTGGTCTGCACGTCAAGAACAAGAACACCGGCGCAACCCTGACCAACGAAGCGCTCGATTTCAAGGATAGCTATCGCATCGGTCTGGGCGCGAACTACAAGTACAACGACACGGTCAAGCTGCGCTTCGGTGTGGCCTATGACAAGTCGCCTGTGCAAAGCTCGGCCTCGCGCACCGTGCGCCTGCCCGATAGCGACCGCACCTGGGTGTCCTTTGGTGTGAACTACGCGCTGTCGAAGCAGACCTCGGTCGATGTGGGCTACTCGCACATCTTCTTCAAGGACTCGAGCATTGATCGTCGTACGGTGATTGGTACCACCGCAACGTCGCAGTTCGTGCGTGGCGATTTCTCGACCAGTGCAGATATCCTGTCGGTTCAGGTCAACCACAACTTCTGATTGTTGAGCTTGTGATTGAAAACGCCGGCCTGGAATTTTCCGGGCCGGTGTTGTTTCAGGGGCATGTTGTCCCGTTTCCGCATTTGAAGGTTCTTTCGCCCATCTCAATGAGCTCAAACGATCACGCGCCGACAGACGCCAAAACCCGGCTTCTCGACGCCGCCGAACATCTGTTCACCGAACACGGCTTTTCCGCCACGTCTGTGCGCCGGATCACCACCGAGGCCGGGGTGCCTCTGGCGATGGTGAGTTATCACTTCGGCTCCAAGAAGGGCTTGATGGAGGCTGTTTACGCCCGGGCGCTGGGGCAGCGCGACACCAGTCGTGTGGGCTACCTCGACCGCCTGGAGAAGCAGGCCGGTGGTGCGCCGATTTCTGTGGATGTGCTGGTTGAGGCCTTTGTTTCTTCTGCGCTGCGCCTGACCCGCAAGGGCAATATTTCGGGCGCGGTGTTCAAGCAGATGATCGGGCGGGCCTTTTATGAGCCCGAGGCCGGGGTGGAGGACTTTTTCCCCTCCGAGTATGCCGAGGCGGTCGAGCGCTACAAGTGTGCCTTCATGCGCGCGCTGCCGGCGCTGTCCGAGGCCGACGTGGTCTGGCGCATGTATTTCTTTGTCGGCATGGTGGCCTACGCGATGGCCGGCAAGGACGTGATGCGCATGACGGAAATCTACGCGCTGGAAGAGGCGGGTCGTCCCGAGGCAATGTTGCGGCGTCTGATGCCTTTTATTGTGGCGGGCTTCAATGCGCCCAGCGCCGATCTGGCGCCGACGGCGGGCGTATTGGCGGCGGCGCTGAGCGCATGATGTTCGGGTGGACTTGCCAAACCATTTTTTTACGCTAGAATTCAAACGAACGTTCGATCTATTTTTTGAGCCGGAACGGAACTGCTTGAGCGTGTGTCATTCAGGCAGGTGGAAAAGACTGCCGAAGCGGGCCATATTGACCGCTGGGTAGAACAAAAAGCGCGAGTTGGCGTTGGGCTTCGGCAGCGTCCGAGGGCATCGCGGCAACATCGCCCTGCAGCCGGCATGGCCGGCTAACGCATTCACGGAAGTGACAGGAGGAGCATGTGAGCAAACTGATCATTCGCAAGGTGGCGGTGCTGGGCGCCGGTGTGATGGGGGCGCAGATCGCCGCCCACTGCGCCAACGCCGATGTGCCCGTCGTGCTGTTCGACCTGCCGGCCAAGGAAGGCAAGCCGAACGGCATCGTGGACAAGGCTATCGCCAGTCTCAAGAAGCTTGACCCCAAGCCGCTGGGCAGCAAGGACCGCGCGCAATACATCGAGGCCGCCAACTACGGCTCGGATCTCGAAAAGCTGCGCGAGTGCGACCTGATCATCGAGGCCATCGCCGAGAAAATGGAATGGAAGCTCGACCTCTACGCCAAGGTCGCCCCCTTCATCCGCACCGACGCCATCTTTGCCTCCAACACCTCCGGCCTGCCGATCAACGCGCTGTCCGAGGGCATGACAGTGGCGCTGCGCCCGCGCTTCTGCGGCATCCACTTCTTCAACCCGCCGCGCTACATGCCGCTGGTCGAGTTAATCCCCACCGAAACGACCGACGGGCAGATGCTCGATGATCTCGAAACCTGGCTGACCACCCGCCTGGGCAAGAGCATTGTTCGCGCCAAAGACACGCCCAACTTTGTCGCCAATCGCGTCGGTGTGTTCTCCATCCTCGCCGTGATGCATCACACCCAGCAGCTCGGCCTCGGTTTTGACGAAGTCGATGCGCTGACCGGCCCGAGCATCGGCCGTCCCAAGAGCGCCACCTATCGCACCGCCGACGTCGTCGGTCTGGACACCCTGGCGCATGTGATCGGCACCATGGACGCTACCTTGCCGAAGGACCCGTGGCATGGTCTGTTCCAGGCGCCGGTGTGGCTGAAGGCGCTGATCGAAAAAGGCGCGCTGGGCCAGAAGACCCGCGCTGGCATCTTCCGCAAGGAAGGCAAGAAAATCATGGTGCTGGACGTGGCGCAGCAGGACTACCGCCCCAGCGCCGGCGAGGTGGCGCCCGAAGTGGCGGCCATTCTCAAGAACCGCAACCCGGCCGAGAAGTTCGCCCAGCTGCGCGCAAGCGCCCACCCGCAGGCACAGTTCCTGTGGGCGATCTTCCGCGACGTGTTCCATTACTGCGCCTATCACCTCGGCGACATCGCCGACAATGCCCGCGATCTGGACTTCGCCATGCGCTGGGGCTTCGGCTGGAGCATGGGCCCCTTCGAAACCTGGCAGGCCGCCGGTTGGGCTGACATCGCGCAAGCGATCCAGGCCGACATCGACGCCGGCAAGACCATGGTCAACGCACCGCTGCCCGGCTGGGTGTTTGCCCGCAAGGGCGTGCATGAAGCGGCCGGCTCCTACTCGGCGGCCGACGACGCACTGAAGGCCCGCTCGGCCCTGACGGTCTATGGCCGCCAGCTCTATCCCGAGCAAGTGCTGGGCGAAGCGCCGAAAGACCGCGGCGAGACGATCTGGGAAAACGAAGGCGTACGCCTATGGACGCGGCCCGACCAGGACGCGCGCATCGGCATTCTGTCCATCACTTCCAAGATGCACGCCATCGGCAACGAAGTGCTGGACGGTGTGATCGAAGCCGTGGCCCGTGCCGAGCGCGACCTCGACGGCCTGGTGGTGTGGCATGACGCACCGTTTGCCGTGGGTGCCAACCTGATGCAAGTGGCCGAAACCCTCAAGGCCGGCCAGTTTGATCTGCTCGAGCGCACGGTGGACAAGTTCCAGCGCGCCTCGATGACGCTCAAGCACGCGCAGGTGCCGGTCGTGGCTGCCGTGCAGGGCATGGCGCTGGGCGGCGGTTGCGAGTTCGTGATGCACGCCTCGCACCGCGTGATGGCACTCGAAAGCTATGTCGGGCTGGTCGAAGCCGGCGTGGGCCTGATCCCGGCCGGTGGCGGCTGCAAGGAGTTTGCCCTGCAGGCGCATCAGCTGGCACAGCGTGCCGCCGGTGGCGATGTGTATCTCTACATCCAGAACAGCTTCCAGACCATCGCCATGGCCACCGTTGCCAAGAGCGCGCTCGAAGCCGTGCAGCTGGGCTTCGCCAAGGCCTCGGACGACATTCTGTTCAACCCGCACGAGTTGCTCTACGCGGCGATCCGCCGTGCGCGTGCCATGGCCGAAGCCGGCTATCGCCCGCCGATGATGAACAGCGCGGTCACCGTGGCCGGTCGCAACGGCATCGCCACCTGCGAAATGATGCTGGTGAACATGGCCGAAGGCGGCTTTATCTCCGCGCATGACTACACCGTGGCCAAATCCGCCGCGACCGCCCTGTGCGGTGGCGAGGTGGAGACCAACGCACGTGTGAGCGAGCAGTGGATTCTCGACGTGGAGCGCGCGCAATTCATGGCGCTGCTCAAGAACGAAAAAACACAGCAGCGCATCGTCCATATGCTGGAAACCGGCAAGCCGCTCAGGAACTGACAGGAGGCGTAGGGCCGGTTTCAACCGGCCTGCTTTCGGTGAAGAAAGAACGGCGGGCTGAAGCCCGCCCTACGACACTCCTCGATATGTATTGGAGACACAGATGAAACAGATTCAGGAAGCCTACATCGTCGCCGCCACCCGCACGCCGGTTGCCAAGCGCAACGGCATGTTCCGCAGCGTGCGCCCGGACGACATGCTCGCCCACGTGCTGCGCTCGGTGGTTTGCCAGGTGCCGGGGCTGGACGCCTCGGAGATCGGCGACGTGATCGTCGGTTGTGCCATGCCGGAAGCCGAGCAGGGCATGAACGTCGCCCGCATCGGCCTGCTGCTGGCCGGCCTGCCCGACACCGTGCCCGGTGTGACCACCAACCGCTTCTGCGCCTCGGGCATCCAGGCGGTGTCCGATGCCGCCAACCAGATCCGCCTCGGCCAGGCGGACGTGATGATCGCCGCCGGCACCGAGTCGATGAGCGTGATGCCGCAGATCATGGGCAACAAGGTGAGCCTCAACCCGGCCATCTTCGCCAAGCAGGAAAACTTCGGCATTGCCTTCGGTATGGGTCTGACCGCCGAGAAGGTTGCCGAGCAATGGAAGATCAGCCGTGAGGATCAGGACGCCTTCGCGCTGCAGTCCAACCAGCGCGCCTGCGCCGCCATTGCCGCCGGCCACTTCAAGGACGAGATCACCCCCTACACGGTGCACACGCATGTACCGGGCGAGGGCGGCACGGTCCGCGTCATTGAGTCGTTGTGCGAAAACGACGAAGGCCCGCGCGCGGATGCGGCCATCGAAAAGCTCGGCAAACTGCGCCCGGTGTTTGCCGCGCGCGGCTCGGTCACCGCAGGCAACAGCTCGCAGATGTCCGATGGCGCCGGCGCCGTGCTGCTGATGAGCGAGGCCGCGGTCAAGCGCTATGGCGTGACGCCGATCGCCCGTTTCGTGAGCTTCTCGGTCGCCGGTGTGCCGCCGCACATCATGGGCATCGGCCCGATCGAGGCCATCCCGCGTGCGCTCAAGGCCGGCGGCCTGACGCAGTCGCAACTGGACTGGATCGAGCTGAACGAGGCCTTCGCCGCGCAATCGCTGGCGGTGATGCGTCAGCTGGAACTCGACCCGAGCAAGGTGAACCCGCTGGGCGGCGCCATCGCCCTCGGCCACCCGCTGGGCGCCACCGGCGCGATCCGCACCGCCACCATCATGAGCGCCATGCAGCGTGACCCCTCCGTCAAGTACGGCATGGTCACCATGTGCATCGGCACCGGCATGGGCGCGGCAGGCATCTTCGAGCGCGTTTAAGCCCCGCGATGGCGCCGACGCCCGTGCGTCGGCGCCAGCCATCCCGCCATTTTTTTCGATTAAAAAACGTACGATCGTTCTGTTTGTGCGCGGCGCATCAAGACGCCACGCCATTGAGGAGACAAGCATGAGTCAATACACCCCGCCGCTTCGCGACATGCAGTTCGTCCTGCATGAAGTGCTCAAGGTCGAAGACGCTTTCAAGTCCATGCCGGCCCATGCCGAGCTGGATGTAGACACCATCAACGCCGTGCTCGAAGAGGGCGGCAAGTTCGCGTCCGAAGTGCTTTTTCCGCTTAACCGCGAGGGCGACGAGATCGGCTGCACGCTGGACCCGCAGACTCATGCCGTGACCACGCCGCCGGGCTTTGCCGACGCCTATCGTCAGTTTGTCGATGGCGGTTGGGCCGCGCTGTCCTGCGACCCCGAGTACGGCGGTCAGGGCCTGCCAGTGACGCTGAACCAGGCGATCTACGAGATGCTCAACAGCGCCAATCAGTCCTGGACCATGTATCCGGGTCTGACCCACGGCGCCTACGATGCCCTGCACGCACACGGCACGCCCGAGCAGAAGGCCACCTACCTGCCCAAGCTCACCAGCGGTGAGTGGACCGGCACCATGTGTCTGACCGAACCGCACGCCGGCACCGATCTGGGCCTGCTGCGCAGCAAGGCCGAACCGCAGGGCGACGGTACCTACCGCATCACCGGCGAGAAGATCTTCATCTCCTCCGGCGAGCACGACATGGCCGAGAACATCATCCACCTGGTGCTGGCCCGCCTGCCCGACGCACCGATCGGCAGCCGTGGCATCTCGCTGTTCATCGTGCCCAAGTTCCATGTGAACGCCGACGGCAGTGTGGGCGAGCGCAACGGCATCTACTGCGGCGCCATTGAACACAAGATGGGCATCCACGGTAATTCCACCTGCCAGATGGTGCTCGACGGCGCCGTCGGCACCCTGGTCGGCGAGCCCCACAAGGGTCTGGCCGCGATGTTCGTGATGATGAACGCCGCCCGCCTCGGCGTTGGCATGCAGTCGCTCGGCCTGACCGAAGTGGCCTACCAGAACGCTGCCGCCTACGCCAAGGATCGCACCCAGAGCCGCGCGCTGTCCGGCGCCAAGGCCAAGGACAAAGCCGCCGACCCGATCATCGTCCACCCCGACGTGCGCAAGATGCTGCTCACCGCCCGCGCCTACGCCGAAGGCGGTCGTGCGCTGGGCATGTACATCGCGCTGCTGATCGACCGCGAGCAAAACACCGATGACGCCGACGAGCGTCGCGACGCCGGCCAGACCATCGCCCTGCTCACGCCCATCGTCAAAGCCTTCCTCACCGACAACGGCTGGCTCGCCACCTCGCACTGCATGCAGGTCTTTGGCGGTCACGGCTTCATCCGCGAGTGGGGCATGGAGCAGTACGTTCGGGACAACCGCATCAACATGATTTACGAGGGCACCAACACCATCCAGTCGCTCGACCTGCTCGGGCGCAAGGTGCTGGGCGACCAGGGCGCAGCGCTGAAGAAGTTCGGCGCCGAGATCCAGCAGTTCGCCATGGCCAACATGAAAGACGCACGCATGCAGGAATTCCTGCTGCCGCTGGCCGACCTTGGAGAAAAGGTCAACAAGCTCACCGCCGAAGTCGGCATGAAAGCGATGAGCAACCCCGAAGAAGTCGGCGCCGCGGCGGTGGACTACCTGCGCGTGGTCGGCCACCTCGTGTTTGCCTACCTGTGGGCACGCATGGCCCGTGTGGCGCTCGACAAGGCCGACAGCGGCGATCGCTTCTACGCCGCCAAGCTGGTCACCGCGCGCTTCTATTTTGCCAAGCTGCTGCCCGAAACGGCATCGCTGATCCGCACGGCGCGCGCCGGGGTTGAGCCCTTGATGGCGATGGAGGAAGACTGGTTCTGAGCGAAGCTGGCGGGCCGTTTGCGCGGCCCGCCATGAAAAGCGTATGGCATCATTCGCACCTTCAGCAATGGGTGGCGAGAAGATGGAAGTTATACCGAACGGCGTTGGATTGATCGCCGGGGGCATCTCCGTATTTCTCCTCGTGTGGTGGTTTGCCGCAGAGCGGGTGTTGGTCTTTCGGCTGTTTTATGGCGGAGTTAGCCTCTCCGCCGCGCTGTTTTCTGGCCATCGAATCGCCGACGGGCTCGCGTCGGGATGGATTGAGCTGCCGGTGAATGGCCTTGGGTTTGCATCTCGGAGTGTGAGCCCATTCGGTTATTGGGGCGGCATGGTTGTTCTGGTTGGGCTTATTGCTTATCTGGGCTACTTAGTGTTCTGGGCGGCGTCGGCTAAGCGTGAGGTGATCGAGCGTCGAATGGCGGCGTCACGGCATCGGGTTCGTGCCGGTATTGGCGTCTTAGTTTTCACGCTGAGTGTCATTGCTGTTGTTTACTGGCGGTCGCTTGATGCGAGTTGAGGGCGATGCCTGTCAGTTGAGGCAGCCGCCTGCCATTCAGAAGGCCCGAACCAAAAAGCGGAGGCTGTTGGCGTAGCGACCGTAGTCGTTGCTGGTGACACCGTTGCGCGCGCTGCCGACGTAGAGGTCGCGGCCAGCTTCGCGGTAGGCGGTGATGACGCCGCCGTCACGTCGCACTGCGCCGGCGTGCGCGGCGGCGCTGCACAGGCCGGAGTCGCCGGTATACACGTCGGTGCCCCACACGGTGCCGGCGCCGATGGCTTCGGCGCTGCAGCGGCAGGTGTAGGGGGTGGGCAGCTCGGGGTTGATCGACAGGCGTTGCGGGCAGAGCTCGGGGCCGTCGGCGGGCGGCGGTGCGCCGTCAAAGCGCAGGCTCTGGCGGTACATGCCGTAGTCGTTGGAGGTGACGCCGTTGCGCGCGGTGCCGATGTAGATGTCGCGGCCGGGTGCTTCTAGCGCGGTGATCTCGCCGCCCTCGCGGCCGACCACGCCGGCATGGGCTGCCGCGGCGCACAGGGCCGAATCGCGGGTGTAGACGTCGGTGCCCCACACGGTGCCGTCGCGCACTGCGTCGGGGCTGCAGTGGCAGCTGAAGGGCAAGGGCAGGTCGGGGCTGACGGACAGGCGTTGGGGGCAGGGGCCGGCGCTGGCGACGGGGGCTGTGCTGGCCGGCGCCGTGGGGGCTGCGGCTGGGGCGGGTAAAGTCGGCGGCGGTGTCGTTGCTGCGGGTGGCTGCGGTGTTGGCGCGGGCGCTACCGGCGGTGCTGTCGCCGTGTCGCCTTCGCGCCCGAACCACCAGCTCACGCCGCCGATGAGCGCCAGGGCCGCCAGGCCGATGAGGGCGCGGGAGATATTGCGTTGCAGGACGGGCGTCGGGGCGGCGGGTGTGCGGGCCCGCTCGCCGCGAATCACCGCCGCCAGGCGTTGCCAGTGCGCGTCGCGCGGCGTGTCCCAGGCGTCGATCCAGTGGGCCGAGGAGATGAACAGCTCCAGGGCTTTCGAGGGGGTGACGTTTTCGATGCGCACCGGAAAGACCGGCTTGTTTTTGCTGACCGCGCGCTCGACTTCCCGCCGCACAAAGCCGGAGTCATTGGCCTCGCGCGACAGCAGCAGCACAAACACGCGGCTGCCGGCGATGCCGTCGAGAATCTCCGAGGCGTAGTCATTGCCGGGCGTGACATCGCGTGGCGCGATCCAGCACGGCACGCCGTGCTGCTCCAGCGCCACGCACACGTCCATCGCCAGCTCGGCGTCTTCTGAGGCGTGGCTGATGAATGCGGTTTTGCCCACTGCCCTGTCTCCCGGTCGGCGCCGCGCTGTGTGCGCGGCGCTATGCCTTCGCCATCAAGCTAAGCATAGGCGCCCGGGGCGCACTTGCAATGCGGGTCAGTCGTCGTACTTCGGCATCTGGCGGGTCTGCATGGCCTGAGCGGCAATCTGCATGTCGCGGCTGAGCAGGGCGCTGGCGTTCCAGTTGGCGACGAAGCTCAGTCCGTCCGCTATCGAATGATCGAGGCCGTAGTTCATGACGGCCTTGGTGCCACGCACGGCCAGCGGCGATTTGGCCGCGATGCTGCGCGCGACCTTCTCGACGCCGGTGGCCAGGGCCTGGGTGCTGTCGAAGACGTGATTGACGAGGCCGATTCGCGCCGCTTCGTCGGCGCCAAATTCGCGGCCGGTCAAGGCCAGCTCGCGAGCGATGCCCTCGGGCACGAGGCGCGGCAGGCGCTGCAGGGTGCCTACGTCGGCGGCCATGGCCATGTCGATTTCGCGTACCGACAGGCGCGCGTCGGCGCTGGCGTAGCGCATGTCGCAGGCGGTGACGATGTCCACCCCGCCGCCGATGCAGGCGCCCTGGATGGCGGCGATCACCGGTTTGCGGCAGCGGGCGATGGCGCTGACGCAGTCCTGCAGGTCGATGATGATGTGGCGCAGCTTCTCCTGCGCGCGGGCCGGATCGGCATGGCGGATGCGCTCGGGGATGCTGGCGAGCAGGCTCAGGTCGATGCCGGCGCAGAAGTTGGCGCCTTCGCCGGCGAGCACCACGACGCGCACGGCGTCGGTCTCGTCCGCCCATTGAAAGGCGCTGCGCATGGCGTGCCAGAGCTCCGCGTCCAGCGCATTGGCGCGCTCGGGGCGGTTGAAGGCGATGCGGGCGAGCCCGTCGTCGAGGCCGACGGACAGGGTGGGCAGGTTAGGTGGCGTCATAATCAAACGTCCGTTTGAAAAAAGCCAATGGTAGCGGATATTCACCCCACGTGGACGGTGGTCGCGGTCGGTGCTGACATCAGCCAATGCGGCGCCGGACACACGGGTTTACTTTGCACGGATCAAGATTTGCGCAGCGATGCCGTTAGAGCGTCCAATACTTCTCTCCCGCTTTTTCCCCCCAATGCGTACATGCTGATGCCCGCTTGGTTCAAGCACGCGACCTTCCTGTTTCTGGCCTATGCCGTCACCGGTGTTCTGTCCTTACAACTGGCCATTGCACCGGGTTACGTCGCGCCGCTCTTTCCGCCTGCCGGTATCGCCCTGGCGGGCGTGCTGCTGTATGGCGCGCGCGTGTTGCCGGCCATCGGGCTCGGTGCGCTGGTGGTCAATCTCGTGGCGCTTTGGCAGGCGAACCTGCCTGCCACGCTGAGTCTGGCCCCTTTCGTGGTGTCCGTCGGTGCCATGCTGCAGGCGGTGGCGGGTGCGGCACTGGCGAGGCGATGGGCTGGCTCGCCGATCGTGCTGGATCGAGCGCGGCCGATCATGGCGTTTCTGTTCCTGGCGGGACCCATCAGTTGCCTGATCAACGCCAGCATTGGTGTCGGCGTTCTGGTGCTGACGGGCGCGCTGTCGGTCGAAGAGGCTGCCTTCAGCTGGTGGAACTGGTGGGCGGGCGACGCCATTGGTGTGCTCATTTTTGTGCCGCTTATTCTGGTGATGGTCGGTCGCCCGCGGGAGGCCTGGGTGCCACGCCGAAGAGTGGTCGTGCCGCCGCTGTGCTTTGCCTTGCTGATGATGGTGCTGGTGATCTTTCAGGTGGGCAGCTGGGAGAGCCAGCGCCTGGAGGATGAGTTCAAACGCGATGCCAGCACGCTGATGGGGCGTATCTTTACGCGCGTCAAAGACCATCTTGATGCCTTGCAGGCGCTGGAGCGTCTGGCGACCGTGCAAGGCGGGGTCGATGCCGTGTCTTTCCGCCGATTCACTGAGCCATGGTTTGCGCGCTATACGGGCCTGCGGGTGATGGGCTGGGCGCCGAGCGTGACCGAAGCGGAGCGTCCGGATTTCATACAGCGCATGCGTGCCGAGCTTGGCGAGGACTTCGACATGTTCGAGCGCGACGCGGCAGGGGCAGCCTTGCCGGTCAAGCCGGCGCCGCGCTACTACCCGATTGTGTATGCCGAGCCGCTCGTTCTCAATCAGGCGGTGATCGGGCTCAACCCCTTGGGGTTCGCGCCGGCCCGCGAGGCGATCGAGCAAGCCGAGCAGATCGGGCTGCCCGTGGCCACGCCGCCAATACGCCTGCAGCAGGAGCCGGGCGATCAGCGCGGGGTGGTCGTTTATCAGCCGGTGTTCGACCCGGAGGCGGGGCAAGATCTGCCGAAGCGCCTTGGCATGGTGTATGTCGCACTGCGCCTTGGCGATACCGTGAATGCGGCACTTGAAAACCAGCTATCGCCCCATCTGCGCCTGTGCCTATCTGATCTGGACCCATCCCAGGGCCCGATTCGCCTGTATGGGCCGGATGGCTGCGAGCAGGATCGCAGCGCGGCAGATGGCCTGAATCTGGCCGACAATTTCAGCTTTGCCAGCCGCACCTGGGATGTGCGCGTCTCGGCGCTGCCGGGCTATGCGGGGGCCCACCGGGGCTGGCTGGTGTGGATTGCACTGGTCACCAACTTGCTGGCCGTCGGCATGTTGGGCGCGTTTCTTCTGCTCACCAGCGCCCACACCTTGCAGATCGAGGGCTTGGTCAATCGGCGCACGGCGCAACTGGCGGCGACCAGCGAACGCTTGCGCGAACAACGGATTGCGCTGGCTCGCGCGCAGGCGATTGCGATGCTCGGGAGCTGGGAGCTGGACGATACGGGGGCGCTGAATTGCTCCGACGAGCTGTGTCGTTTGCTCAATCTGAGCGCCGATACGTCCATCGAATTGCCCGCCATGCTTGCGTGCGTGGTCAACGAGGATCGGCAGCATCTGGCCGAAGCGATCGAGCGCTTGCAGTCTGTGGTGGGCTCGGCCGCGCTGGATGCGCGCTTTGTCAGCCTTGGTGATAGCGAACGGATTGGTCACTTCCAGCTTGAAAGTGTGCGCGTGCCCAGTGGTGAGCTTCGGGTGCGCGGCACCTTGCAGGACGTGACGCTGGCGCGTGAGTCCGAAGCGCACATCCAGTATCTGGCGCACTACGACGGGCTGACTCAGCTGCCCAACCGCAGCCTGTGGATGCGCAATACGGCGCAGGCGCTCAGCAGCGCCGAGCGGCATGGCGACCAGTTGGCGGTGTTGTTCCTCGATCTCGACCAGTTCAAGACCGTCAATGATTCGCTGGGCCACCCGGTGGGTGATCAGTTGCTGCGCGCCGTTGCCGTCCGTTTGAAGGGCTGCCTGCGCGACGAAGATCTGCTGGCGCGCCTGGGGGGCGACGAGTTCGTCGTGCTGGTGCCTCGTCTTGATCAGCCGGAGGATGCCGCTGCCGTGGCGCGCCAGATTACGGCCGCCCTGATGTCGCCATTCACGATTGATGCGCATGAGCTGGTGGTGTCGGCCAGCATCGGCATTGCGCTCTATCCGCAGGACGCGCTGGATGTCGACAGCTTGCTCAAGCAGGCGGA
>JBFIJC010000027.1:0-21546 GCA_041600915.1 Nitrogeniibacter sp.
AGCTCGTGCTTGCCGAGCACCGCGCGCAAGGTCGTCTGCGCCAACTGGCCGGTGGCCATCAGGAAGTTCTCGACCGCGATGATCGCCTTTTGCGGATCGACCACGCGGAAATACACCACTGCATTGACCTTGACCGACACGTTGTCGCGCGAGATCACGTCCTGACTGGGCACGTCCATGGTCACCACCCGCAGGTCGACCCGCACCATCTGCTGAATGCCGGGGATGAGGATGATCAGGCCCGGCCCCTTGACGCTGGTGAAGCGCCCGAGGGTGAACACCACGCCGCGCTCGTATTCACGCAGGATCTTGATCGATGCCGCCAGCAAGGCGACGATCAGAATGAGGACCGGCGCAATGCCGGTGAGGGTATCGAAGCTCATGAGGGACTCCCTTGGTCGGATTCGATCGGTTCGACGGACAGCACCAGCCCGTCAATGGCGGTCACACGCACACGCTCACCGGGGCGCAGCGGCCGGGGGCTGTTCACCCGCCAGCTTTCGCCATGCACCTGCGCCCAGGCCTCGCCGCCGTCGCTGACGGTCACCAGGCCGAGGCTGCCGAGCATCTCGGCCGCGCCGCTGGCCAAGGGGCGATTGCGGCTGCGCAGGAACATCGTTCCGGCCAGGAAGATCAACCCGGCCGCGGCCACCGCCGTACCGGCGATGAAGGGCAGCGACACGGCAAAACCGGGCGCTTCCTTGTCGATCAGGAACAGGCCGCCGAGCACCATGGCGGCAATGCCGCCGATGCCGAGCACACCGAAACTGGGCAAAAACACTTCCGCCGTCATCAGCACCAGCCCGAGCACCACCAGGCCGACGCCGGCCCAGTTGATGGGCAGCATCTGGAAGGCGTACATGGCCAGCAGCAGGCAGATGGCGCCGGCCACGCCGGGCACGCCAAAGCCGGGGCTGGTGAACTCCACGAACAAGCCGTAGAAGCCGATCATCATCAGCACCAGCGCCAGTTGCGGATTGGCCAGCACGGCCAGCGCCTGGTGCCGCCAGTCGGGTACGTGGGTGTCAATGGCGGCGTCAGCGGTCTGCAGCGCGCGCTTGCCGGCCGGCAGCGTCACCTCGCGGCCGTCGATCTGTTTGAGCAGATCGGGCACATCGACGGCAACGACGTCGATCACGCCTTCGCGCAGCGCCGCGTCGGCCGACAGGCTGGCCGCCTCGCGCACCGCTTTTTCGGCAAACTCGACATTGCGCCCGCGCAACTCGGCCAGGCTGCGGATGTAAGCGGTGGCATCGTTGGTGGCCTTGCGGGCCAGGGTTTCGCCACCCAGCGACGGGGTGACGACATCGGTTTTGTCGGCCTTGTCGGCGCCTTCGTCTTCGGGACGCGGTGAGGGCTTGCCGCCGCCGGGCATGCCGCCAATGGCCACCGGCGAGGCCGCGCCCAGGTTGGTGGCGGGCGTCATTGCCGCGATATGACTGGCATACAGAATAAAGGTGCCGGCGCTCGCCGCACGTGCGCCTTCGGGACTCACATAGGTAATGACCGGCACCGGCGAGGCCAGGATGGCCTTGATGATCTGGCGCATCGAGGTGTCCAGCCCGCCGGGGGTGTCGAGGGCGATGACCACCGCCTCCACCTCGCCCACATCCTCCAGGCCTTGCAGGATGAAGTCCGCCGACGCGGGGCCAATCACCCCGTCGACCTGCAACACCCGCACCGTCGCCGCCTGCACAGGCATCACGCCGAGCAGCGCCAGCATCAACAACATGTGGCGCAGCGCCAGCCAGAGCCTTGGGAGTTCGCGTCGGGTCATCGTGTTCTCCGGTCGGGCCGTCTGGAGCGAACGGACGGCACGTTCACTCAGAGGCCACCCGCGCCGCCAAGTTCCGCACGGCATGACCGACACATTTGCTTACGCACCGGTTTAACCCCGAAACCCGCGCCGCTTCGTTTCATGGACATCACCCCCGACAACAGGACACCGACCATGCAACGCACCGCCACCCCCCTCATCCTCTGCCTCATTCTCAGCGCCTGCGCCCCCAATGGCCGTGCGCCCATCACCGACGCCACCGGTCAGGCCGCGCCGCCCCCGTCCGCCCCCAAAGCCCTGGCCGAGCCGGCACGCACCGCCGACGCGATCAACGATCAACGCGCCGAACACGAAGCGCCGATGCTCAGCACCCCCGCCGTGGCCGCCGCCCCGCGCGAGCGCGCCATGGAATCGCTGGCCATGAAAGGCGAAGCCAAGCTGATGCGCGTCATGCCCCACCCCCTGCCGAGCATCGCCCCGCCGCAGCCGGTGGACCGCGAACGCTATCAAGACATAGCGACCAACCCGGTGCATCAGGTGGCGACCGCCCCGGTGTCGACCTTCAGCATCGATGTGGACACCGGCAGCTGGTCCAACCTGCGCCGCTTTCTCAACGAAGGCCGCCTGCCGCCCAGCGACGCAGTGCGCGTCGAGGAATGCATCAACTACTTCCCCTACGACGACGCCCCGCCCACCGGTAACACGCCCTTCGCCGTGCATACCGAGCTGGCGCAATCGCCGTGGAACCCCGAGCGCCTGCTGATGCGCGTCGCCCTCAAGGGGCAGGACATGGGCAAGCAGACGCTGCCGCCGGCCAACCTGGTCTTCCTCGTCGATGTCTCCGGCTCGATGCGCTCGACCAACAAGCTGCCGCTGCTCAAGAGCTCGCTCAAGCTGCTGGTGCAACAGCTGCGCCCGCAGGACCGCATCTCGCTGGTGACCTATGCCGGCGCCTCGGGCCTGGCCCTGCCGGCCACGCCGGGCAATGAAAAGGCCACCATCCTCGCCGCCATCGACGCCCTCAATGCCGGCGGCAGCACAGCCGGCGCCAGCGGCATCGAGCTGGCCTACCAGACCGCGCAGGCCGGCTTCGTGCAAGGCGGCATCAACCGCATCCTGCTCGCCACCGATGGCGACTTCAACGTCGGCCAGACCAACTTCGAGCAGCTCAAGGCCCGCGTCGAACAACTGCGCGCCACCGGCGTACAGCTCACCACGCTCGGCTTCGGCACCGGCAACTACAACGAGCAGCTGATGGAGCAGATGGCCGACGCCGGCAACGGCGCCTACGCCTACATCGACACCCTGATGGAAGGCCACAAAGTGCTGGTCAACGAGATGAGCAGCACCCTGGCGACGATCGCCAAGGACGTGAAGATCCAGGTCGAGTTCAACCCCGCGGCGGTCAGCGAATACCGCCTGATCGGCTACGAAAACCGCATGCTCCGCCGCGAAGATTTCAACAACGACAAGATCGATGCCGGCGAGATCGGCGCCGGCCACTCGGTGACCGCGCTGTACGAGCTCACCCCGGCCGGCCAGCGCGGCCTGATCGACCCGCTGCGCTACGGCAGCGATCCGCGCCCCGGCGCCGCCACGGTGGCGCGAAGCGCCGAACTGGCCCATGTGCGCCTGCGCTACAAGCAGCCCCACGCCAGCACCAGCCAGCTCATCGAGCACCCAGTGCGCCGCGACGCCACGCGCCCGCTGGCCGCCACCAGCGACAACTTCCGCTTCGCCAGCGCGATTGCCGGCTTCGGCCAGATCCTGCGCGGCGGCAGCTACACCGGCCAGTGGTCCATCGCCGACGCCCGCGCACTGGCCGCCGGCGCCCTCGGCAGCGATCAATTCGGGTATCGTGGTGAAGCCCTGCGGCTGATGGACCTGGCCGCCGCGCTCAGCCCGTTGCCGCCCCAAGCCACCGCCCCGCTCGAATGACCAACACGCCGCCGCTCGCCACCTTGCCCGACGAAGACCTGATGCTATTGGTCGCCCGCGGCATCGTGCGCGAGCCGGCGGCGGAATTGTTCAACCGCCACAACCGCGCCTTGTTCAACTACCTCGCCTGGCTGGCGCAAGGCAATCTGGGCGAAGCCGAAGACATCGCGCAAAGCACCTGGATCCGGGTGCTTTCGCGCTGTGGCGACTACACCCCGACGGCGGCCTTCCGCACCTTCCTGTTCCAGATCGCCCGCAACCTGTGGCTGGACGCACGCGGCAGCGCCTGGCAGCGCCACAGCGCGCCCGAAGAGACCGCCCCCGAGGCCAGCGACGAGGGCGATCTGTCGCCCGACACCGTGCTCGCCCTGCAGCAAGACAGCCAGCGTGTGCACACCGCCTTGCTCACCCTGCCCGCCCAGCAGCGCGAAGCCGTGGCGCTGCGCTTTTTTGCCGACATGAGCGTGGATGACATCGCCACCACCGTCGGCGTCGGTTTCGAGACGGTAAAAAGCCGGCTGCGCTACGCCTTCCGCCACCTGCGCACCGAGCTGGAGCGCGCCACATGAGCGCCGCCGAAGACCGCTTCATTGCCGGCGACGGCCCGCTCGCCGCGCTGATCCGCGCGCAGCCCGCCTTCGAGGCGCCGCCGCGCATGCTCGAACACATCCTCGCCGCGCTCGACGCCGCGCCCGGCGCCACCGGCTTCGACGCCCCGGCCGGCCTGTTCGACACGGTCATGGCCGAAGCCGAACGCATCGACACCGCCCAGGCGCCCCGCCGCGAGGCCCTGCTCGCCGAACTGGCCGCCGGCAAAACCGCCGGCGACGCACTCGGCGCCCCCGTCAGCCCGGCCACCGCCGCGTGGCTGGCCAGCCAGCAAGCCCCCAGCCGCGCGACACCGCCGCCTCGCCCCCGTCGCTGGCCCTGGCTCGCCGGCATCAGCACCGCCCTCACCGCCGCGCTGGCCGTCAGCGTGGCGCTGCGCGTGGTGCAAGAGCCCGCCGCCCCGCCGCTGATGTCTGCACAAAAACGCGCGCCCGCGCCGGCCGAATCCCGCGCCGAGGCACCGACCGAACTGGCCGCCGAGCCCATGACCAACGCCACCGGCGCCGCCAAGGACAGCATCGTCTTCGCGCCCACACCGCAAGTCGCCGAGCGCCTCGGCAAGACCGAAGCCGCCCCCGCCAAGCTCGCTCGCGCCCGCCAGGATGAATCGCTGGAACGCGAAGCCAAACGCGCCGCCCCCCGGCCCGCCGCCCCCGCGGCGAGGATGGCCGACGCCGCGCCACCGCCGCCCCCCGCAGACCTCATGCAAAAAGCCACCCCGGCCTCGCCAGCGCTCGCCACGCCGCCCCCGGCCCCCGCACCGCAAATGATGGCCAAAGCCCTGCGCAGCGCCCCCGCCGCCATGAGCGCACCGATGCCTGCGGAGGCCGACGAAGCCGTCACCCCGCCGAGCACCATCAGCGCGCCCCTGAACACGCCCCCCGCCGAGCTCGCCGAGCGCCTTCGTACGCAGCCCGAAGGCGAATGGACACTGACGCTAGCCGCCACCGACCAAGCCGTCGGCGACGCGCTGCACACCGCGCTGGTGGCCGAATTGAAACGGCTGGGACGGGCGGATACGGTGGTCCTGATAGTCGGGGCAATCGCCCCGGGTCAGGTGCGCATCACACCAGCGCAGTGACCGGCCGCCAGTGCCGACTCGATACATGGTGGGCGACAAGCCGCCCACCCTACCCACGGTGCCAGTGTCCGGCGGCTGCCGTCGTGCCGGCGATCCGTAGGGTGGGCGGCTCGCCGCCCACCACCCCCCCCAAAATGGCACCGAAACCATCGATGCGGCATCATGCATCCGGGGAAAAATTGAACCCTGCCAACCGCCACCCCACCGGGAACCCCATGCGTCGCTACCGGCAGCTGCTCGCCGTCGTGCTGTTTCTCGCCATTCTTTTCGGTGTCGCCGAGGGCTTCGGCCTGCGCGAGCACTTCAGTCTGGCCATGCTGCAGGCACAGCTCACCCAGCACCCGATCGGCGGGCTGCTCGCCTTCGTGGCCTTGTTTGCGCTCGGCAATCTGATCCAGATTCCCGGCTGGATCTTTCTCGCGTCGGCGGTGCTCGCGCTGGGCAAGCTGTCGGGCGGCGTCGCCACCTATATCGCGGCCAGCACCTCGTGCATCGTCACCTTTGTGGCCGTCCGCAGCATTGGCGGCAACGCCTTGCAGCAGCTTGAAAACAAGACCGCGACACGTCTGCTCAGCCATCTGCATGCGCGCCCGGTGGGCGTCATCGTCGCGCTCAGAACCCTGTTCCAGACCCTGCCTGCGCTCAACTATTCGCTGGCGCTGTCCGGCGTCGGTTTTCGCAACTATGCGCTGGGCACCCTGCTCGGCCTGCCACTGCCGATCGCGGCGTATTGCGTGTTTTTTGACTATCTGGTGATGCTGTTCACTTGAGCACCCACCGCGCCTAAACCGCGCCGAGCTTCTCGGTCGCACGCTCCAGACGCGCCAGCCACACCAGCGCGCCCAGGCTGACCAGCACCACCGGAAAGACGATGGCATTGACCGTGCCCCAGCCATAGGCGTTGAGCAATTGGCCGGAGGCGAAAGAAGCGAAGGCCACCGTGCCGAACAGGATGAAATCATTGGCGCCCTGCGCCTTGCCCTTTTCTTCGGGCCGGTAAGTCTCGGTGACCATCGCCGTGGCGCCGATGAAGCCGAAGTTCCAGCCAATGCCGAGCAGGATCAGCGCGCCCCAGAAGTGCGCCAGCTCAACACCCATCAAGGCGACCACGGCGCAGGCGATGAGAATGGTCAGACCCGTCGCCACGATGCGCGGCTTGCCGAAACGGGCGATCAGGCTGCCGGTGAAAAAGCTGGGGCCGAACATGGCCAGCACATGCCACTGGATGCCCAGCGTGGATTCGTCGGCGGTAAAGCCACAGCCGATCATCGCCAGCGGCGCGGCGGTCATGACCAGGCTCATCAGCGCGTAGGCGGCGGTGCCGCACAGTACCGCCACGCCGAACCGCGGTTGGCGGAGGATCTCGCCGAGCGGCCGGCCGGTGTCGGCGGCCACGCCCGCCACTGCCGGCACCGGCACCGAGGGCGCCAGAAACAGCATCACGACCAGCGACACGGCCAGCAGCGCAATGCCGCTCAGAAACGCGCCGGCAAAAGGCACGGGCAGCAGCCAGTCTTTGGTCAGGATCACCGTCTGCGGCCCGAGCACGGCCGCCGCAATGCCGCCGACCAGCACCCAGGAAATGGCTTTGGCCTTGAAGTCGGCCATGCCGCGATCGGCCGCGGCAAAACGGTATTGCTGCACAAAGGCACCCGACAAGCCATTGACCAGCAGCGCCATGCAAAACAGCCAGAACGAATGCGCCACCAGCGCCCACGCGGCAAAGCCCAGCCCGGCCATGCCGATCAGTGCACCGGCCATGAAGCCGTGTTTGCGCCCAACCGCGCGCATCAGCATCGCGGCCGGCAAGGCGCCCAGCGCCACGCCGAGGGTGTAAGCGGTGACCGGCGCGGTGGCGAGCGATTTGTCGGCGCCCAGCAAAAAACTGCCGGCGATGCCGCCCAGCGCGATATTGATCGGCCCCGCCGAGCCGCCAAAGGCCTGACACGTGGCGTACAAGACCGCGTTGCGCCGGGCGATGGCGTTTTCTTCCGAGGCCGCCGGGGCGGCAGCAGCTGCTTGGGGCATGGTGGCTCCCGTCATGTCCGATGCCCTCATGGTGACTGAGGATTCATCACAACGGCCAGAGACGATCCGTGCCGGATGTCGGGTGATCTGTCCGCGCCCGCCTGCGCTGCCGGACATGCCGAACACCTAAGACATTGGCGTGCATAAGTGCGCATGCGACAATGTGACCCACTTTTTACCCGGGCTGCGCCCGGTTGGCAGACACCGCGTCAGACGGTGCGCCGGACAGAGAGAAACGCCATGTCATCCTCCCGCACCGCGCGCGGCGTTCTGCTGCGGCTCAAGTTCAACCTCGTCCTGGTCGTCATTTTCGTGTTCAGCCTCGTCGGCGCGGGCGTGTATTACTACCGCTTCCTCGAGCAGAGCGCCTTCGACGACGTGCATCACGACTCGCAGGTGATGATGGAAACCGCGCTGGCCATCCGCAGCTACACCACCGATCAGATCAAGCCGCACCTCGACCCGCTCAACGCCGACCAGTTCCTGCCGCAAACGGTGCCCGCCTTTGCCGCGGTCGAGACCCTGCGCCGCCTGTCCGGCCGCTATCCCGGCTACGAATACCGCGAAGCCGCGCTCGACGCCACCAACCCGCGTGACCGCGCCAATGCCTGGGAGGCGGAGCTGATCGAAAAGCTCACGGTGGCGCGCGAGAAATCACCGCGCGACGAGGTCGAGCTCTCCGGCGTGCATGGCAGCGGCATCACCCGTTCGCACTACGTTGCCCGACCCATCACCATCACCGATCCCGGCTGTCTGAGCTGCCACGGCCAGCCCGCCGACGCACCCGCCAGCATGGTCAAGGTCTATGGCCAGCAAGGCGGCTATGGCTGGCAGCTGGGGCAGACAATCGGCATGCAGATCGTCAAGGTGCCCATGCTCTATCCGCTGGAAAAGGCGCGCAGCACCTTCAACAGCTTCATGATCTCGCTGCTCGTTATTTTCGGACTGATGTTCCTCGGGCTCAACCTCGCGCTGTCGGCGATGGTCATCGAGCCCATGGCGCGGCTCAACCGCCGGCTCGAAACGCTCGCCACCACCGACTTCCTCACCGATCTGGTCAACCGCCGACGCTTCTTCGAGCGACTTGCTGCCGAAATGGCCGACGCGCGGGTACACAATGCCAGCCTGTCGGTGGTGATGTTCGATCTCGATTTCTTCAAGCGCATCAACGACACCTTCGGCCATGACAGCGGCGACAAGGTACTCAAGCACACCGCCGTGCGTGTGCGCGAGTTGCTGCGCAGCTCCGACTGCGCCGCTCGATTCGGCGGCGAGGAGTTCATGATTCTGCTGCGCGAGACGCCCATCGACGCAGCCATGGCCGTGGCCGAAGCCGTTCGCGCCAAGATCGCCGACGTGCCTTTCGACGTCGTCGGGACGGTGAGCGCCAGTTTCGGCGTCGCCGAATGGAACCACGACGAAGACGCCCACGCGCTCATCAACCGCGCCGACCGTGCGCTGTATCAGGCCAAGGATCGCGGGCGCAATACGGTGGTGCGGGCAGCAGATGCGGCCGTGCGCAGGGTGCTGGTGTCGGACGATGGCGGGGGAATCTGAAGCGCTTGATGCGCCCGCCAGAGACGGGGACGCCATCAACACCGGACACCGAAAATCAACCGTTGCTGCGAACGACGCGATTCAATCGAAATATTGAAACCATCAGGATCGTCCCCGCCACCGTCAAAAGGACCAGCCGTGCCAGCGCCGGGCCGGCGAGCCGAAACACTTGCTCGCCGACCGCTGTCGCTACAAACGCGACGGTCCAGTAAAGAATGACAAACAAGGCATGCGACATCACCGGCTCGCCGGCCTCGTCCAGCTTTTTGTGTTCTCGCAGCGCCAACAGGTGCCAGAGCACTGCGGCCAGATGCCAGACCGAGATCGTGCTCAGAATCAGCACCCAGTCCGGGTCGATTCGCAACGCGGCATTGAGTAAGACATACAGGACGAACGCCATCACCAGGTCGAGATAGAACCTCACGAAGCCCATGGGCGACAGGGTATAGCCCAACTTGCTCACGAGCGCGTTGTAGGCCACCACGTCGTACACCACGAAGGAGCAAATCGAAAACGCGACGAACAGCGACGCCGCGAAGGCGCCAGGGCCATGCTGCCAGGCCTCGCGCACCACAGGATCGTATTTCTGGATGCTCAGCGCGACGATGGCACCAAAGACGATATCCAGAAACCACTTCCATCGCTGGGCGTGCTCTTGCGGCGTCATCTTCGATCCTCTGAATGCGCGACGGCGCTTGATCGAAGCATAGGCCCGCCTCGGCAGGTTTCAAGACTGGCAGGAAACAGCCGCGAGGGGCCTTGCGCACCTGCGACAATGCGCCGACCGACACACCGTCTAGCCGGCGTCTGCCTCACCATCGAGCAGTCGCTCGCACTCGGCCATCAGCGCGCGGGCGTGTTCGGATTCGTAGTTGGGGTCGAGCGCTTCCATCATCTCGTGCACGGTAAACAGCCCCGCCTCCAGCGAAAGCGAGGCGGCCATGGTGCGGGCGAGCTGATCGCTCAGATCGGACAGATGGCGTCGCTCGGCCAGCGGCAGGCGGCGCCGGGTGCGCGACAGCCAGTCGGCGGCGAGCGTGGCGCCTTGCGCCTCGGTCGGCCACTGACCGTGTTCGTACCACAGCGAAAGCCGCTCGGCGGTCAGCGCAAAAATCAGCGCGGCGCGGGTGCCCCGGCTGTCGGCGGCCGGCAGGCTGGAGGGCGGTGTATTCATCAAGATCGGCAAGAGCTCAAAGGCCCAAGTCCGTCAGAATTTCGCCCAGGGCATGGGCTGCGCCCATTTTCAGGCGATGCGTCACCACGGCGCTCACCCGCGTTTCGCCGGGGTTGATCTCCACCGTCGGCACCCCGGCCTCAGCCGCCCAGACGACCGGGCCGGCGATGTAGGGGAAGGCACTGGAGGTGCCGATGCTCATGACCAGATCGACGCCGTCGACCAGCATGTGCTCAAGGCGCAAGATGCCGTCGCGCGGGAGGTCTTCGCCAAACAGCACCACGTCGGGGCGCATCACGCCGCCGCAGGCGGGGCAGCCCGGCGGCATCTGCAGGCCGGCATAATCGGGCACGCGGCGGCCACGGCCGCATTCGGTGCACTGCAGCTGGTGCAGGTTGCCGTGGATTTCCACCAGGTTGGTGGTGCCCACGTCGCGGTGGAAGCCATCCACGTTCTGGGTGAACACCATCGAGCCGGGGCGCTCGGCCACCAGTCGGGCGATGGCGTGGTGGGCCGCGTTGGGTTGCGCGCCGCGGCAGTTGGCTTCGATCTGCGCGAGGTAAGTCCAGCTCACCTCCGGCCGGCTGGCCATCATCTGGCCGGAAAGCGCCTTTTCGATGGGGATGCCATGACCGGTGAGCTTGTCGTCATACAAGCCGCCGATGCCGCGGTAGGTCGGCAGGCCGGAGTCGGCCGAGAGTCCGGCCCCTGTGATGAACAGAATTCGCCTGGCCTGACGGACGAGTTCGGTGACGGCGGCGAGGGTGTCGGTGTCGGACATGACGGGCGGGACGCACAAAAAGGATGCGTCATCATACGCCCTAAGCGGTCACGTCCTTGAAGGTCGCCGCAGCGTCGTCCACACCGTGACGCCGATGATCAGCACGCCGCCAATCCACTCGCGCACGCCGGGCAGCTCGGCAAACAGCACGGCCGCCAGCGCAATGCCATACACCGGCTCCAGCGCCGCCACCACGGCAGCGGTCTGTGGCGGCACCTCGCGCAGGCAGGCGATGAACAAGGTGTGCGCCAGCGCGGTCCACACCACGCCGAGCGCGATCAGCCACAACCACTGGGTGGCGCTGCCGGGCATCACCCCATCAACAAACGGCATCAAGCAGAAGGCGGCGATGGCGTTTTGCGCCATGGCCAGACGCACCGGCCCGCTGCTGCGGCTGATGCGCCGGTTGATCGCAGCAAGCAAGGCAAAACTGAAACCCGAGAGCACGCCCCAGGCCAGGCCGATCAGTGTGCTGTCGCCGAGACGCCAGTGCGGCACCAGCACCACCAGCCCCAGCGTGACGGCAGCGGCGCACACCCAGTCCGTACGCTTCGGTCGCTCGCCCCCGAGCGCCGCCAGCAGGGCCGCAAACAGCGGGTAGCTGGCGTAACCCATCAAACCGATGGCCACCGACGACACCTGAATGGCGACAAAGAAACTCAACCAATGCACCGCCAGCAAGGGCCCGGCCAGCAAACTCAGCCCCCGAAAGCGCCCCGCCTCCGGTCGCCAGCGCAGCCACAGCCACAAGGCCAGCGCGGCGATGGCGGTGCGCCCGAACACCAGCGCTTCGGCCGACAGCGGCAAGCCCTTGGCGAACAACCCCGCACTGCCAAACAGGAACACCGCCACATGAAGGGCGATCCAGGCGCGGGGCGGCGTAGCGGCAGACATGGCGGCGATGATAGCGGCTTTTGACCGCGCCGCCCGGCCCAAGGCAGACGACGAGATGGCGTTCGGTTAGGATGATGTCGTTGCCAACTCGCTGCCCGCCCATGCCCGCTCACATGCCCTCCCTGCAGGCACACCGCTCCGGCCCGCTGGCACGGCTGTGGTTCGCCGTCAGCGCCCTGGTCGCCCTCGCCGCGCTCGGCCTGTGGGCCTGGCACCATCCACTCGATCGGGTCGCCGCCACGGCCATCGCCGCACTCGCCGTCATGGCCTTCATGGCGCGCCCCTCGGCCTGGCTGATCGTGCTGCCGGCGCTGTGGCCGATCATCGACCTCGCCCCACTCACCGGCTGGATCCACTTCACCGAGAGCGACGCGCTAGTGCTGACCGTGGTTGCCGGCGTCGGTCTGCGCGAAGCCCTCGCGCCGTCCCTGCCGGTGCGCGGTGCGCCGGCCTTCCGCCTGTCGCCGGTGGCGCTGCTGGTGGCTGTGCTGTGGCTGGTGAGCTACGGCGTATCGGCCTGGCGCACGCCGATTCCGCTGCCGCCTTTCGACGCCAGCCTGTTCGCCGGCTACAAAACCCCGCTCAACGGCCTGCGCCTGCTCAAGGCGCCACTGCTGCTGCTCATGCTGCTGCCCTGCCTGCACGCGGCCGGACGGGCGCGCGGCGCCAGCGCGTTCAGCCGCCTCACCCTCGGCATGACGCTCGGCCTGCTCACCGCCTCGCTGGTGGCGGTGTGGGAGCGCGACGCCTTTCCCGGCCTGACCAACTTCTCGGCGGACTACCGCACCACCGGCCTGTTCTGGGAGATGCACGTCGGCGGCGCCGCGCTCGACGCCTGGCTGGCATTGAGCTTTCCCTTCGCGCTGGCCGGCTTCTTGCGCAGTCGCGACCTGATCTATCGGCTGCTGTTCTTGATCGTGCTCGCCATCGGCGGCTACGCGATTTTGACCACCTTCTCGCGCGGTCTGTACGCCGCCGTCGGCGTCAGCCTGGTGTTGCTGCTACTGGCCGGGCGCACCAGTCTGGCGCCCTCGCCCGACACCAGCACGGGGCCACGGCCGCTGCCCGGCGGCGTGTGGCTGGCGGCTGCGGTGCTGATCGGATCGGCCATGGCGGCGTTTTCGGGCGGCGGCTATCGCGGCCTGGCCGCACTGATCGGCTTTGCGCTGGCGGCCTATCTGCAGGGCGACATCGCCCGGCGCCTGCCGCGCGGCCAACGCCTGCTGGCCGCCGGTGCCGGTCTCGCGCTTGGTGCCACCACGTTCCTCAGCCCCCTGCTCGACAAGGGGCCGTACATCGCCTTCGGTGCGCTGTGTGTGGCGGCCCTGGCGGCAGCGACGATCAGCCTCCGACGCCCTGACTCGACCGCGCCGGCCTTCGTCGGCCTGGCGCTGACCAGCGCCTGCGCGGTGTCGGCCGCGGTGGTCGGACGCTACTGGGGCGAGGGCGCGGGCGAAGCCGGCATTTTCGCCGCCGCCGCAGCCGGCCTGCTGGTGCTCGTCGTGCAGTTGTTGCTGCCGCGCCCGCTGTGGCATCGCGCGGGCGACGGTCTGGCGCACGCGCTGCTGGTGCTCGGCATGGCCGGCGCACTGGCCACCGGCACCACCAGCTATTACATGGGCGAGCGCTTCTCGACGGTCAGCCAGGATCTGGAAGGCCGCGTCGCACACTGGCAGGAAGGTGCCGCCCTGGTGCGCAGCTCCGCCGACCATTGGCTGGGCCTCGGGCTCGGGCGCTACCCGGACGCCTACTTCTGGTCCGGCCCACTGGCCGCCAACGCCGGCTCATGGGAGCTGCCCGATGAAGACGGCCAGCGCTTCAGCCGCCTCGGCGCGGCGCGTCATGTGCTCGGCTTTGGCGAGCTGTTCCGGATCTCGCAGCGCGTTGCCGCCGACACCACCGGCCCCTTCCACTACCGCATGAAACTGCGCGCGCCGGCGCGCTCCAGCCTGCACCTGGAAATCTGCCGCAAACACCTGCTCTACACCCAGACCTGCGCAATTGCCATCGTCAAGGCCGAGAACCCGACCTGGACCGAGGTGCAGGGCAGCATGGAGGTGGGTGGCCTCACCCCCGGCTCCACTCAGCCCTACCGACCCAGTGTGCTGTCACTGGCCACTGACGGACGTGCACCTGTCGACATCGATGACCTCGAGGTCATCGACAGCGCAGGCCGCTCACTGGTGAGCAATGGCGATTTCCAGGCCGGCGTGGATCGCTGGTTCTTCAGCTCCGATCGTCACCACCTGCCCTGGCATGCCAAGAGCCTGTTCCTGCATGTGTGGGTGGAGCAAGGCGTGCTCGGCATGGTGATGCTGAGTCTGATGCTGCTCGCCGCTGCCGGTCGGACAGCCCTGGGTCGCGCGCGGGCGCATCCGTTCGCGGCGCCGGTGCTGGCGGGTCTGGCGGGTTTCGTGGCGGTGGGGGTGTTCGACAGCCTGCTCGACATGCCACGCATGACGCTGATGCTGCTGCTCACCGCCTGGCTGGCGCTGTGTCTGAACCCGGCCGCTCAGGCCGGCGAAACCTCGACCAGGCAATCGTAAAACACCGGCCCGCCGCCCATGTCGGTGAGCGCCGAAGAGGTGACGGCGTTGGCGTTTTCGCCGTCGCCGGAGAACTTCTGCCACCAGATCGACGGCGCGGCGACAACGCCCACGCGCACCCGATCGGTGATCACAGCCAGGGCATGGAAGGCGCCGCGATCGTTGAAGATGCGCAATCGCGTGCCCTCGGCAATGCCACGCACGGCGGCGTCTTCGGGGTGGATCTCAAGCGTCGGTGCGCCTTCCTTGTCGCGCCAGCGCGGCAGGTTGGCGAAGCTGGAATTGAGGAAATTACGCGCCGGCGGCGAGATCATGGCCAGCGGGTAGCGCGCCGCGAGGGTCGGGTTGCTGACCGGCGATTCGATGGGCGGCACCCAGCCCGGTAGCGGGTCGAGGCCCTGATCGGCCTGCGTCTGCGAGAAGAATTCGCAGCGGCCGGAGGGCGTGGGGAAACCACCTTTGGCGAAGGGTGCAAAAGGGCGCGGCAGATTGAGGCGCGCCCAGCCGTGCTTGGCCAGGCCCTCGGCAAAGCCGAGACTGCGGGCATCACGCGTATTGAAGGCGGCGGCAGCGATGGTGGCGTCGTCTTCGAACAGCGCCGGGTCGTCGAAGCCGAGGCGTGCAGCGAGCCGGCGGAAAACTTCGCTGTTGGGCAGCGACTCACCCACCGGATCAATGGCCGGCGTATTGGCCACGGCGTACAGATGGCCATAGGCCTTGTGCACGTCGAGGTGTTCGAGCTGCGTCGTGGCGGGCAGCACGATGTCGGCGTAGTCGGCGGTGTCGGTCTGGAACTGCTCGTGCACCACACAGAACAAGTCTTCGCGGGCGAAGCCGGCGCGCACCCGGTTGCTGTCGGGGGCAACGGCGACGGGGTTGCTGTTGTAGACGTAGATGGCGCGGATCGGCGGGTCGTTGGCAGTGAGCAGCGCCTCGCCGATGGGCGACATGTTGATGGTGCGCGGCGGGAAGCGTTCGGCATCCGGGTAGAGATCGGGGCGCTCCAGCGCGGCAGCATCGACCGGGAAGTTGCCCGAGGTCGACAGCACCGCGCCACCGGCCGCCTCGCGCCAGGCGCCGACCAGCGCCGGCAGACAGGCGATGTTGCGCACTGCCGTGCCGCCGCCGGCGCAGCGGTTGAGGCCGTAGTTGAGCCGGATCACGCTGGGCCGGGTGGTGCCGTAGTCGCGCGCGAGCTGGCGGATCGCCTCCGCCGGCAGGCCGGTGAGCGGCGCAGCCCATTCGGGCGTGAGCGGGCGCACGCGCTCGGCCAGGGCCTCGAAGCCGAGGGTGTGCTGTGCGATGTAGCCGTGGTCGACGAGGTCTTCTGCGATCAGCACCTGCATCATCGCCAGCGCGATAGCGCCGTCGGTGCCGGGCAGCGGGGCGAGGTGCAGGTCGCATTTCTCAGCGGTCTGCGTGCGCCACGGGTCGATGCACACCAGCCGGGCGCCATTGCGCTTGGCCTGCTGCATGAAGCGCCAGCCGTGCAGGTTGGAGACCACCGGGTTGGCGCCCCAGATGAGGATGAGCTTGGCGTCGGTGACGGCTTCGGGGTCGGTGCCGACCGAGGCGCCGATGACCGATTTCCAGCCCGCACTGCCGGCCGAGGCGCAGATGGTGCGATCCAGGATGGAGGCACCGAGGCGGTGGAAGAAGCGGCGGTCCATGCCCGAGGACTGCACCAGGCCCATGGTGCCGGCGTAGCTGTAGGGCAGGATGGCGCGCGGATCGTCGGCGGCGATCTGGGCAAAACGGGTGGCGATGGTGTCGAGCGCTTCGTCCCAGCTGATGCGTTCGAAGCGGCCCTCGCCCTTCTTGCCGACACGCTTCATCGGATGGGTCAGGCGCTCGGGGGAGTAGACGCGGTCGAGGTAGTGGGCCACCTTGGTGCACAGCGCGCCGTTGGTGAAGGGGTGGTCTTCGGCACCGCGCACTTTGGTGGCGCGACCGTCCTCGACGGTAATGTGCATGGCGCAGGTGTCGGGACAATCATGCGGACAGGCCGCGCGGACGATGCGGGACTCGGATGCCATGAGGCCTCCCCGAACAGTGATTGCGCCGCTCAGCGCCCGGCAGCGGGGCTGGTCAGTGCCCGATAGCGTTCGCGGTCGCGCAGGTAGCGCGCACGCACGGCTTCCATGTTCTTGAGTTTGGCGTCGATCACGGTTTCCTGAGCAGCCAGCTCCGACTGGTTGTCACGAATGGCTTGGGTCAGATCAGCCGGAATGGCGCCGGCCGGATGCAGCTTGGCTTCTTCCTGCAAACGCTCGTGACCCTGCTGCAACTGGACCTGGCGCTCTTTGGCCTTGGCCAGATCGCGCTCGATTTCGCCGATGGCGCGACTCTCGCGCTGATCGATGTCGGCCGCACTCCGGTAGGTGTCGAGCAAGGCGCGATCCTGCAGGCGCTGGCTGCGACGGCGCGCGTCTTCGAGCTCGCGCAGACGCGACTCGCGCTCGGCGGCGATGCGCTCTTCCTCGCTCATCGGCGCGGCGATGCGTTCGATGACCGTGCCGTCCGACGCCACCCGACGGTAGGCCCGTCCGTAGCAGGACTGCGGCAGCACGTCGCCGCACACCCGACGCCCTTCGGCGTTCTCGCAGCACAGGATGGCGCCGACGGCGCTGGCCGGGGTACTGAACAAACCGGCAAATATCAGGCCGATCGCGGCCAGGCTGCGGGTGATCATGGGCATTACCCTTGTGAGCCGACACCATAGGCGTCGCGGTAGGCCTGCACGGCCGAGAGATTGGCGGCCAGGTCGGGGCTGTCGGCCAGATAGCCAATCAGGTCGGTCAGCGTCGCCACGGCGATCACGGGCATATTGTATTGCGCCTGCACTTCCTGCACCGCCGACAAGGCGCCCTGCCCGCGCTCCATGCGATCGAGCGCGATCACCACGCCGGCCGGCGTTGCACCGTTGGCGCGGATGATCTCGACCGACTCACGCACCGAGGTGCCGGCAGAGATCACGTCGTCGAGGATCAGGACCCGGCCGACCAGCGGTGCGCCCACCAGGGTGCCGCCTTCGCCGTGATCCTTGGCTTCCTTGCGATTGAAGCAGTAGGACAGATTCACGCCCTGCTCGGCCAGACGCATGGCGGTGCCGGCCACCAGGGGGATGCCCTTGTAGGCCGGACCGAACAACATGGTGGCGTCGAGACCGGAGGCGAGAATGGCGCGTGCATAAAAACTGCACAGCGCGCCAAAGGACGCACCGTCGTTAAACAGGCCCGCGTTAAAGAAGTAAGGCGACTTGCGCCCCGCCTTGGTCATAAACTCGCCAAAGCGCAACACGCCCTTGTCACAGGCCAGTGCAATGAAATCCCGGCTAAAATCCACGTTGGCCTCAATCAGAATGATTCTCAAGACAACGAATGTTACGCGTCATCACAATCAACCTCAACGGCATCCGGTCGGCAGAACGTAAGGGCTTTTTTGCCTGGATGTCGAACCAGGACCCCGACATCGTCTGCTTGCAGGAGCTCAAGGCCCAGCGCCCCGACCTCTCCGAGGAGATGCTCGCCCCGCCGGGCTACCACGGATTTTTTCATTGCGCCGAAAAAAGGGGCTATAGCGGCGTCGGTATCTACAGCCGACGCGCGCCCGACCGGGTGGTCGAAGGTCTGGGCAATGCCGAGTTCGACGCCGAAGGCCGCTACCTTCAGGCCGACTTCGGCAATCTCTCGGTGGTCTCGCTCTATCTGCCGTCCGGCTCAAGCTCGGAAGAGCGGCAGACGGTCAAGTTCCGCTTCATGGACATCTTCCTGCCGCACATGGCCGAGCTCATCGCCAGTGGTCGCGAAGTGATCATTTGCGGCGACTGGAACATCGCCCATCGCGAGGCCGACCTCACCAACTGGAAGTCCAACAAGAAAAACTCGGGCTTTCTGCCTGAAGAGCGCGCCTGGCTGACCCGCCTGTTCGACGAAGTGGGCTGGGTTGATGTCTATCGCACCCTGCATCCGGACACCACCGACGCCTGCTACACCTGGTGGTCAAACCGGGGTCAGGCCTGGGCCAAGAACGTCGGCTGGCGGCTGGACTACCAGATTGCCACGCCCGGCACCGCACTGGCCGCCAAGACAACGTCGGTCTACAAGGACGAACGCTTCAGCGATCATGCGCCATTGACGGTCGACTACGACATCGCGCTCTGATCCCGGCCCGCCAAACGCCGAACGGCGGCTTCGTCTGGCCACACCGCGCCGTGACAACGTCATTTTTGCCGGTGTTTTTTCAGTCTGCTTGGCAAAAACCTGCGTAAAACAGGCGAGTGCGCGATAATGGCGGCTCAGCCATGGGGGGCACTGACCGAATGAAATGCGTAGATGATTTCCGCCTGCGACTGGGCAAGCACGAGCTCGTGCCCATTATGGTAGGTGGCATGGGGGTGGATATTTCCGCCGCCGAGCTATCCCTTGAAGCCGCGCGCCTCGGTGGCGTCGGGCATATTTCCGATGCCATGGTCCCGACCGTGTCGGACCGCCGCTTCAAGACAAAGTACGTCAAAGACAAACTCCAGCAGTACAAATTCAACGTCGCGAACTCCGACAAATCCGTCGTGCAGTTCAACATGGACATGCTTGCCGAGGCGACCACTCGCCATGTGAGCGCGACCATGGAGGCCAAACGCGGCCCGGGGCTGATCTTCATCAACTGCATGGAAAAGCTGACCATGAACGCGCCCAAGGAAACCTTGCGCGTTCGTCTGCGGGCCGCCATGGACGCCGGCATCGAGGGCATCACCCTCGCCGCCGGTCTGCACCTGGGCTCCTTCGCACTGATCGAAGATCACCCGCGATTCCGCGATGTGCACCTGGGCATCATCGTGTCCTCGCTGCGCGCGCTGCAGCTGTTTCTCAAGAAGAGCGCCCGCACCGGCCGTCTGCCCGACTACGTCGTGGTCGAAGGCCCGCTGGCCGGCGGCCACCTCGGCTTTGGCATGGACTGGGCGCAGTACGACCTGGCCACCATCACCAACGAGATTCAGGCCTGGCTGAAAACCGAACAGCTCGACATCCCGGTGATTCCAGCCGGCGGCATCTTCACCGGCACCGACGCGGTGAACTTCCTCGAAGCCGGCGCAGCTGCGGTGCAAGTGGCCACGCGCTTCACGGTCGCCCATGAATGCGGTCTGCCCGAAGATGTGCAGCAGCACTACTTCACGGCAGAAGAAGACGGCATCGAGGTCAATCAGATCTCGCCCACCGGCTATCCGATGCGCATGCTCAAGAGCAGCCCGGCGATCGGCGACGGCATCCGCCCGAACTGCGAAGCCTATGGCTACCTGCTCGATGCGAAAGGCAACTGCCAGTACATCGAGGCCTACAACCGCGAAGTGGCGCTACACCCCGGCGCCAAGCGCGTGAAGGTGATGGACAAGACCTGTCTGTGCACCCACATGCGCAACTTCGAGTGCTGGACCTGCGGCCACTACACCTATCGTCTGAAAGACACCACGCGCCAGAACGAAGACGGCAGCTATCAGCTGCTCACGGCCGAGCACGTGTTCCGTGACTACCAGTTCAGCAAGGACAACAAGATTGCCCTGCCTGAACTGGCACAAACCACCGCCTGAGTCCTCAGGCGGTTTCCCGCTCCGGCGCCGACGCCCCACCATCCGCTTTGCGGTGGGGCGCGCGGTAGGCCACGGCGGGCTTCATCAGATGTCCGAGCTTGTTTGCCTTGGTGTCGAGGTAGTCCGTGTTGTGCGGATTGCGCCCGACCTGCAGCGGCACGCGCTCGACCACCATCAGGCCGTGCTGACGCATGCTCTCGAGCTTGCGCGGGTTGTTGGTCATCAGGCGCAATGACTTGACGCCCAGGTGCGCCAGCATCGGCTGGCAGATGCCAAAGTCGCGCATGTCGGCGGGGAAGCCGAGCTGTTCATTGGCCTCGACCGTGTCGGCGCCTTCGTCCTGCAATTTGTAGGCGCGAATCTTGTTGAGCAGACCAATGCCGCGCCCTTCCTGGCGCAGGTACAGAATCACCCCACGGCCTTCGGCCACGATCTGGCGCATCGCCGCCTCGAGCTGATAGCCGCAGTCGCAACGCTCGCTGAACAGGCTGTCGCCGGTCAGACACTCGGAATGGATGCGCGCCAGCACCGGCGTGCCATCGGTGATGTCGCCATGGGTGATGGCCAGATGTTCAATACCGGTATCGGTATCCTCGAAGCCATGCAGCGTGAACACGCCGAAGCGGTTCGGCAGCTTGCAGGCTTCGACAAAGCGAACGGTCATTCAGGGCTCTCCTAGCGGGGCGTTTTTATTGTCTCGCCACCGGAGCGGTCGAGGATCGCGAGCGCCATGTCGCGACATTGCTTACAGATGACAGTATCCGTACGGTCTCGTTCATTCAAGCACGGCGCTGGGGCAGCAACAAATGCAGGCCGATCGCGGCCACGCCGCACAGGCTCACGCCCTGCAGGCTAAAGCCGTCGAGATTCACCGCCAGCCCGCCAATGCCACACACCAGCACCGTGGAAACAATCACCAGATTACGCGGCTCGTCCATGTTCACGCGGGCGGCGATCAGCGTCTTCAGACCGATGCTGGCCACCGAGCCGAACAGCAGCATCATGATGCCGCCCATCACCGGCACCGGCACCGACTGCAAAATCGCGTTGAACTTGCCAAAAAAGGCCATGACGATGGCGAGCACCGCGGCCCAGGTCATCACCGCCGGGTTGAAGTTGCGGGTCAAGGTCACCGCCCCGGTCACTTCCGAATACGTGGTCACCGGCGGGCCGCCTATCAGGCCGGCAAACAACACCGCCAGGCCGTCGCCGGCCAGGGTGCGATGCAGGCCGGGCTTCTCGGTGTAGTCCTTGCCGGTGATGCCGCCGATGGCGACCACGTCGCCCACATGCTCGATCGCCGGCGCCAGGGCCACCGGCAGCATGAACAGAATCGCCGCCCATTCGAAGCTTGGCGTCACAAAGGCCGGCATGGCAAACCACGGGGCATCGGCAATCTTGCTCAAATCGACCAGCCCGAGCATCACGCCCAGCACGTAACCCACCAGCACGCCGGCCAGAATCGGCACCAGGCGCAAAAAACCGCGTGCAAAAATCGACACCACCACGGTCGTCAGCAGCGACGCCGCCGCCACCACCATCGCCGTGGCGTAGGGCACCAGCTCGATCTTGCCGTC
>JBFIJC010000028.1:0-21166 GCA_041600915.1 Nitrogeniibacter sp.
AGGATCTATCCGACTACCGGCTGCGTTACTCGCACCTCGGCTTTGCCTATCGGGACGGCGAGGTGTGGCGGGTGGCGCACAAGCTCAACCGGTGCGGCAGCGACAGGGGCGATCTGTATCGGCAGGGGCTGGCGCAGTTTTACAGCGACGGCCTGCATCGCTACGAAGCCGGCCTTGTGGTGCTCTCGCCCGCCGTGCAGTCGGCACTGCTGCCCGCGCTCAAGGACAACGCCCAACTCAGCCGCCTGCACGAGGCGCGCTACAACATGCTCGCCTACCCATGGAACACGGCATATCAACAGAGCAACCAGTGGGCCATCGAAACCCTCGCCATGCGACTGGACCCCTCCGCCGACTCGCGCCCACGCGCACAGGCCTGGCTGCGCCAGCAGGGCTACCGCCCCACCACGCTGGAGATCTCCGCCATGAAACGCTTCGGCGCGCGCGTGGGCACGGCACACATCGACTTTGACGACCATCCCTTCGGCCGACGCATGGCCGGGCACATCGACACGGTCACGGTCGACTCCGTCTTCGACTGGCTCACGCGCAGCGGTCTGGGCGCTGCGGCGCAAGTCATCACACCCGACGAAGCGCCGCGCCAACACACACGCCTCGGCACCTAATCAGCAAGGCAAAGCCCCCCGCAAAACACAACAGGCGGGAATCGCTCCCCGCCTGTTGTGACTTTGCGCATCACGGCGCGCGGCTTACTCAGCCTTCAACACCCCCCGCCGCAGCTGGTCGCGCTCCATCGACTCGAACAGCGCCTTGAAGTTGCCCTCGCCAAAGCCGTCATCGCCCTTGCGCTGGATGAACTCGAAAAACACCGGGCCGAGCTGGCATTCCGAAAAAATCTGCAGCAACAGGCGCGGCTGGCCGCCTTCGGTGCTGCCATCGAGCAGGATGCCGCGCGTCTGCAGCTCGCTCACATTCTCGCCATGCGCGGGCAGGCGGGTTGCCAGCATCTCGTAATAAGTCGCTGGCGGCGCCGTCATCAGCGGCACGCCGGCCGCGCGCAGCTTGTCGACCGAGGCAAACAAGTCGTCGGTGATCAAGGCCACGTGCTGAATGCCCTCGCCGTTGAACTTCATCAGAAACTCTTCGATCTGCCCGCTGCCCTTGGACGACTCCTCGTTGAGCGGAATGCGGATCTTGCCGTCCGGCGCGGTCATCGCCTTGGAGGTGAGGCCGGTGTACTCGCCCTTGATGTCGAAGTAACGCAGCTCGCGGAAGTTGAAGATGCGCTCGTAGAACGCCGCCCAATGCGCCATGCGACCGCGATACACGTTGTGCGTGAGGTGGTCGACCAGCTTGAAGCCATAGCCCACCGGGTGACGATCCACGCCCTCCAACCAGTCGAAATCGATGTCGTAAATCGAGGTGCCGTCCTCGAAGCGGTCGATCAGATACAGCGGCGCGCCGCCAATGCCCTTGATTGCCGGCAGCCGCAACTCCATCGGCCCGGTGGGGATGTCCACCGGCTGCGCGCCTAGCTCCAGCGCCCGGTTGTAGGCCTTGTGCGCGTCGCGCACGCGAAACGCCAAACCGCAGGCGGCCGGGCCGTGCTCCGCGGCAAAATAATGCGCCACGCTCTTCTTCTCGTTATTGATGATGAAATTGATATCACCCTGGCGATACAAGACCACATCTTTCGAACGGTGCACCGCCACTTTGCTAAAGCCCAGCTTCTCAAACAGCGGCTCGAGCACATTGGGGGTGGGCGAGGCGAACTCGACGAACTCAAAGCCCATCAGCCCCATCGGATTGTCAAAAAGGTCAGCCATGTCAAAACTCCTGAAAGATCCTGAATGCCGTGACAAAACACGGCCATGAAGGTTTGGATCCATCAGGCGGCAGGAGGTGCCCCGGGCACGCCGCGCACGCTGCGCGCCAGGTGCTCACCAAGGCACAGCGCCGAGCGGCGCAAGGACGCGCCAAATGAACAGCGCACACGCGAAGACAGCACCAGCACGCAGCCCCGCCGGCGTGAATGGGAACACCCGCAGCGACACACACCGGGCAGACAGGCACGCAAAGGCCGCACCGGCCGTGTGGCCGGCGACACCGAATGCCCTGCGTGATTCGCGCTCGCCATGCTGTCTCCTGTTGGGTATTCTGCTCTAGCGGCAGATGCTCCCAGTGTAGAACCGAGGCCGCGCAATGTTCTGCCAATTTGCAGCGCCGAAGCGGGATGCATTCCCTGCGTATCGCCTGAAAACCACCCCATGGACGCAATAAACCGATGAAGCGCCCCCTCCTGATCGCCACCCACGCCCTTGCCATCGCGATTGGCTTCATCGGGGCCGTCTACCTGCTCCCCATTCTCATCGCCCCGGAAACCCCCAGCGTCGAGCAGCTGCGCGAACGCGTGGGCACCACCCTGTTTACCGGTCAGATGCGCCGCGATCTCAAAGACAGCGACGCCCTCCACTGGGGCGAAGGCACGCTGCTCGTCAGCGCCAAAGCCATCGCCCTAGAAGGCAGCGTCGCCCCCGGCCCGGACTACCGCCTCTACCTCTCGCCCGACTTCATCGAAACCGAAGCCGACTTCAAACGCCTCAAGCCCACGCTGGTGCAAGTCGGCAGAATCCACGGCTTCGACAACTTCATCGTCGACATCCCGCCCCACATCGACCCCGAGCGCTACACCACCGCCATCGTCTGGTGCGAGAGCTTCGGCCAGTTCATCACCGCCGCCAAATACCAGTAAAACGACAAGCCAAAGGTCTTGCTCCGCGGCAACAGCCACGCGCTTGACATTTGAGTACCAGACTCGCGACAATGCGAACGATTCTCATTCGCTAGCTGGCTCAAAGCCAGCTTCCGGCGAACTCTCCTTCCCGCCGCCAGCCACCTTCGACCCAGGAAGCAGCCAGCCAGATCCCTGATCTCACAGGAGGCTGCATGCCTGCACCCACGCGCCGAGCACCGCGCTCTCTCTCCCTTTCCGGTCTGGCTCTGGCGTGTGCCGGAATTGCCTCACCGGTCCATGCCGACAGCGCGCTCGATACCGTCGTGGTCACCGCCACGCGGCGGGCGGCTTTAAGCGACGCCATTCCGGCCACCATCACCACGCGCGATACGGCAGGCATTGAACGCCGCGCCATGGCAGACGATGCCGACCTGTTCCGCGACGAACCGGACGTCGCCATGGCGCGCGATCTGCGCCGTTTCGGCGCCACGCGCATCAACATTCGCGGCATCGAGGACAATCGCGTCGCACAATTTGTGGATGGGGTGCGCGTAGCCGATTTCCGCGATGGCGGCGGGCCGACCAACTTCACCATGAGCGCGCCCTTGGGAGTCTCGCCGTACTTTCTCAAGCGTGTCGAGATTCTGCGCGGACCAGCCTCCAGTTTGTACGGATCCGATGCCCTCGGTGGCGTGGTGGGCTATCTCACGCTGGACCCGGCCGATTTGCTGAGTGCCGGCGCCACCCACGGCGGCCGCTATCGCATCGGCTTCAACGGCGCCAACGACGGGCTCAGCCATACCTTGCTCGGTGCCTGGCGCGGCAGACAGCTGTCGGCGCTGATCGGCCTGAGCAGCACTCGCGCCCAAGCCTTCGACACGCCGGGCCACCTTGGCGGCGCCTCGGCACAGCGCACCGAGCCCAACCCACAAACCATCGATGACCAGGCGGTGCTGGCCAAACTCGACTGGCAAGCAACAAGCAGCCATCGCCTCGGAATGACCATCGAAGGGCGCCGCCGGGACGCAGATATCGAGGCGCTTCGCCTGTCGACCTCGCTGCCCAAAGTCACCCGCATGGACGGCGACGACCGCAGCGAACGCAGCCGCATCAGTGTGGAGTGGGAGCACCGCCCCGAGCATGCCTTCTACCAACGCATGCTGGCGCGCGCCTACACGCAGCGCACCGACACCGCCAACGACAATGAGCAGATCCGCAGCAATACCAGCGCCACCTGCTCGGCCGCCTCTGGTGCAGGGAACACCTGCGCGGTGGACCAGCGCTTCGAGTTCACCCAAACCGCAATCGGCCTGGGGGTGCAGTTCGAGTCGGCGCTCGATGCCGGTGCCAGCCAGCACGTCTTCACTTACGGACTCGACCTGTCGCGTACCCACACCAGCTCCCTGCGAGACGCGACCGTGCTCAACCTGACCACCAACACCACCAGCAAATCCCTTGCCGGCGATGCCTTTCCCCTGCGCGACTTCCCCGACGGTCAAACCGACAGCGCCGGGCTTTTCGTACAGGACGAAATCGCGCTTCTCGACGATCGCCTTGTCCTCACCCCCGGGCTGCGCTACGACTGGCGACATCTCGAACCTGAACTCGACGAGCTGTCGAATCAGGTCTTGCTAGCCAACAACAAGCGCGCCGCAGAGCAGACAGACGCCGCCTTCTCGCCCAAACTTGCCGCACTGTGGCGGCTAAACCCCGCATGGTCGCTCTATGGCCAGATCGTCCGTGGCTTTCGCGCACCCAACTACGAGGAGGTCAACGGCTCTTTCCGCAACTCGGTGCAACGTTACGGAATCAGTCCCAACCCCGATCTCAAGCCAGAAACCAGCACCGGAGTCGAGATCGGCATCAAGCTCAACACCGGCACCGTGCGCAGTCAGCTCGCGCTCTACGACAACCGGTACCGCAACTTCATCGAACGTGTACGTCTGGATTGCCCGCAGGACCCGGACTGCATTTCCGGCCTCAGCGCGACCTTCATGTCACGCAACCTCGCCAAGGTGCGCATCTACGGCGCCGAACTGCGCAGCCAGTGGGACGTGCAACCAGGCTGGCGCCTGAGCGGCGCCATGGCCTGGACCCACGGTACCGATCAGGACGCCAACACGCCGCTCAACAGCATCGAGCCTGCCCGCCTCAGCCTGGCAATACAACGCGACCTCGGCCCCTGGGGCGCGGAGGCCCGTCTGCGCGCCGCGCGTCGCAAGTCGCGCGTGGATGACAGCGACGGCAGCGGTACCGACCCGTGGTTCCGCCCCCCAGGCTACGCCGTGGTCGACCTTGCCGCCTGGTGGCATATCGCACCGCAGGCCCGCCTGCAAGTTGGCGTCAACAACCTCTTCGACCACACCTACTGGCTATGGAGCGACATCCGCCAGGCCGACGCCCGCGACCCCGACGGCAAGACCTTCTACGCCCAGCCCGGCCGCAGCTTCAACGTGAGCTTCACCTACCAGTTCTAGGAACCGCCATGCCTCAGTGGATCTCCCGCCTCATCCTCACGGCAGCGCTTGCCCTGCCTGCCGCAACGGCCCATGCCGCCGGGCCCGGCTTCCTCGTCGCGGCGCCCGATCGCGGCTTTCTCGGCAACGAAGAAATCCGTGATCAGTTCGACGCCTTCGACCAGCACGTGCCGGCCCAGCTGGTATTCGTCACCGACGCGCGCACCGCCGACAACTATCGCACCGCCGTCCAGGCACTCAAGGACGAAGGCGCTGACGAGATCGTGATTCTGCCGCTCTTCGTCTCCCGCGCTGATGCCCGATTCGCTCAGCTCCAACAAGCTGCCGCCGCCAACACCGGACTCGCCACGCGCTCGGCACGCCCCTGGGGCGAGAGCTATCTCGCCGTCGAAGCCCTCGCGCAACAGCTCCCCGCAACCGGCAAAGGCCGTCTGGTGCTGGCCGGCGCAGGAGCGCACGATGCCGACGGAGCCACGCGCATCGCCAGCGACCTGCGACGCATCGCCCACGCCGCCATCGCCGGCACCGGCTTCACCCAGGTCGACATCGCCGTCTGGCCCGAACACAAAGCGCCCGACGCCGACACTCTGGAAACAAAAGCCCAGGCCGTGCTCACCCACGCCGCCAACAGCACCGCCATCCCCTTCCACCTCGGCAAACGACTCGACGGCATGATGGCCCTCTCGCTCGCCCAAGAACGCAGCCTGCCCGAACACGCGCACTGGATCGCCGAATCGCCGCCCGGCCCACTGCTGCTCACCTGGATGCAGCGCGAAGCCAATCGCCACCAGAGGTGGCATGACGGCGCCAATGGCGACATCGGCGTCATCATTGCCGCCCACGGCTCCGACTGGCACTGGAACGACACCATGCGCCAAGCCGTAAGGCCGCTCGCCGCTCGTTACCGCCTCGCCTTCGCCTATTCCATGGCCGACCGCCCCATCGTCGAACGCGCCGTGCGCCGGCTCGAAGCCCAAGGCGCCAAAGTCATCGTCATCGTGCGGGTGTTCGGACTCGAAGACAGCTTTCGCAGCAGCTTCCTCAAAATGAGCGGTGCCGATGTAGAGCAGCCCTACACGACGCACACCACCACCCCGGGCGAACATGCCCACGGTCACATCGCCCACACCCCCACACCCGCCGCCAGCCACGACCACGGTCATGGCCACGCCACCGGCACCGGCCGTATTCCGAGCAGCGCCTTGATCCTGACCGCCGGCGGCCTCGGTGACGACCGCCGCTTTGCCCTTGCGCTACTCGACCGCGCACGCGCCCTATCCACCGACCCTTCCCGTGAAACCATCATCCTCACCGCGCATGGCACCAACAACGACGCCCGCAACGCCGAGTGGCTCAAAGTCCTCGACCGTATCGCCACCCACATGCGTAGCGCCGGCGCCGACCAATTCCGAAACATCCGCGTCGCCACCTGGCGCGAAGACTGGCCCGACAAGAGCGCCGAATGGATACCGCGTGTGCGCACATGGGTCGAAACCGCCGCCCGCGACGGCACCGCCATCGTCATCCCCGCGCGAACCAACGGCACCGGCCCCGAAGACAAGCTACTCGACGGGCTCGACTACCGTCTGGGCAGCGGCTTCGCGCCCCATCCACTCTTCGCCGAGTGGGTAGAAAGTCAGGTCCACCAAGCGCTCGACGAAGCCCGCCCAAACAAGTCGGCAACACACACCGCAACGCACTCCCACTGACCAGGTCGCCCGCCCATCCGCCGCTCAGACAGGCGGGCGATTCGGCAATCGCACGGAGGTGGCGCGGGTACTCTAGAATGCGCGCACCGCTTCCCGCCCCCCAAACCATGAAACTCAACCAGCTCCCCCTCGGCGCCCGCTTCGAATACGACGGCAAGATCCTCACCAAAACCGGCCCCATGACCGGCGCCACCGAGAAAGGCGGCTCGGTGTTCATCCCCAAATTCGCGGTGCTCAAAGCCGTCGACGGCGAAGCCCCGCCACCGCCCAAGGCTTCGCGCACGGTCGACGCCGACACCGTACTGGCCGCTTTCGAAGCCTATCACGGCACAGCGATTCGGCTGGTGGATGAACCGGGAAGGATGGCGCTGGCGGCGGCGCGGGCGCGGTTTATCGCTGCGATGGGCTGAAGCGGCACTGGCCGGCGCCGTTGATTGCGGCATTGCGCACTCACGTTGAAGGAGTGCTGCAATCGTCTAACGGTGGCGCACTTCCCAGCTACGGCCGGCAGCAAGTCGGCCTGAGCCGCCATTGGTCACGGGCCTGTGGGGGCGCGGGCTTAGGACCCTGAAGAGACATTCAGGTTGCCAAGTCGTAGTTCAGTAATGCAGCGGGAGCAGTCGATCGCAACCAAATTTCGGGCGACGGGTTTGGAGGGGAAAGCAGTTCGTCGCGAAGAGCCCGCCGAGTCCTTTCGACTAATTGCGCCGCGCTCTGATCGGGCTCTCCGAAGCCGCTCAACGGCTCTACGACCAGCGCCAGAGAAGCGTTGAGCGTTGCATAGGAGAGGTGGCAGATGGGGTACATGACCGGGCATTGGAGTACCTCTCAGCGCGTTGTGCAGAGCGTCCCTAACTGTGTAGGCCCAGGATCGACTCCGCGACGCGTCCGGCACCTGCGATGGGGTTGTTCAAGCTGATCGTCGCGGGAAGATCCACGCGGAAGGTGAGCGACTGGGCGTCCACATGCTGGTGGGCGACCACGTCATCGCGCCGCAGCACCTCGACGGCCGGGTCTGCCATGTTGTAGCCCCGGACGAAGGTCACGCTGAACGGGGTTGTGAACGGAGCCTCGTTGACCATCGTGGCATGCTCGTATCCGATACCCGACTCCGAGCCGTACATGGCTACGCGTTTAAGAAACTCGTCGACCAAACCGCTAGCTCCGCTCGCGGTGAGTCGCGCGACGATGCTCTTCACCAGGGATGGGATCGACAAGGCAGGCACGTTGGGATCTGCCTGTCGCAGACCGATGCTTACGAGGAGCAGGCGCGATTCCCCGGGGCCGTCATCAGTGGTAGGGGCAGGCTCGATCTGGTGCACGCCATGGACGGCGTGACTTGAGGTAGTGCGAGTTGTGGTTTTTATCTCCACGCCCGTACCCTCCCATGTGAGGTCCCTTGCTGATCGGCGCCAGCCATCCCAAGCCTGGACGACCGGCCCGACGTACATATCATCTGCGCAGCGGCAGAGAGCGTCGAGAAGGAGCAGTTCCCCGACAAGTCCGAGGATGGCGTTCTCGGATACCTCCAGACGCTTGATGGCGAGTTCGATCAGGGGCTCGGTGACGGCGAAAGCGCGCTCCAGATTGGCGTCAGCTTTCTCGCGCAATAGTTCGGCGGCAATGAATGCACCAACCTGATCGAAGTGCCCCAGAGCAGGTAATAGGATGCGGTTTGCGCTCAGTGGCGGCTGGGTGTCACGGTGCCACGAGTGGTAGTGAATCGCAGACTTCACCGTTCTGGTCCGGGGCTTGAGTTGCTCGCCTGCAAGGAACAGTTCCAGGTGGCCGCGACTGTTCCGGGCGACACCGACCACCTGTGCGTCGGTCAACCAATTGATGGTTCGGTCATTTCCGATGAGACCCGCCGGCACGGCGTTGATCTGCTCGAGAACTTCTTCGTAGCTAGTCATGGAAGGCTCCTTGTCGCGGTGACCGCCCCAGCACGGGTAGCTGCGAACTGCTCGGGACCTCCCGCAGGCAGGCAAACTCCGACTGCGACCGTGGGGTACAGGTCGCCCGGATGTTGATTGACGTAGAAGAGGATCTGACCGTCGAAGCCGCTAGGTCGCCATGTTGTGATGCCGCTCGACGGCGCGGCACCGTAGCGGTGGTAGTAGTCAAAGTAGACGTCACCGCGATACTGGCCTGGGCCGGCGTTGGGGTCGCTCGCTCCCCAAGTCGTCTTGAGTTCGCCTCCGACCACTCTCTTTTCGGTGGTGCGAATCTTGAAAGGGAGTTGCGCCAGCGGACCATTGGACACTTCGGCACCATCTCCGTAGCGAATGCCGACCCAGAATCGCGGCTGCTCAGCCGTCTTGCGACCAAGGTCGGCGTAGGACCACAAATCGCCGGGGCGCCCGGTAACAAACAGTCCCGTGATCGAGCGAGCTAGGCTGGCCGACCAGAGTCGAAGGTAGGCGGCGATGGCATAAGGGCAGGCGCGCCGGGTCAAGTCCCCCTCACCGTGCCTTACTGGCGGTCGGTAGAACGGGCGGTCTGGAAGTGGGCTGACCGCGTGTGCTCGGGCTTCGATCCGACTCCAGAAGTCCGCGTGGAAACCCACGCGCCCGGGTCGGTACTGGGCAAAAGTCAGGCGGTCCAAGAGGTCGGCGGCCTCTGTAAGTTTGAGCGGCACGTCCAGGATCCGGCCTCGCTGCACTTCGGCCACAGTGAGATCGCTGGAGGGTCGCGCAAAGAGTTCCGCAACGACGTCTGCATTAGGATCCTCCTGCTTGCCGTCATTGATGACAGTGACGAAGGGGCGAGCTCCCGGAGACAGGGGAAGGTTGCCAACGCCCGTTATCTTTCCAGTGGCCTCGAAGTTGAGGCCCTGCAAAACAGCCGGCTCAGGGGAGCCGTTCATCATGCGCTCGGTGATAGCTGTGCGCACCGCTTCGTCGACATCGTGGTAAGCGCGGAAAAGTGCGAGTTGAGCACTCGAGGCGAAGACGCGGCAAAGTTCGATATAGGATCCGCGATACCCGAACCAGCGCTGCATCTGCATCTGAGTGTCGGCTAGTGGGGTGGCCGATGCACGTTGGAATAACGCTGTGGTCATCCCTTCCAGGGTCAGTCCCCGAGCCATGACGTTGCCTGAGACGAAGATCGTGCAGATGTCGCGGGCGGCGTTCCACTTGCCGGTTGCCGGGTTCTGGGTCGGCTTGTAGGCGGGACGGTCATCAGCGTTGGGGTCGCTATTGACCACGGCGACCCTAGTCCCCGGGATCACCTCTTCGATAAGCAGGGTTTCGATGGTCTGCCAGTCTGGGAAGGTCATCGGTGGCAGAACGTTGAACTCGCCCTCTATTGCTTCGGCGGAGGCTCGGTACCTGTCGAGCCATTGCGCCCAGGGGGCGGAGTCCGCCTGTAGGTCATTTACCAAACTGTCGGGGAGCCTTGCGTCACCTGCGTCGAGCAAATTCCGCGCCGTTGCACGGTCCTGGATCCCCGCCCAGAGCAGGATGTCCTCAGCGCCCCGGAAGTGATCCGTGATTGCGGCCGAGGGGTGGTAGAGCATCGAGTGCGGCGGAGCCACGCAGGCAAAGGCTTCGTGCTCGGTGTCGAACTTGGTAGTGATGGCGGACGCCGGGCCAAGCTTACCGGCGGCGCGGTGCAGGCGGACGGCCCCCGCCACCAGGAAGGCTCGGACGGCGTCGGCGAGGTCCTGTTGCGCGGAAATGGTCGTGGGCACGCACGGACCAGATGCCTCCGCACGGCGGTAGAACACCTCACCGCCGGTGTAATAGGAACGGATCCCCATAGCCTCGGGGTAGGTCGATGAGCGAGGCGCGTTGAGGTTACCAGGGTCGGTGGTGTCTACTGGATGGCCGACGTCGAGCGGCGTGCGAAGAGCGATCAGGAAGTCCCGCGGCGCCAGAGGATTGTGGTCCTCCTGAAGGAGGTTGGCCTGGGGTGTCGCGGTGTAGGCGATGTAGGTCGAGAACAGATTTTCAGGCGAACCTTGGGGTGGATCCCAGAGGTTAGCGATCGCACGCGGGATCTGCTTCAATCTGCCGTAAATGGGGTCCTGCGAAGACTCAACGATGGCATCGAGAATAGAGCCATCGTCGGCCTCGTCATCAAGCACGAGCATTTGGACGGTGCGATCAAGCTCCCTGACTGCGCTAAAGACGTTGGCACGGAGGCTTGCTGCCAAGGCATGCAGATGGTCAGTCTGCTTCATCGCCACGATGATCAGTGGCTTACCCTGACTCAGGCGTTGGCGAACCTGAGCCGGCGGCAGGCGATAGGTGGTTGCCAGCGAGTGCGCCTGCTCCGACAGTGCGATGCCCGGCGGTGGGCACAGCAGGCGGCGCTTAATCTTCTGTGCGTTCTCCTCTCCCGAATCCAACTGCTGCACCAGCCTCTCATAGGTCTGGCGCCACAAAGAGAGACGTGTCCCGGCGAGTACGACGATGATGTCGAGGCCGTTGTCGATGGCCAAGGCTGAGACACCCAGCATAGAAGCGGTCTTGCCAGACTGGACCGAACCCATGACGAGTCCCGTTCGCGATCGGCGGGATGACCACTCTTCGGGTTTCGCGGTGTCGGCTGCCAAGATTCCGCGCTGGAGAATGTAGCGGGAGTCTGCTTCAACTGAGGCACGCGCTGTGTCGGTCAAGCCGGTGAGTTGAGCCTTGTAGCGGGCCCACCACGAGTCCGCCTCCGGGGGCGCGGGAGGATTGAAGTAGACGTGCTCGACGAGTGGGGAGCTTCCTGGCACCGCTCTCAACTCTTCGGTTTGATGAGCATCCGCTGCAACGACGCGTACCCGGAGGACCCGAACTGCTGACGTACTGCCTCAGCCGCCTGAGCAGGGTCGATGTCCAGTAGTTCGAGGAGACTTTTGCTGATCCTGGCGATGCAGTCCCACTGGGTTTTGGTCTGCGTCTTTTCGGGGCGTTCCCAGTCCGTGGATTCCTCGCTCGCCGTTCGGATAGCATCACCATTTGCCTCGATGCGGTCCTCGATGTCGTCTGGCGAGGCCGCTAAGGCCATTGTAATGCCCACGAGGGAACCTACGAGTTGGAGTTCCTGCCACTTGGCACCCTTGCCGCCATCCTTGAATTGATCGGACCACAACTCATCGTGCGATGAGTGGAGTTCGACAGCGTTTAACAGCAGCGAGAACAGCTTGGTCAAGGTCGAGGACTGGGCAAGCGGGTGGGACGGGTTCTTCTGAACCGCGATCAGCAATTGGTCGATGTTACGGCTGGTCGATGCCAGATCCCTTCCAGCGGTGTCATGCACCAAGACCGAGATGAGCCATGCCAGAACCTTAGTGCGCTTGTAGCGCGTGTCGCCGAAGCCGTAGTGAGTCAGTGCCTGGCCGAGGCGACCAAGATTCGCGACACCGGCTAGCGACTTGGCAATTTTGGCGACATCAGTGTTTGGGTCGGCGTCGCCGGCCGCAGCGAGCGTTGCGCGGGTGAGTTCGGCCTCATGGTAGACCGCGTTACGGATCTCTTCCGCGTTCAGGTGCACTCCCTGTTTGTTGTAAAGGCGGAAAACCTCATGAATCTGAGCCTGAGAGGCCTGGGTGTACTCAATAACGGGGATCTTGTACTCCACGACGCCCTCGAACAGTTCCTCAACGTCGAGCTGCTGGCTAGCGACGTTGATCTCGTTGCGCTTGATTTGCGTGTAATACTTGCCGCGGAGAGGTTCAAGGTTGGGACCGACCAGCCCGCCGTCTCCGGTTGTGCGCAGCTTGAACGGAAAGTAGTACTCGTTTTCATGCTCGGCTTTTAGTGCGTGACCTTCTAGCGCCTTCCACGCAAGACGGAAGGCCGGATAGTCGGTGTTGAACAAATCAGCCAGGCTCTGGTCGCCGTTGTCGTCGAGCCGTCCATGTTTGTTGAACTTCTTGCCGTTGTGTCGGGCAGCGACCTCCGCAACTTTCTGTTTGGCGACCGGGTGCTTGCCGACGAACCGGAGGATGGCCGTGAGCCTCTGCTTGCCGTCGACGACCTCGTGCGGAATGGATGGTTTGCTGCGGAGCAGGATGATGGAGGGCAGAGGGACGCCCCGAAGGATGGACTCCATTAGGGACTGCCGGTCACCATTACGCCAGACGTCTCCGCGCTGGTAGGACGGCGTTAGGTTCGGCGGCTTCTTGGTGAGTTGGAAGATCGGCCAGACGTCGGCTTTTGCTGTGACCGGTTCCGGACTCACCGCCCCCTCACCCGCGTCAATTTCCGCCCACGCGTCAGCCCAAGACTGGGTGGCCGAAGCACGACTGGTGCCCTTAGTCTCAAGTTCTTCTAGAAAGTCGATCTGCAACCGACCTGCGGTATCCACGCGCTCGTTGAGACGTTCCAGCGCGCGGAGGCTCAGCGGTGGGTGTGCGGTCCCTGGGGCGAGCAAGTCGGCGGGATCGAGCTCTAACTCAGCGATGAGCGCCTGAAGGAAGGATTTGCCTCCCGTGAGCGGAAGATCCTTGCTGAGGCTCAGCCAACCCTGGATCTCGGCCAGTTGATTCATCCATGCGCTAGAAGAAAAGTCGACGTCACCGCTGCTGAACATTGAAGCTACTGGGGTGACCCCGCCGGGCGTGTCTGAAGCCTCCGAAAGAGTTGCCATCCCATCGGCAAGGCTCTCCAGCAATTGGATCCGCGGATCCTCCTCGTCAAAATCGTTTTCGTGTTCGATGTGGTTAGTCACGCAGTAGCTCTCAACGGTTCGAGGTCAGAGGTGATGCTCAAGGTCGGCCGGATGAGCCCGCGCAACAATCGTTCAGCGATCGCTTTGACGACGCGGGCGTTCACTGCGTTACCCAAGGCTTTATAAGCGTCGAGGTCGGAGGCGGGCAACTGGATGCCGCCGAGGCACTGAAGTTCAGCACACTCGGCTGGAGTCATGTATCGACGTTCGCCGGTCAGGTTAGCGCCGAGGATGGGCACCTGGGTCTGCGTGAAGGCGATGAGACTTGGGGAGGTCGTGGGACGCTTGACCCGCAGCCCAGACGCGCGCACCTGTAGCACGAAGTTGTCGATGTCGCGGTCTTCACCTTGCGCGTTCCACTCCATCTTCTGGAAACTAGAGTGGAAGCCTTGTGGGCCCCATTGTGCGATCCAGGGATCGATCCAGGAGCGGTTGGCTTGGTAGAACTCGCGGTTCTGCCTGATAAAAGTCCGCTTCCACTGTGGGAAATGGAAGTCGCCCGCGCGGTTGGCATGGCTCGGTATCCTCGTGATTTGATCGTCGATCGTGCACTCGAGGGATTGGCCGAAGCTGCCCTTGAAGCCCATCTCGCGAAGACCCCACACGGGTCTGCGAGCCCAAACCCCTGACGGAGTTTCGTCTTCGTAGGGGTAGGTCGCCCCGAACTCCATCGCCCAGATCGGGAAGGAAGGCAGCTTCAGCGCAGCCGGCGAGCGGCGCAGGAAGTCGCCCCACATGTCGATGGCTCGCAGCGTCTGCTCCGGGATGGCGCGACTCGAACGTGCGTCGTGGCGAAGCACCCGGTGAATCTCGGTGGGTTCCTTGTGCTTGGCCGGCCACTCGAAATGATCGAGACCCTCGAGTGAACCAACGAAGTAGGCGCGGTCTCGCACCTGTGGAATGCCGAACTCGTGGGGCGAGAAGTGCTCTACGTCGACGGAGTAGCCAAGCTCCTCCAGCAAGCGGATGATCGTGGTTCTGGTGCGGCCGCCGTCGTGCTTGAGGATGTTGGGCACGTTCTCCAAGATGAAGTGTTGCGGCCGCTTGACGCGCAGGATGTCGTGCACCTTGAAGAAGAGATTGCCCTGATTTGTGTCCTTGAAGCCCAGTTGGTCTCCTGCTTTCGAGAAGGGTTGGCACGGGAAACCTGCGGTAAGGACGTGGTGATCGGGCACGCTCTGGGCGATGATTTCGTCGCTGTTCAGGTCGTTAAGGTCACCCCAAGCGTCGATACCGAAGTTGACCTTGTAGAGGGCCCTCAGCGTGGGCTCCCACTCAGCAGCGAACACGCCACGTCCCTCCAACTCGTCGAGAGCGACGTGGAAGCCACCCAGCCCAGCGAAGAGGTCGACGAAACGGAAGGCCTCACTACTAGTTCCCATCACTTCGGTCCCGTCCGTCCCCGCCTGATCGGGCGGGATTTCTCATGGTTTGTTTAAAGACTCGCATTGTGTCACTTCTTGCTGTGCGTGGAAACAAGGCAGGGCCATGATGGCCGCCTTAGTGAAAAGCCGCTGTAGGACCTACAGCGGCTATAGAGCGGCTACACGGGACTGGCTGCTCTCAGCCTTGAACGCACATCCACTGTTGCGGGCCGAATGACTCTTGATGGCCGGAAGTGTGAATTCAGTGGCGGCAACCCGGCAGGCTGCTCCGGCCGAACTACGGTCACCAACAGCTGCTGCGTTTCATTTCATCCTCGGCGACACAAACGGCCGGACGGTTTGGCTGAGTCCTTGGCGCAGGTGATTCACGACACCGCCATACATCTATATTCCGCGCATACAGCGCGTTGTTTTCGACGAACTGGCGGCGCGGTTCGACATGGTCGCCCATCAGGGTGGTGAAGATCTCGTCGGCGGTGATGGCGTCGTCGATTTGCACTTTGAGCAGGCGGCGGACGGTGGGGTCCATGGTGACTTCCCAGAGCTGCTCGGGTTCATTTCGCCGAGGCCCTTGTAGCGCTGCTTGCCAAGGTTGCGCTCTACGTCGGAGCGTTCGTCTCGCTGCTCAGCATGGGCCTTGAGTCGCGAACAATTGCCTTATTGGCGGACGCTGGACATAAAACCACCCTATCGCAACTCGTACCAAACGCCCCGGCCTGCGCCGTGCTGATCAAGGTGGCGCTGCTCCACCAATGTCCGTAAATGCTGCTTGAGGGTGTTGCGATTGCTGCCGGTGAGGCGGATCGCATCGCCCATGGTGATGCGGCCGTGCTCGCGGACGAACTCGACAATTTGAAGTGACAACTCAGGTAGCGAAGCCAGTACGAGTTTTTCGCGCTCGACCTTGCGGTTGAGGCGACGAACTTGCTCGGCCAAAGCTCGCAGGAAGAAGTTCAACCACGGTTGCCAATTGGGCGCGTTGCTGCGGATCGTGCCTTGGGTTTGCCGCAGGGCGAGGTAGTAGGCCTCCTTGCTTTGCTCGATGATGCTTTCCAGCGAACTGTACGGCACGTAGGCGTAGCCGGCTTGCAAGAGCAACAGTGTGGTGAGGACACGACTGAGTCGTCCGTTGCCGTCCTGAAACGGATGGATCTCGAGAAAGACAACGACCCAGATGCCGATCAACAGCAGCGGGTGAAATCGCGCCGAATCGCTTTCATCTTTGAACCAAGTGATCAACTCAGTCATCAGGGCCGGCGTATCGAATGGCGTCGCGGTAGCGAAGACGACGCCCAACTGCTTGCCATCTTCGTCGAAGGCCACCACGCTGTTGGTGGAGGTCTTGTAGTTGCCCCGGTGCCAGGCATCCTTCTCGCTGTAGGCCAGGAGGTCGCGGTGAAGTTGCTTGATGTGGTTTTCGGTAAGTGTGATGTCCTGCCACGACGAAAACACCAGTTCCATGACTTCGGCGTAGCCGGCCACTTCTTGTTCGTCCCGGGTCGCGAAAGACTTGATCTGCAGCTTCGACAGCAGTCGCTCGACGTCGCGATCGGAGAGCCGGCTGCCCTCGATGCGTGTGGAAGAGCCGATGCTCTCAATGGTGGCAACCCGTCGCAATGCGGATAGCCGGTCGGGTGCGAGCGTGCCGAGCGCACGCCACGCGCCCTTGAACTCATCGATACCGGCGATGAGACTCAGGATCTCTGGTGTTATCTGAATGGCATTTGATGGAATCATGGGTGCCAATACTACACCCATTAACACCCATTTAAACAGCCCCCTGGAATGCCCCGACGCTCAAGGGCGCTGCCGCGCAGCAGCCGAAGTATCCAACGCAAAAAAGCTCCCGGAGGAGCTTATCTGCGTTTCACTTCATCGATCTGTAGCGCACACGGCCGGGCTGTTTGGCTCAGACCTTAGCGCTGGTGATTCCCGACAACATCACACATCGATATTCCGCGCATACAGCGCGTTGTTCTCAATGAACTGGCGACGCGGTTCGACGTGGTCGCCCATCAGGGTGGTGAAGATCTCGTCGGCGGTGATGGCGTCGTCGATTTGCACTTTGAGCAGGCGGCGCACCGTCGGGTCCATGGTGGTTTCCCAGAGCTGCTCGGGGTTCATTTCGCCGAGGCCCTTGTAGCGCTGCTTGCCGAGGTTGCGCTCGACTTCGGCGAGCAGCCAGCGGATGGCTTTGCCGAAGCTGACGGCGGGTTGCTGTTTGTCGCCGCGTTCGATGATGGCGCCGGTGGTGATGAGGCCGGCGATGGCTTCGGCGGCGGTGCGGATCTGGGTGTAGTCGCCGGAGATGAGGAAGTCTTCTTCGAGCGTGGCGTGCTTGAGGTTGCCGTGGTACATGCGCTCGATGGCCAGGCGCCAGGCTTCGGCTTCTTCGTTGTATTCGGCGCGCACAGTGACGGCGCCGGACAGGTGCGGCGCGAGGGCCACGGCACTGGCCTTGGCGGCGGCTTCGTCGGCGAGGCTGACCTCGACGTTGCGCTCGAGCATGGCGTGCAGCACGTCGGGCTCGATGTAGCCGGCCAGACGATTGATGACGGCTTCGGCGAGCAGGTAGTTGCGGGCGAGTTCGGCCAGGGCGTTGCCGCTGATCGGGTCGGCGCCTTCGGCCGGGATGAGCGCGGCGCCGTCGAGGGCGAGCTTGAGCAGGTGGGCGTTGAGCTCGGTGTCGTCCTTGATGTAGCGCTCGTTCTTGCCGTGCTTGATCTTGTAGAGCGGCGGCTGGGCGATGTAAATGTGGCCGCGCTCGACCAGCTCGGGCATCTGGCGATAGAAGAAGGTGAGCAGCAAGGTGCGGATGTGGGCGCCGTCAACGTCGGCGTCGGTCATGATGATGATGCGGTGGTAGCGCAACTTTTCGGGCTTGAATTCTTCCTTGCCGATGCCGGTGCCGAGCGCCGTGATGAGCGTGGCGATCTGTTCGGAGGAGATGAGCTTGTCGAAGCGCGCTTTTTCGACGTTGAGCACCTTGCCGCGCAGCGGCAGGATGGCCTGGAATTTACGATCGCGACCTTGCTTGGCGGAGCCGCCGGCGGAGTCGCCCTCGACGATGTAGATTTCGCACTTGGCGGGGTCTTTTTCCTGGCAGTCGGCGAGCTTGCCGGGCATGCCGACGCCGTCGAGCAGGCCTTTGCGGCGAGTCATTTCGCGTGCCTTGCGGGCGGCGTCGCGGGCGCGGGCGGCTTCGACGATCTTGCCGCAGATGGTCTTGGCGTCGATGGGGTTTTCGAGCAGGTAGTCGGCGATCTTCTGGGCGACGACTTCTTCGACCGCCGGGCGCGCTTCGGATGAGACCAGTTTCATCTTGGTCTGCGAGGCGAACTTGGGGTCGGGCATCTTGACCGACAGCACGCAGGCGAGGCCTTCGCGCATGTCGTCACCGGAGATGACGACTTTGGCCTTTCTGGCGATGTCGTTTTCTTCGATGTATTTGTTGATGACGCGGGTCATGGCCGCGCGCAGGCCGGTGAGGTGGGTGCCACCGTCGGACTGCGGGATGTTGTTGGTGAAGCACAGCACCTGTTCGGCGTAGCTGTCGTTCCACTGCATGGCGACTTCGACGGAGACTTCGATGTCGTGATCGGTACCGTTGGAGGTCTTGGCCGTGCCTTCGGAGTAGAACACGGTGGGATGCAGCACGGTTTTGGACCGGTTGATGTAGTCCACAAAGCCACGCACGCCGCCGGCAAAGGCGAAGTCTTCTTCTTTGTTGATGCGCTGGTCGATCAGGCGGATACGCACGCCGTTGTTGAGGAAGGACAGCTCGCGCAGGCGCTTGGCGATGATCTCGTAGTGGAACTCGACCGCGCCGAAGATTTCTTCATCGGCCATGAAGTGCAGTTCGGTGCCGCTTTTGGCAGACTCGCCGATCACTTTGAGCGGCGACACTTCGATGCCATTGACCACTTCAACGATGCGGTCGGCGGCCTTGCCGCGCTGGAACTCCATGAAGTGCTTTTTGCCGTCGCGACGGATGGTCAGGCGCAGCCACTTGGACAGGGCATTGACGCAGGACACGCCCACGCCGTGCAGACCGCCGGAGACCTTGTAGCTGTTCTGGTTGAACTTGCCGCCGGCGTGCAGCACGCACATGACGATTTCGGCCGCCGAACGCTTGGGCTCGTGCTTGTCGTCGAGTTTGACGCCAACCGGAATGCCGCGACCGTTGTCGGTGACGGAAATGGAATTGTCGGTGTGGATGGTGACGAGGATGTCGTCGCAGTAGCCAGCGAGGGCTTCGTCAATGGCGTTATCGACCACTTCGAAGACCATGTGGTGCAAACCGGTGCCGTCGGAGGTGTCACCGATGTACATGCCGGGGCGCTTGCGCACCGCCTCCAGACCTTCGAGCTGCTGGATGCTGGATTCGTCGTAGCCGCCCTGCGGCGTGTTCTGCGATTCGGACATAGGACTCTCTTCACTCCGGGGCGCGGCGGGCGCCCCTCAATACTCATCAGACTGCTAGGTGCGCCCGGTGGAGCGCCAAGCCATCGAGCGAGGCCGGCGGCCCCGCAATGGCAGACAGACCGACTGGCGCGCCGCTTGTGCCGGCGCGCCAGCGTCCGTCAGATTCTCATCGGCATCACGACGTATTTGAAGGCGTCGTTGCCCGGCAAGGAAATCAGTGCGCTGGAATTGCCGTCGTTAAGACGGATCAGCACCTCGTCGCTCGAGACGTTGTTCAGCACGTCGAGCAGGTAGGTGACGTTGAAGCCGATATCGAGACCATCGCCTTCGTAGTCGATTTCGAGCTCTTCCTGGGCCTCTTCCTGCTCGGCGTTGGTGCTGAGGATCTTCAGGCTGCCGCTCGACAGGACGACGCGCACACCGCGGAATTTTTCATTGGTGAGAATGGCCACGCGCGACAAGGCGGCGTGCAGCGGCTGGCGGGCCAGGCGAAGCTCTTTGGGGTGGTTTTGCGGAATCACGCGCTCGTAGTCGGGGAACTTGCCGTCGACCAGCTTGGAGATGAGCTCGATATCGCCGAAGCGGAAGACGATCTGATTGCCTGCGATGATGACTTCAAGCGGCTCGTCGCTGTCGGCGAGCTGGCGAGCCAGCTCGAGCACCGTTTTGCGCGGCAGGATCACGTCGGTCCGCGGGTAGTTGCCTTCGATTTCGCTCTCGATGTAGGCGAGGCGGTGACCGTCAGTGGCGACCATGCGCAGCGTGCTGCCATCGACCATGGTGAGCAGGCCGTTGAGGTAGTAGCGGATGTCCTGCTGGGCCATGGCGTACTGCACCAGCGCCAGCTGCTTTTTGAAAGCGCGCTGCGAGATGCTGAAACGCACGCCTTCGTCCTCGGCCACGGTGAGGCGCGGGTAGTCGGCTGCGGGCAGGGTCTGCAGCTGGAAGCGGCTGCGGCCGGCCTTGACGGTCATGCGGCTGTCGTCGAGCGAGAGGGCGATATCGTTGTCGCCGGGCAGGGCGCGCAAGATATCCTGCAGCTTGCGCGCGGCCACGGTGATGCTCAGGTCGTCCGGCCCGCCGGTGACGATGGCGGTGGTACGAATCTGGATCTCGATGTCGGTGGCCAGCAGGGTCAGGCGGTCACCGTGCTTTTCGATCAGCACATTGGACAGGATCGGCAGGGTGTGGCGCTTCTCCACAATGCCGGACACCGACTGGAGTGGGCCAAGCAGAGCATCCCGGGTGGTGGTCAGCAGTTGCATCGTCGTTCAATCTCCGTGAATCGAGTTCTTGTTATATCGCATCGGCATCTTAGCCGCGCAAGACCTGCGTGAGCACATGCAGATCGTGGTTGAGTTGGGTGTCGCCCCGGCGCAGCTCGGCGATGGTACGACAGGCATGCAGGACGGTGGTGTGATCGCGCCCGCCAAAGGCATCGCCAATGGCCGGCAGGCTCATGGGGGTCAGATCCTTGGCCAGCGCCATGGCCACCTGGCGCGGCCGGGCGATGACCCGGGTGCGCTTTTTGGAGTGCATGTCGGCGACCTTGATCTTGAAGTAGTCGGCCACCGTCTTCTGGATGTGCTCGATGGTCAGCTGCCGGTTGTGGGCATTGAGCAAGTCCTTGAGCGCTTCCTTGGCCACATCGAGCGTGATCTGCTTGCTGTGGAAACGGGCGAAGGCCACCACTTTGGTGAGTGCGCCTTCGAGCTCTCGCACGTTGGCGCGCAGGTTCTTGGCGATCAGGAAGGCCACATCGTCACACAGGGTAATGCTGTGGCTCTCGGCCTTTTTCTTGAGAATGGC
>JBFIJC010000029.1:0-21032 GCA_041600915.1 Nitrogeniibacter sp.
ACCCGCCGGCGCCGGGCGCAGAGAGGGCACCGGCGAAGCCGGCGGTACAGCGGGGCGCCTTCTTTGCCTCCTTTCTTGCGCGTGCAAGAAAGGAGGTCGCCCGCCGGGGCGAAACCCGGCCAACGATCCAGCGAAGCGAGCCCAAACAATCACGCCGGGCACGGCCTCAAGCACCCGCCGCCGACGGCTCGGCCACCACCGCCACATCCCGAAACCGCCCATAGTTGTAATGCGCCGCACAGGCACCTTCACTCGACACCATGCACGAACCCATCGGGTTTTCGGGGGTGCACACCGTGCCGAAAATCTTGCAGTCGGTCGGCGTCTTGACGCCGCGCAAAATGGCGCCGCACTCGCAGGCCTTGTTGTCGGGCACCGACTGAAAGGCGAGCCCGAATTTGCGTTCGGCGTCCCAGTCGGCGAAGGCGGCGCGGATGCGCAGGGCGGAGTACGGCACTTCATGCAGACCGCGCCACTCGAAGCTGCGACGTAGCTCGAACACTTCGCTGACCAGCGCCTGCGCTTTCAGATTGCCGTCGTCGGTGACCGCGCGGGTGAATTCGTTTTCAACCTCGGCGCGCCCTTCATTCACCTGCCGAATCAGCATGCGGATGGCCTGCATCACGTCCAGCGGTTCGAAGCCGGCGATGACCACCGGTTTGCGGTACTCCTCGGCGAAGAAGGCGTAGGGCCGGCTGCCGATGATGGTGGACACATGCGCCGGGCCGATGAATCCGTCGAGCGGCACGGTGCCCAGATCACGCACTTCAGGCGACTCGAGAATCGTCATGATCGCCGAGGGGGTCAGCACGTGATTGCAGATCACGCTGAAATTGGCGAGGCCCATCGCCTGCGCCTGCTTGATGACCAGCGCGGTCGGCGACGTGGTGGTTTCGAAGCCGATGGCGAAGAACACCACTTCGCGCTCGGGGTGCTTTTCCGCCAGCGCCAGCGCGTCTGCGGCGGAGTACACCATGCGCACATCGCCGCCGCGCGCCTTGGCCTTGAGCAGCGAGAGTTGCTCTGAGGCCGGCACGCGCAGGCAGTCGCCGTAGGTACACAAAATGACGTCGGGCCGCGACAGCACCAGCCGGATGGCCATGTCGATGCGGCCGATGGGCAGCACACACACCGGGCAACCCGGGCCGTGAATCATGCGCACATTGGCGGGCAGCAGGTCGGTGACGCCGTAACGCGAAATGGCGTGGGTGTGGCCGCCGCAGAACTCCATGAAGGCATAGTCGCGGCCGGTGTCGGCCTCGCGCGCAATGGCCGTGGCGAGCTTGGCGGCGACGTCGCCGTCGCGGAATTCGTCAACGTACTTCATGCGCTGCCGGCGGCGATGGCTTGCAGATCGAGGCCACTCTCTTCGAACAAGGCGAGAGTTTTGGCGGCTTCGTCGGGGTCGAGTTTGGAGAGCGCGTAGCCGACGTGCACGATCACGTAGTCGCCCACCTCAGCGCCATCGACCAGCGCCAGCGAGATCTCTTTGCGCACGCCGCCGAGGTCGACGCGGGCGGCGTCACCTTGGAGTTTTTCGACGATGCGGGCGGGGATGGCAAGACACATGAGACTGACTCCGCGCTCAGGCCATGGCCAAGCGAATGGCGACCCAGGCTTGGCCCAGCGCCAGACCACCATCGTTGGTGGGCGCTTGCCGGGCACGCAACACGGTCAGGCCGCGCACGGTGAGACGGCGGCCCAAGCCCTCGGTGAGCAGACGATTCAAAAAACAGCCCCCGCCCAGCGCCACAGTGCGCAGGCCTTCGCTGCGCGCAGTGGCCATCACCCAGGCCTCGAGCGCGGCGACGAGCGTGGCATGAAAGATCGCCGCGCCGCGGTGGGCCTCGGCGGTGTTGCGCAGGGCAAGCAGCGTCGGCATGAGGTCTAGCGTATTGTCGCGGCCGACATGCCAGCCGCCGGGCAGTGCCAGCGCCGGGCCGTATTCGGCGGCGAGGGATTCGAGCCGCATGGCGGCTTCGCCTTCGTAATGCATCACGTCGCACACGCCGAGCAAGCCGGCGGCGGCGTCGAACCATCGGCCCATGCTGGTAGTGGGCGGGCAGCGCGTGCCGGCGTCGAGCAAGGCACCGATGCGATCAGCGCCACGCAAATGACCAAAACGCTCGGTAATGTCCTCGCTCAAGTCCATGGCGTGCAGCGCCGAGGCGGCCATGCGCCAGGGCTCGCGGGCGGCGCGGTCGCCACCGGGCAAGGCGAGCGATTGCAGATGCCCGAGCCGTTCAAACTGTGCGCCATCGACACGCAGCAGTTCGCCGCCCCAGGCAGCACCGTCGTCCCCCAGGCCGACGCCGTCGAGCGCCAGACCGAGCACCGGTTCATCGACGCCATGCTCGGCCAGTACGGCGCCGATATGGGCGTGATGATGTTGCACGGTGATCAGCGGCAGGCTGTGCGCTTCGGCATAGCGATGGGCGGCCTGCGTGGCATAGACGTCGGGGTGCCGGTCGCAGGCGATCCACTCGGGCCGGCAGGCGAGCACGGTCATGAGGTGCTCGGCAGTGGCGTCCATGGCGGTACAGGTGGCGGGGTTCGACAGATCGCCGATGTGCGGCGACAGAAACGCCTCATCGCCACGCGTAAGACAAACCGTGTTTTTCAGATAGCTGCCAAAGGCCAGTGTCGACGGGCCTTTGTGCGCGAGCCGGATGGCTTTTGGCGTGTAGCCCCGCGCACGGCGGATAAAGGACGGCGCCCCACCGCTGAGCCGGGTAACGCTGTCATCGCAGCGCACCAGCACCTCACGATCGTGCATGAGATACAGGTCGGCAATGCCACTCAGGCGTTCGAGCGCTTCGTCGTTGCCAATCACCAGCGGCTCGCCGCCGGGGTTGGCGGAGGTGACCACCAGCGCCATCGGCTGGGCTTCGTTGAGCCAGTCGGTGCCGGCGGGTCGGCCCGCTTCGTCATGAAACAGCAGGTAGTGAAGCGGCGAGTTGGGCAGCATCAGGCCGATCTGATCCAGATCGGGCGCCACGCCCCACAGATGCGCGTCGGCGTCGCTACGCTTGCCGAGCAGGACGATCGGCCGCTCCGCCGACGCTAGGAGTTTGGCCTCTTCGCAACTGACCTGCGCATAGCTTTCGGCCGAGGCGACACTGGCCACCATCACCGCAAAGGGTTTGTCACCACGCGCCTTTCGCTCGCGCAAGCGTTCAACCGCCTCGGGGTTGCGGGCATCGCAGACCAGATTGAAACCGCCTACGCCCTTGATGGCGACGATGTGGCCGGTCAGCAGATGCAGCAGCACGTCGGCGACCGGGTCGTGCGAGGCGACGCGCACGCCGTCAGCCTGCAGCAGCGACAGCTGCGGGCCGCAGTCGGGGCAGGCGTTGGGCTCGGCATGAAAGCGCCGATGTGCCGGTGCGTCGTATTCGTCCTGACAGGTGTTGCACTGCACGAAGCCGGCCATGCTGGTGTTGGCGCGATCGTAGGGCAAGTTGTCGGTCAGGGTGTAACGCGGGCCGCAGTGGGTACAGTTGATCAGCGCATAGCGCCAGCGGCGGTTGGCCGGATCAAAGAGCTCATCCAGACAGTCCGGGCAGACCGTGCTGTCGTGGCCGATGGCCGTGGTCACCGCACCGCTTTCGCTGCTGCGAATGGTGAAGCCACGATCCTGCGTCTGCGGCGCACAGGCTTCGCGCTCGATGGCATCGATGCGCGCCTGCGGCGGCTTTTCTTTCATCAGCCGGGCCATCAGGGCAGAGAGATTGCCGGGCGCGCCCTGCACTTCCATCTCCACGCCTTCGCCGTCGTTACGCACCCAGCCAGCCAGATCGAGTTGCTGCGCGAGACGAAACACAAAGGGCCGGAAACCCACGCCTTGCACCACGCCACGCACCCGGATCCGGCAACGTTCGCTGCGGTCCATGGGTGCATCGGTATTCATCTGCACAGCACCTTCAATATCCTGCGACAAGCGCTTTCTCCTCGCGGCCATCTTCGCAACCGGCCGCAGCGGCCGCCAGACCTGACTCGATCCAGCCGAGCCAGCCGTCAAAACCCTCGCCCGTGGTCGCCGACACACGAAACACCTTCAGGCGCGGATTCACCCGCAGCGCAAACTCGACCGCCTTGTCGGCATCGAAGCTCACATAGGGCAGCAAGTCGGTTTTGTTGAGCAGCATCACGTCGGCGGCGGCGAACATGTCGGGGTACTTGAGCGGTTTGTCCTCGCCCTCGGTCACCGAGAGGATCACCACCTTGTGCGCCTCGCCCAGATCGAAGGCCGAGGGGCACACCAGGTTGCCAACGTTCTCGATCAGCAGCAGGCTGTTGTCGGTCAGCGCGAGCCGCGGCAGCGCCTGGCCGACCATCGCGGCGTCGAGGTGACAGCCCTTGCCGGTGTTGATCTGCAGCGCCGGCGCGCCGGTAGCGCGGATACGCTCGGCGTCGAACTCGGTCTGCTGGTCGCCCTCGATCACCGCCACCGCGACACGGCTCGACAGAATCTCGATGGTCTTGCACAGCAGCGTGGTCTTGCCCGAACCGGGGCTGGAGACCAGGTTCAGCGCAAAAATGCCACGCCCGGCGAGCCAACCGCGATTGGCGTCGGCAAAGCGATCGTTCTTGCCGAGTATGTCTTTCTCGATGCGCACCATCTCGTGTTGCGAAAGCCCCGGCGCGTGCGCGTGGGCCGGGCCGTGGCCAAAGTGCATGTGCCCGGCGTGCTCTGACGCAGGCGTGTGCACCTCGACATGTTCATGCGAATCGTCGTGCGCCGTCTCGACCGACGCCACTTTCCAGCCCGTGGTCGGCGCACTCTTGCGCTGCGCGGTGCCGCTCGGCCGGCCGATCATCACCTCACCCGCGCCACATCCACATACGGTACACATCAAATTCTCCTTGACTCACACGCCTGCCGGCGCGGTCTGTACATCCAGTGCCTTGACCCGCATTTCGGTGCCGCCAGTGGCCTGCACCTGATAGCTGCCGCAGTGCGGACACGGATCGTAGAGCTGATCGATCGCCACGCTTTTGGCGCAAGGCATGCACCAGCCGGTGCCGGCAATGGCCTCGACCTCCATGCGCGCGCCTTCGGCGACGGTGCCTTTCATGACCACCTCGAAGCAAAAACGCAGCGCCTCAACTTCCACCGACGACAATGCACCCACTTCGAGCACCACCGCGTTGACCTTGGTAAAACCTTGCGCAATGGCGGCGTCTTCGACGATGCCGCGAATGCCTTCGGCCAGCGACATCTCATGCATCGGCCGAGGCCCCCTCGGCCACCGACACGTCGTAGAGCACACAGGGATCGAGCGCCAGTGCCAGCGCGCGCAGGCGCCACTCGGCATAGGCCACATCGCTCGCTGCCCAACCCGCCCCCTCCTGCTCGAACACGCCACCGGGACGGAAATTCCACTCGGTGGGCGCGACGATGGCGTAGTCCGCCACCGTGTCACCATCGAGGCGCAGGGCGTGCAGCAGCACGCCGCGCGCGGTTTCAATACGCGCCAGCGCGCCGCCCACCGACAAGGGCGCGACATCAACCAGGGCCGGCATGTCGTCGGGCAAGGGGTGGCGCAGGCGGCTGGCGCAGTCGGACATTTCGACCACGCGCGCAAACAGGCGGGCCGCGATCCGGTGCTGCTGCACCACCAGACGCGCCACCAGCGGATTGTTCACATGGCGGGCGAGCGGCCCGGTCTCGTACACATCGCCCGACAAATGCGGCGCGCGGCAATACGCGGCATCGGGCCAGCCGCCGGGCAAGGCCTCGGCAAATACGCTGGCAGGCAGCGGCGCAAGCAAGGGGACGGGATGCTCAAGCGGATCACTGGCGCCGGCTTCGATCAGGCGGGCCAGCGCATCGCCGATGCTACCGCTGCGCCGACAGGCGTCGGCAAATTCAGCGAGGTTGCGCGGTTCGCGCAGGGAATTCATGAAGCCGGCCAACAGCTCGCGGGCCACCAGATCGAGCACCTCACCACCGGCCTCGAAAGCGCTGCGAGCATCGGTGACCTGGTCGAGCCGCTTGAGCACAAAGGCAAAGCGCGCGCGCTCGGGTTGGCGGCCAAACAGCACCGGCCAGTCGAGCATCAAGCGCCACAGGTGCAGCTTGATCGCCTCCAGGCTCAGGGCGCGTTCGATCTCGGCGCTCATGACGAAGCTGCCGCCAGCGGCCACATCGGCGGCCGCCTTGACGGCCACGCCTTGGGCCACGCCACACAGGCTGAACACCACCGGCGCCAGACGCGCGGCCTCGTCCACCGTTTTGCCAATCAGCAGTTGCGCTGCCAATGGCCGGCTGTTTTCAGCATGTACGCCGGTCACATGGCCGTCGCTCAGCGTCGCGGCAAGATGCAGGGGTGCGTTCATGTGCTTGCCCTCCGGCCCAGTGCGCTGCGCAAGAACGCACGTCGATCAAGCGGCGGCGCCTGCACCTCGGGGGATGCGGTCAACAAGCCGGCCAGCGCGGCTTCAGCCACCGCCTCGGCTTCGGCCTGATCGTTAAAATCATTCGCCGGCGAAAACAATGAGCAGAACTGGTAGGCGCCCAGGCCGGGCTCTCGATTGCCCATGAACTCGTACTCGCCGGACGGAAACGCCCAGGTTTGCGTCTGACCGACCGACAGCGGACAAAAACCGCCGCCGCCCGGCAGCATCAGCAAATTGATGGTCCAGGGCGCCACCAGCGCCCCGACCCAGTCACCCTGCCAGCGCTGAAAGCCGAGCACCGCCACCGACAGGGCCGGGTTACAGATCGGCAGATCGGCCATCCGCGCGTGGTGGATATGACGAAACACGGCCTCGACCACTGCGGTCGGGTCTGAATGGTAAGCGTCTTCCACCGGCGTCATGCTCAATCCTCGATCACCATGAACTTGTGCCGCGGCGCGTCGCAGTTGGGGCACGTCCAGTGCGCCGGCAAATCGGCAAACGACGTGCCCGGCGGGATCTGCCACACCGGGTCGCCCTCTACCGGATCATATACCTGCCAGCAGATGCCACACTCCAACCTGGCCGAATCGGCGATGCGCGCGTTGTCGCCCAGATAACTGCCTTCAAACATGTGCCCCTCCGCTTGCTGTCACGCTGCGCTCAATCCTCACGCAAGGCCTCGATCCACTCGCCGAGCCGGACGATGCTGTCGGCGTAGTCCTCGGCGGCGGCCGGTGCCACGTCGGGCAGCTCGGTCACTTCCAGCGTGTTGAGGATCAGCTTATCGCTGCTATTGAAGTATTGCACCCACCAGGTGTCGCGCAAGGCGGTGCTCGAAATACGGCAGTTGCCATAGCCGCGCGACAGGATCACCACCGGCCCCACGCCGAGACTGGCCGACAGATAGGCCAGATCGTCCGGCGTCATCGGCAACAACGTGAGATTGATGATGTGCGCCGGATCGCTATCACGACGACGGGCCGCGGCGTCGAGCAGCTCACGCAGCACCGCGGGCGCGTTCATGACACCGGCCGGCGGCAGCTGAATCGGAATGCTGCGCGCGGCCGTGGCACGGCAGGCAGCGACCACGGCACCAGGCATGGGTCCGGCCTCGACGCGGTCGACACCGCCCTCGCCCAGCACACGCCACAGCCCGGCAAACACGGTTTCCTGAATGCGCAGGGGCGCGCCACCGGCCACCGTCGCGCTCACCTCGCCCTGGCCAAGCGCCTCGTTGACCACCGCGCACACCGGCGCGGGCAATGCGCTCATGTCCACCGCCAACGGCGCGCCGAGTCGGGTCACGGCCATGCGATCACGCAGGTTTTCAAGCCAGGCGATGGCCGCGTCGCGGCTGGCCGGATCGGCCACCTCGGGCATGCGCGGCGGCATGAAGGCACTCATCTCGCCGGGCGAGCCGATGAAATCGACCGCCTCGTCTTCCTCCTGCGAGCCGGGCCCGAAACTGATCACGGGGATGGGAAAGTCTTTCATGCGGGCGAACCTCCACAGCTGTCAGGGGTGCTGGAGCGCACCGGAATGCCAATGCCCGGCGCGCGCTGCACCGGCGCCTTGCTCATCCGCTCGATGGCCGCGCCGAAACTGTCCCAATCACGCATGCCTTCAATCACACCGATAAAGCCGGCACCACGCCGGAACAAGAGCGCCGGAAAACGCCGGATATCGTATTGCGCTGCCAGCGCACGGCTGGCATCCAGATCGGCCACGGCCGTGATCGGCGGGCTACGCAGCGTGGCCAGCACCTCGGGCAGGACCACCGCCACGTCCCACACCTCGGGCGCGCGCTTGGGGTCATCGACCAGCAAGACCATGGAGGTGCCGTCGGCCTCGGTGGCAAACAGATCGGCCACGTCCTCACTGAGGGTCGGAATGCTGCTTTGAGACTCGAGCCGCGCCAGCAATTGGGCCAGGCGATCGAGGTCGGGGGCGAGCGGCATGGTCATGATGAATGTCCTTTCAGAAAGTCAGGCAATTGGGGTTCGCGATCGAGCAGATCGGCAAAGGCGGCGTCGAGGTCGGCCGGCTCGCCCCGCATGACGGCGTCGAGCGCGTCCAGCGCGCGGGTGACCGCTTCGGCACGCGGCGCGTCGATGACCTCACGGGCAGCGCCGAGAAAGGTCAGCAACCACGCCCCGACCGGCTGCGCGCCGGTCAGCAGCAAATCAACCTCGCACTCGCGCCCCCGGCGGTCGCGGCAACGCGCGCGATGCTCGCCCGAGGCGACAACCTGCATGGGTTCGCCGATGCACATTCAGTCGACCTCGGGGAAGAAGCGCACATCGCCAACGCGGCAAGCGTCTTGCTCCGGCGGGCGACCCAGCTCGTAGGCGGCCAGCGCCAGCGCGGAGTCGTCGGTTGGCGTCTCGTCCGGCCGACGCGCAGTCGCCGTCACGCCCCGCGCTGCCAGCCATTCCAGCGCAATGCCAATCGCCTCCGGCACGCGTGCCGACACTTCGGGCCGCAAGCTGCCGCCAAAGTCGTCCAGCTCGACGGGCTGCACGCCGATCAGCAAGAGCGATTCGGGAAAGCGGTCGAGCATGCGCGCCGAGGCCAGCACCTCTTGAAAACCAGTCTGGTGCAGGCTCATTTTCTTGGCGCCCAGAAACTGCGGCACCTCGTCGCCTTCGACGCGCTTCATGGTGCCCGGCGGCAAGCCGTAATCGACCGCATCAAACACCAGCAGGTGTTTGGCTTCGGTGACATAAGGCAGCAGATACAAGCCCTGCGTGCCGCCGTCCATCACTGTCACGTTATCGGGCAGCGCCCACGCCGCGTTGAGCGCCTCCACGCAGCGCACGCCAAAGCCCTCGTCGGCCCATAAGAGGTTGCCGATACCAAGAATCAGAATGGCGTTCTGACTGGCCATTGTCTTGCCTCACCGGATGTCACACGAGGCGTTACAACGCAGGCTTCGTGCCAATGCGGCGGCGTATCGCGAACCTGCGGAAAAACAGCGACTTGGCGAAATATCGGGCGATCCGGCCCGCCGGTGAGCGAACCAAAATCGCCAACATGGCTTGCACAGCGGCAACAAGGTTTCCATCGAGCAGCGTGCGCTCACGCGCGCCGCGCGGGCAATGCTCAGGGCGAGTGGATAAACCTCAATCAGCCCACAGCAGCGGCAGCCCGCCTTCCGTACACTCGGCCAGGAGCACATCGAAATGCACCACACGGCCGGGCCGGGTGGGCGCGTCTTCGGTCGCGGGCAACCACTCGATACGCGCGCGCACCGCCAACTGCAGCAGCGTTCGCGCTGAATAGTCGATGAACAGCAACCCGGCCAGCGGATTGAGTTCGAGGTTGCCCAGCGTGTTGAAGAAGCGATTGCCGGGGTAATCCAGCACGCTCAGCGTCTGCCCTGTCACCGCCACAAAACCGGCCTCACCGCCACGGTGCGAGACATCCACGCCATGCGCGGGCGCCTCCGGGCTGGCCGCCTCGGGATGGGCCGTGGCGATATAGAAGGTGTCGGCAGCGGCGACGATGCGGCGCGCAGCATCGTCCCAGCCATGGCGCACGCGCGGCGTGCCGGGCTGCGGCGCCCATTCGGCACAGCGCGGGTGAATGTACTTGGGGCAATTGCCAAAGCTCTGACCCACCCGCAGCCGGAAGCGCCCATCGACGGCCGCGATCAGCTCGCCATTGAGCCGGTTGCGACGGCGGGTATGCGCTTCGATGCCAAGCAGGCCGAGCTGCGCACCGGGTCGCAAGCGGGCGGCGATGCCTTCGCCAAGAACGGCTGCGGGCTGCAGGTCGAGATGCCGATCATCAGGCGAATTCATGAAACCCGGCGCGCCCGCCAGCACACCGGCGCGCGGCGCGCCCTGGGCGTCAAGCACACCGAGCACCACGAACGGCTGCCGGGCGAAAAACGCGCGATGCTGATCCGGCATGGCGTCACGGATGAAGCGATTGCCGACGGACTGCACCGCGTCGCCAAACCCGGCGCGCTGCTGAATGGCGATCTCGCCCGCATGAAAAGCCGACATGATCGCGCTCAGCTCAACGGCGTAACAGGCATGCCGACGAAGTTCGGCAAGGCTTCGATGCGCGCCAGCCAGGCGCACACATGCGGATAGCCGGCCAGCCCCACCCCGCCTTCGGGCGCGTGAGCGGTGTAGCTATAGCAGGCGATATCGGCAATGGTCGGCACCTCACCGACGAGGAAGGGCGAATCGGCCAGCGCGCCATCCATCACCGCCAGCAAGCCATGGCTGCGCTCGACCAGCGCGGGATCGGGTCGATTTTTGCCGAACACAACATGGATGCGCGCCATGGCCGGGCCTGCCGCCAGCGGTCCGGCGGCCACCGACAACCAGCGCTGCACACGAGCGGCATCGACGGGGTCGGTCGGCAGCCATTGGGCGCCGCCATAGCGTTTCGCCAGATACACCAGAATCGCGCTCGAGTCGGCCAGCGTCAGGTCGCCATCCTGAAGCACCGGCACCTGCCCGAACGGGTTCATGGCCAGAAAGTCCGGCTGCTTGTGCGCGCCGCCCGCCAGATCCACCTGAATGCTTTCATGCGGCAGCCCCAGCAGCGACAAAAACAGACTGACGCGATGGCTGTGTCCGGACAGCGTGAATCCGTGCAGACGAATACTGGAAGTGGCGGGCATGACGACGAACTCCTGTGGGTAAGTACGAGCCATTCTGATTCGAAGCGCTTCTGAAATAAATCAGCAAACACGAACTTGATTCCTTCATCTATCGAAGCAATCATGCCGACATGGACCAACTCAAACACATGCGGATCTTTGTCGCCATCGCCGACGGCGGCAGCCTGACGGCGGCGGCGCAGGCGCTCGACACATCGCTGCCATCAGTGGTGCGCGGCCTCGCCGCACTGGAAACGCACCTGGGTGTGCGGCTGTTCAATCGCAGCACCCGCCGCATCGCGCTCACCGATGAAGGTCGCCGCTATCTGCTCGACTGTCGGCAGCTGCTGAGCGCCGTGCAAGAAGCCGAGGCCGCCGTGCGCGCCGACACGAGCGAGCCGACGGGGCACCTGCGCATCACCGCCCCGGTGCTGTTCGGGCAAATGTACGTGGCGCCGGCGGTCAATCGCTTCGTGGCCCGCCACGCCGATGTGAGCGTTGATCTGATCCTGCTCGACCGGGTCACCAATCTGGTCGAAGAAGGCTTCGACGTCGCCATCCGCATCGGCGCGCTGGACGACTCCTCGCTCATCGCCCAGACCGTCGGCATGGTGCGTCAGGTTATCGCCGCCAGCCCCGATTATCTCAAGCGCCACGGCACGCCCACTCACCCGCAAGACTTACGACACGCCGAATGCATTCGCTTTACCGGCAGCAACGCACCGAACTGGACCTTCATGGACAAGGGGCGGCGCATTCATGTGCCGATCAATGGTCGCCTCAGCTTCAACCACGGCGCGCCCGCCATCGCGGCCTGTCGTGACGGGCTGGGGTTTGGCAGCTTCCTGTCGTATCAGATTGCGCCCGACATCGAGCTTGGCCGACTCGGCATCGTGCTCGCCGGGCACGAGCTGCCGCCACGCCCGATCAGCGTCCTCTACCCCCACGCCCGCCTGCTGCCGGCGCGCACACGCGCCTTCGTCGAAACCATGCGGGAGGCACTGGGCGGGTTTTCGCACTGAGCATTTGGCGGCGGCAAATTTTGCCGGCGGCGGGGCTGCGGCAGGAATAAACACCCATAAAGCATAGTCAACCAACCCGCTTTTGGTGCATTCGCCCGCTCGGGCGACGACAGTTTTACATTTCTTAACCCAGCTTTACCCAAGCCACCCACACGTTGCGGCCCAAGTGGTCGAGAACTTGCAAAGCAAGGCTGTCGTCCCGCGTTTTATGCAGCGGGTCGATCAGGCGCGCAATCGCATCGCCTGCCTATGACTGAAGGGAGAAAGCCATGATAGGAAATGTAGGCGCCACAAGCGTGCAAGCTTGGGGCAACCAGGTTTCCGGTCAGCAGAACCGGCCGCCGCCACCCGACTTCGCGAAGATGTTCAGCGCGATCGATGGTGACAGCGACGGCGCGGTGACCGAATCCGAGTTGCTCCAGGCCTTGCAAGGCGGTGGTTCAACGCAGGACAGCGAAGACATCGCGTCTTTGCTGTCTTCGCTGGACACCGACGGCGACGGCAGCATTGGCCAGAGCGAATTCACCACCGCCATGGAAAGCGTGCTGGGCCAGCTGCAGGCGCAGGCGGGGATGGGCGGCATGCGCCCGCCACCGCCACCACCGCCCGATGCGTCGGAAATGTTCTCTTCCATCGATGCCGACAGCGACGGCAGCCTCACCAGCGCCGAGCTGAGCAGCGCCTTTGCGGCACGCGCCGAGGCAACGGAACGGAGCGGGCCGAGCGCCGAGGATTTTCTCGCGCGCTTTGACAGTGACGGCGACGGTAGCCTGACGGAAGCGGAGCTGAAGGCCGGGTTTGAAGCCGGACGTCCGGGCCGTGGCGAACCGCCGCCGGGGGGCGGCGCAGATGAGGCAACGAACAGCAGCCAGTTCATTGCCAATGTGCTGCGGCAGTATCTCGACAGCGCGAGCCTGGGTCTGAATTCATCGACATCCAGCCTGAGTACAAGCGCTTAAGCGTCGCACCACCCACGCAGGCCGGCAATTTTTGCCGGCCTGCGTATCTGAAAACACCCGCTCAGTCAGCGACAGCCATCTTTCGCCACGCCTGATGCACATCCCACACCGACTGCATCACCATCCACAACGCTGGGTCAGTATGAAAGTAGCGACCGAGGCGCACGGCCGTGTCGGGCGTAAAAGCGCGGCGGCCGCGTACGAGCTCGTTCACGCGGCGACGCGAAATGCCGAGCGCGCGGGCCAGCGCGTCTTGCGAGATCTGCGCCGGGCGCAGAAAACGCGACTCGAGAAAATGCCCCGGGTGCAGCGGTGTACGCCCCGGGCGGGCTGCATGGGAGAAGGGCGGCGCCACGTGGGAGCCTGCTCAGTCCTTGAACATCCGCCAGCCGCTGATCATGGTGGAGATCAGGCTTTGCCGGCTCATGATGTCTTCGCGAATGGCGGCGTAAATGTGCACCAGCGCGAAACTGACGGTCACCCACATGCCCAGCCGGTGCCAGCTATGCACCTGCATGCTGTTACCGCCGACGGCCGTGATCACCCAGCCGAACATGCTGGACGCCCAGCTTTGCTCGCCGAGGCCTTCACCATAAAGCGCAAAGCCGGTGCAGATCATGTACACCGCGCCGACGGTGAAGAACAGGAACATCATCAACTGCGCGAGCGGGTTGTGGCCAACATACTTCTTTGGCTCCTTCACCAAAAACAGGTACCAGCGCAGCTCGTAGAACACCTCGCTCCACCACGTCATGTTCCACACCGGCAGGATGAAAATCTGCCGCGCGTGGTGGTTGCCGACAAAGGCCCAGTAGATGCGGCCGATGAAGCCGATCGCAAAGATATACGCGGCGGCGAAGTGGGCGAAACGGATATAGCCCATCAGGAAATTGGCGCTGGCCTCGCCCGGCACCGAGGGCAAAGGCAGGCCGATGAAATAGCCGGTGATGGCAAGCACGGTGATGGCCAGGGCGTTGATCCAATGCCACAGGCGCAGCGGCGCCTCGTACACATAGACCGCCTTGACCATGCGCGCACTGCGTTCGGCTTCGAATTGATCTTGTTCAGCGAGCATCTTTCTTCTCCTTGGGAGAGGCGTCCCGTAGGGCGGATAAGCGAAGCGCATCCGCCGGAGATGGCGGCGGTGGGGCACGAACGGCGGATGCGCCTTTGACTTATCCGCCCTACGCCCCATCACCCATCACAAATCACCGCACCTTCACCTGCGCCATTTCCTGACCGTCCGGGCTCATCACATGCGTCGAGCAGGCCAGGCAGGGGTCGAAGGAGTGCAGCGTGCGCAGGATCTCCAGCGGCTGATCGGCGACCGCCACCGGCGTATTCATGAGCGCGGCCTCGAAGGCGCCGATCTGCCCCTTGCTGTCGCGCGGGCTGCCGTTCCAGGTGGTGGGGACCACGGCCTGATAGTTCTCGATCTTGCCGTCGCGGATCTTGATCCAGTGCCCCAGCGCACCCCGCGGCGCCTCGGTAAAGCCGACGCCCTTGGCTTCTTTCGGCCAGCGGGACGGGTCCCACTTTTCGATGTTGGCGGTGTTGCTGTCGCCGGCCTTGATATTGGCCATCAGCTTGTCGAAGAAGTAGCGCATCTTGTGCGCGGCCCACGAGGCTTCGAGCCCGCGCGCGGCGGTACGGCCCAACGTGGAGAACAGCGCTTCGAGCGGCAGGCCGAGGTCGGTCAGCAGCTTGTCGGTCGGCTCCTTGAACTCGGGATTGTTCTGCACATAGCCGATGATGTAGCGCGACAGCGGGCCGACCTCCATGGCGTGGCCTTTCCAGCGCGGCGCCTTGATCCAGGAATACTTGCCCTCTTCGTCCAGCGACTTGATGTTGGTCTTGGTGCCTTGGGTTTTCGGACCGAGCGTAAAGTTGGGCTCGGTCTCGCCATCCCAGGGGTGCAGGCCTTTGCTCTCGTCGGCGTACTTGTACCAGGAGTGATCGACAAACTCCTGGATCTCCGACGGGTCGCGCAGATCGACTTCGTGGATCTTGCTCAGATCGCCATTGATGATCGCGCCGCGCGGCATCAGCAGATTGCCGGCCGAGAAATCGTTGGCACGATCCGGAATGTCGCCATACGAGAGCACCGACAGGCTCGACAAACCGCCGCCGAAGGTCCAGTCCTTGTAAAAACCGGCGATGGCTTGCAGGTCAGGTACATACACCTGATCGATGAACTCGATGGTGCGGTCAATGATGCTCTTGACCAGATTCAGCCGCTCCATGTTGATCGCGCCGACCGCACCCGTGCCATCCATGTTGATTGCGCAGGGCATGCCGCCGACCAGCCAGTTGGGGTGCGGGTTCTTGCCGCCAAAAATGGTGTGGATCTTGACGATCTCTTTCTGGAAGTCGAGCGCCTCCAGATAGTGCGTCACCGCCATCAGGTTGGCTTCGGGCGGCAGCTTGTAGGCCGGGTTGCCCCAGTAGCCGTTCATGAAGGGGCCGAGCTGGCCGCTCTCCACAAACTTTTTCAGGCGGTTCTGAATATCGCGGAAATAGCCCGGCGAGGACATCGGCCAGTTGGAGATGCTCTGCGCCAGCGCCGAAGTGGCTTTGGGGTCGGCGGAGAGCGCGCTCACCACGTCCACCCAGTCCAGCGCGTGCAGATGATAGAAGTGCACCAGGTGATCGTGCACCTGCAGCGTGAGCTGCATGAGGTTGCGGATCGAGTTGGCGTTATCGGGAATCTCGATGCCCAGCGCGTCTTCCACCGCGCGGCACGAGGTCAGCGCGTGGGTGCCGGTACACACCCCGCAGATGCGCTCGGTGAAGGCCCAGGCATCGCGCGGATCACGCCCCTTGAGGATTACCTCCAGCCCCCGCCACATGGTGCCGGTGGACACGGCATTGCGGATCACGTTGTCGTCGTCGAGGTTCACCTCGACCCGCATATGCCCTTCGATCCGCGTTACCGGATCGACCACCACCCGTTGCCCGGTGTTGTCGAGCTTGAAGCCCTGTGTCTCATAAACACCCATGATCAGTCCTCTCCCTTCGGCGTATCGATGCCCGTCTTCTGACGGGCGCGGGCCAGCGCGGTGACTGCGGCGTGCGCGGCCACCGAGGCCCCCACCACCGCAGCGGCTGTGCCACCCACCTTGTCGGCATTGGCCTCAACGCCGAACTGCTTGATGTCGGTCACCCGGTCATAGAACGAACCCTTGTCCCAGAAACCGTCTTCCGAGCAACCAATACAGCCGTGGCCCGACTGGATCGGGAAGGACACGCCGTCATTCCAGCGCACCGTCGAACAGGCGTTGTAGGTGGTCGGGCCCTTGCAGCCCATTTTGTAGAGGCAGTAGCCCATGCGCGCCTGGTCGTCGTCCCATTCTTCAACGAACTGGCCGGCGTCGAAGTGCGGGCGGCGATAGCATTTGTCGTGAATGCGCTGGCCGTAGAACATCTTCGGCCGGCCCTGACGATCGAGCTCGGGCAGCTTGTCGAAAGTCAGCATGTAGGTCACCACCGCCGTCATCACCTCGGCGATCGGCGGGCAGCCCGGCACCTTGATGATCGGCTTGTCGAAGATCACCTTGTGCACCGGCGTCGCGCGCGTCGGGTTCGGCTTGGCCGCCTGCACGCAACCCCACGAAGCACACGAACCCCAGGAGATGATCGCCTTGCAGTCCGCCGCCGTCTCTTTCAGCTTCTCGATGAACGGCCGACCGCTCTGGATACAGAACATGCCGTCTTCATTGAGCGGCGGATTGCCCTCCACCGCCAGAATGTAATTGCCCTTGTACTTGCGCTTCACCTCTTCGAGGATCGCCTCCGCCTGATGGCCCGCCGCCGCCATCAGCGTGTCGTCATAGTCGAGCGACAGCATCGACAAGACCACATCCTTGGTCAGCGGATGCGCCGAGCGGATGAATGACTCAGAGCAGCAGGTGCACTCCAGCCCGTGCAGCCAGATCACCGGCGTGCGCGGTTTGGTCTCCAAGGCATGTGCGATCTTCGGTGCAAAGGCCGAACCCAGCCCCAGCGACGTCGCAGTCAGCGAACAGAACTTGAGAAAACTGCGGCGCGTAATACCCTGCCGGCGCAGTACCTCGTAAAAGGTGTCGGTCATCGGGGTGTCTCCCTCGTTGGTCTTCTTGACCCCGCCCGCGGACGCGCGGCGGAACATCGGGAAACACCATCACAAGAAGCGTGCCACCAGCCCCCGCACGGAAAAACCCCATCCAATCAATGGTTTTGCGCAGACCATCCGGATTTTCTGCAAGGCCGATTGGTAAGCGCGTTTCCACTTTTAGCGAATGGCCGGCTAGGCATCACCCGCCGTCCGACCTCAGCCTGCGCCGGAATTTCGGCTTAAACGCTCGTGGCACGATGGAGCATTTATGGGTATTCGAAAATGGGTCGCAGACGACAGTTCGGCAAGCCAAACATCGTAGCCACTCAAACAAAAAGGGGCGGCAAACAGCTTGCCACCCCTTCCCCATCAATCAATACCGAGCGCAATCAATGCCTGGACGTCGCCGCCAGCGCGGCACCGGCGGTGACAAACAAGCCGCCAAACACCCGGTTCTGAATGCATTGCGCCCGCGCATCGGCGAGCCACGGACGGAAGCGGGTGGCGAGCAGGGAGTAGCAGGACATGACGAACGTATCGACCACCACGGTGGTCACGCAGAGAATCACGAACTGCAGCCACTGGTTGCCAGCGGGGTCGATGAACTGCGGCACCAGCGCAGCCATGAAGATGATGGCTTTCGGGTTGGTGAGGTTGATCAGCACCGCCGTGCGAAACAGGTGGCGCACCACGATCGGGGCGGCCGTTTCGCACACCGGCTCATTGGCGCTGCGCCATTTCTGGATGCCGAGCCAGACGAGATAGCCGGCGCCGCAGATTTTCAGCACAAGGAATGCCGTGGCCGAGGTGGCCAGCACCGCGCCCAGACCGGCCGCAACAATGGCCAGCTGTATGACCAGGGCCACCTGCAGCCCGGCGATGGACTGCAGCGACACCCGGTAGCCGTAGCGCAGGCCGACGCTCATGCTGACGACCGCGCCCGGCCCCGGCGTGACGGAAATGATGATCGATGCGACCAGAAAAGCGAGCCAGACCTGCCATGCCATGCGTGCTGCTCCAAAAAACCAGTTGCCGAATTGTCGGCCCAACCACAACAATGCCGCGAAGCTCAACGGAGAACAAGATGCTGACGATCTATGGTTGCCCCAACACTCGCTCGCTGCGCGCGGTCTGGGCGCTTGAAGAAGCAGGTGCCGAGTACGACTACGTGTTTGTTGACCTGTTCAAAGGCGCCGGACGCGCACCGGATTTTCTGGCCATCAACCCCGGCGGCAAGGTGCCCGCGCTGCGCCTGGAAGATGGCAGCATTGTCACCGAGACCGGCGCCATCGCGCTGTGGGCGGCGGAGCGTTTTCCGGCCTCCGGCCTGATGCCGGCCGACGCGACCGAGCGGGCGCAGGCATGCCGGTGGTTGTGCTTCGGCCTGACCGAACTGGATCAGGCGCTGTGGACCATTGCCAAGCACCGTTTCGCGCTGCCCGAAAAGCGCCGCGTGCCGGCGATTGAAGACACGGCGCGCTGGGAGTTCGAGAAGGCGGCCGCCCTGCTCTCTACCCGCCTGGAAGATTCGCCTTGGCTGGCCGGCGCGCAGTTCAGCATCGCGGACATCATCGCCAGCCACTGCCTGGCATGGGCGAAATCGGCCAAACTGTCTCTGGAGGGTGCAACGTTGCCGGTCTATCTTGAGCGCTGCATGACACGACCGGCTGCACAACGCGCGGTAGCGCGCGAAGCCGCAGCCAAGGAGAACGCCACATGACACCCGCCACCGCCCTGGCCCTTGCAGGCGCCGTTTTTGTTCTGGCGGTCACGCCTGGCCCGGCCGTCGCCAGTATCACCGCGCGCACGCTGGGTGCCGGTCTGGGCGCCGCGCTGTGGCATGTGGCGGGCATCGCGCTGGGCGACATCGTGCTCATCGCGCTGGCTTGCCTGGGCATGAGCACGCTGGCGCAACACTACGGTGAAGTGTTTCTGGCGGTGAAATGGATCGGCGCGGCTTATCTGATCTGGCTCGGCATTGGCGCCTTTCGTGGGGACGACACACCGCCGACCGAATTGCCGCCCACCCCGCCGGGCGGGCATCACAAGGATGCCCTGACCGGTCTGCTGACGACGCTCGGCAACCCGAAGCCCATCCTCTTCTACGCTGCCTTTTTGCCGACTTTCGTCGATCTGGCCAACATTACCCTCATCGACTTCGCACTGGTCTGCGCCATCGCCTGCTCGATGGTATTCGCGGTGCTTGCCGGCTATGCGCTACTGGCCTCCCGCGCACGACGGATGCTTCGCAAGCGCCAAACGATGCGCATGATGAACCGGGCCTCAGGCTCGGTGCTGATCGGCACCGGCTTCGTTATCGCCAGCCGAAGCTAAGGCGGGCTCGACGGACGGGTCATCCGCCACACAAGGCGCCCCCCAGACGATGCTTTGGTAGTCGAACCCTCCTTCAATCGTCGGTTTGATCACCGCGAAATAAGGCGAGATATCGAAGTCGCGCGGCGTGAACAAACTATGGTGGCGCACCCGCAGCACCTCGGTTTCGCAGGTGTTGCAATGCGCCGGGTCGCCAGGTCGCGATGGCCGGGTGTAAACAACCGGCAGAATCGGGTAGCCAATGCTCTGGAAGGCCTGCGCGATGAGCGTGGAGCAGATCGCGCGGGTCGGCTCGCCGCTGCCCATCGACAGCAAGTTGCGCCGAAAGCGCGTGGGCACCGGCGGTGTCGGCAGCAGATAGCGCGCCAGATCGAAAATGTTCTTGAGGTCGTACTGGTGGCCGATCCGCGCCACGGCAAAGGCGATCAGCGCCTGTCGGTCTTCGGCCGTGAGCCCCACCGGTCGGCAAATGCGGGTGTGCATGCCGTCGTACTTGGCCAGCGGCACCGCCAGCACGCCGTGCTCGGTGTCAGCCTCAATCAAGACCAACGGACGCTCGCCCGGGCCGGATACCACGCCGGGTCCGACATACAGCGCGGCATGCGACCAGGTGGACTGCGTGAGGTACTTGATCGCGGCACTGATGCGCCGGTTGCCCTCAACCAGCAAGATGTCGCCCGGCAAGAGTGTTTGCTGCAAGCGCTCGGCGGTGTGGGTTGCCAGCGGCGTGTAGCTGGGCAACTCGGCATTGAGGTAGCCGGCCAGCAATCGGCCAACCCCACGCAAGATCCGGTTTGCCATCTACACCCCTTTTGCCATGGCACACGCGGTCACATTACAACGGATCGCCCCAGCCCGACGAATGCCGACGCCCCGCTGCGACGCCGTCGGCCGGCGTGTCGCACCACTCGCAGGCGCCGTCGCACGCCCGGTTGAGCGAGTGCGGCGGTGATCGGCAAACGCAAGCCACCGCGCCAGCCCGCCCGCGGCAGCTCGCCGACGTGCTGTCGCACCCACAGCTGACGATGCATCACCGCCATCAACACAGCCTGCACCGCCATGGCCATGCCGGCGACGACAAACAACACCCAAGCCTGACTTTCCGCCAGCGCGGGATGCAAGACATCGCCAAACACGGCGATCAACAATGCGGCGAGAAAATTGAGTGCTGCCACCAGGCCGGCGGCGGCGATGGCCAGCGGCCAGAGTTTTTCCAGCGTGGCTTTGGGCGGCTGTTCAGTGGGTGGCATGGGCATGCTCCAACGTGATCGCTCGGTCTAAGTCAGAGGTCGCGCCGGGCGCAAGGTTCCCGCCGGCGCAGCGGGCTCGTGATTGGTGACGTGTATATCCGCGTCCAAGGCCGGATGAATCCGGCCCTACAAGGGCGTTCAACGGTAGGGCCGGATTCATCCGGCCGCAGCCGGCCAAGCGTGAGGTGAAACTGCCGCGCCACCGCGCTCCGCAAACAACAAAGCCGCCCGGAGGCGTAATGCCGTTCACTTAGGTGAGCGGCATTTTTCATTTTAGGACTTGTGAACAGTTCGGCAGGCTGTTAACGTGGCGGTCGATGTTATCCAACCCGCTCACCATTACGACAGAAG
>JBFIJC010000030.1:0-20825 GCA_041600915.1 Nitrogeniibacter sp.
CTTCACCTGCCACGGCGTGAACGAGTTCATCATCTGCCTCGGCTACAAGGGCTATGTGGTGAAGGAATACTTCGCCAACTACTTCCTGCACACCTCCGACGTCACCTTCGACATGCGCGACAACCGCATGGAAGTCCACGAGCAGCACGCCGAGCCTTGGCGCGTCACCCTGGTCGATACCGGTGAACACACCATGACCGGCGGTCGACTGGCCCGGGTGCGCCGCTTTGTCGAAGACGACGAGGCCTTTTTCTTCACCTATGGCGACGGTCTGAGCAACGTCAATCTCACTGCGCTGGCCGATTTCCACCACCGCAATGGCCGCCTCGCCACCGTCACTGCCGTCACCCCGCAAGGCCGTTTCGGCGCACTCGAACTCGATGGCGACGCGGTGTCGCACTTCGTTGAAAAACCGCGCGAGCAAGGCAATACCATCAACGGCGGCTTCTTTGTCCTCTCGCCCAAGGTGCTCGACACCATCGCGGGCGACGACACCGCCTGGGAAGGCGCTCCGCTCAACACCCTGGTGCGGGAACGCCAGCTAGCCGCCTTTCGCCATCATGGCTTCTGGCAGCCGATGGACACCTTGCGCGAAAAACTGCTGCTCGAAAAACTCTGGGAGAGCGGCCAGGCCCCCTGGAAGTGCTGGAAATGAACCACGACTACGCCGGTCGCCGGGTGCTCGTCACAGGCCACACCGGCTTCAAAGGCAGCTGGCTCAGTGCCTGGCTCAATCAGCTCGGCGCGCAGGTCGGCGGTCTGGCCCTGGCGCCCGACACCACGCCCTCGCTCTACCTCGCCGCCGACCTCGACGACTGCGTGAGCAGCCAGATCGGCGACATTCGCGACAACGCCGCAGTCGATGCTGCAATTCGTGCGCAACAACCCGACATCATCTTCCATCTCGCGGCCCAATCACTGGTGCGCCGCGGCTATGCCGACCCGATCGGCACCTACGCCACCAATATCATGGGTACGGCCCATGTGCTCGATGCGGCCAGCCGCCACGGCGTGCGCGCCGTCGTGATCATCACCAGCGACAAGTGCTATGCCCCACCGCCGCCCGCCGACGGCTACCGCGAAACCGATCCACTCGGCGGCCACGACCCCTACAGCGCCAGCAAGGCTTGCGCCGAGCTGATCACGGCCAGCTGGCGCGACAGTTTCGGTGCCAAGGCCGATGCCCCGCTGATCGCCAGCGCCCGTGCCGGCAACGTCATTGGCGGCGGCGACTGGGCGCAAGACCGGTTGATCCCCGACCTGATCCGCGCAGCCGACGCCGGCCAAACCGCGCTGATCCGCAATCCGCTGGCAACGCGCCCCTGGCAGCATGTACTCGAACCGCTCTCCGGCTACCTCGCGCTGGGCACCCGCCTGCTGGCCGGTGACAAGGCCGCCACCCGAGCGTGGAACTTCGGCCCCGAGGCCGACGACATGCGATCGGTCGCCGAACTCTGCGACCTGATGTGCGCGCAACTCGGAACGCGCTGGACGCATGACGCGAGCGACCACCCCGACGAAGCCGCCATGCTGCGCCTCGACAGCAGTGACGCCCGGCAGCATCTGCACTGGGCACCACGCTGGCGCCTCGCCCAGGCCGCCGCGGCGGTCAGCCAATGGCACCGGCGTTTTGCCGCCGGCGAATCCGCCCGCGCGCTGATGCACGAACAGATCACTGCCTACACAGCCGCCGCTGAGGTGCGCGCATGAGCATCGAGCCCACACGAGACGCCATCCACGACGCCGTCGACGCCTACTGCACCGCCAGCGATCACTCGCCCGCTTTCATCCCCGGCGCCACGCCGATCCCACCCTCGGGCAAAGTCATCGGCGCGCCCGAAAAGCAGGCCATGGTCGACGCCGCCCTCGACGGCTGGCTGACCACCGGGCGATTCAACACCGCCTTCGAAGCGAAGCTGGCCGCCTTCGTTGGCGTCAATCGCGCGATGACCGTCAACTCCGGCTCTTCCGCCAATCTGGTCGCGGTGTCGAGTCTGTTCTCGCATCTGCTCGGGCCGGCCGCACTCACCCCGGGCGACGAAGTCATCACCGTCGCCGCCGGCTTCCCGACCACGGTCAACCCGGTGGTTCAAAACGGCGCGGTGCCGGTGTTTGTGGACGTACTCCCCGGCACCTACAACATCGACCCGCGCCATCTCGACGCCGCACTCAGCCCGCGCACCCGCGCCGTGGTGCTGGCCCACACCCTGGGCAACCCCTTCGATCTGGCGGAGGTCACCGCCTTTTGCGCGCGCCACAACCTGTGGCTGATTGAAGACTGCTGCGACGCGCTCGGCGCCCGCTACACTCTGCCCGACCACGCCAATGTGTGGCTGCCGCGCACGCCCACCGCCGACGATCCGTCGCTATGGCGCGCGGGCAGCGAGGTCGACCGCGCGCGTCACGTCGGCCGCTTCGGCCATCTGGCCACGCTGTCTTTCTATCCGGCCCACCACATCACCATGGGCGAAGGCGGCGCCGTGCTCATCGACGACCCGCTGCTCGCGCGCATCGCTGAATCTATTCGCGACTGGGGTCGCGACTGCTGGTGCGCACCGGGCTGCGACGCCACCTGCGGCAAGCGCTTTGGCTGGCAACTGGGCGATCTGCCCGCCGGCTACGACCACAAGTACACCTACTCGCACCTGGGCTACAACCTTAAGATCAGCGACATGCAGGCCGCCTGCGGCCTCGCCCAACTCGAACGGCTCAACGGCTTCGTCGCGGCGCGGCGCGCCAACTTCGACCACCTCACGCAACGCCTCGCCGCCTGCGCGCCCATGCTCGACCTGCCAAGCACCACGGCCAACGCGAGTCCGAGCTGGTTCGGCTTTCCCCTCACGCTGCGCGTTGATGCCGGCGTCAATCGCGTCGACCTGCTGCAATGGCTCGACCAGCACAAGATCGGCACCCGGCTGCTGTTTGCCGGCAACCTCACCCGCCAACCCTATTTTGCCGATCGAAACTACCGCATCGCCTCACCGCTGACGCAGACCGACATCGTCATGGACCACACTTTCTGGGTCGGACTGTGGCCTGGGCTGAGCGAATCAATGCTCGACTACACCGCCGAGCAAATCGGCCTGTTTCTGGGGGTTGGACTGTGAACGCGGCCGGCTTTGAAATTTACCCCACAGCCCTGCCCGGCTGTATCGAACTGCACCCGCCGAAAAGCGCAGATCGGCGCGGCGACTTCGTCAAAGTCTTCCATCACAGCGCCTTCGCTACGCTGGGTCTGGCGACTGAGTTCGCCGAGACCTACTACACCCGTTCGAAGCGCGGCGTGATTCGCGGCCTGCATTTTCAGCGCCCACCGGCGGAGCACGCCAAACTGGTGATCTGCACCGAAGGTTGCGTGCAGGACGTCGCGCTTGATCTGCGTGGCGGCTCGCCAACCTATGGCCAGCACGTCGAGATCGAACTGTCGGCCGAAGCTGGCAACATGCTCTATCTGCCTGCCGGATTGGCACACGGATTTTGCGCGTTGAGCGATACGGCAACCTTGCTCTATCTGGTCTCCAGTGAATATTCGCCCGCTCACGATGCGGGCATTGCATGGAACTCGGCCGACATCGCGTGGGCCGTCGACACACCGATTTTGTCTGAGCGGGATTCAGCACATCCGACGCTGGCGCAGTTCACCACGCCCTTCCGCTACCTTGCGAAAGAGGTGCCTTCATGAGAGTACTCGTGACCGGCGCGAGTGGATTCCTCGGTCAGCACCTGATACCGATGCTGATGGCACATGGTCATGATGTCGCTTGTCTGACCCGTCGCCCCGACGCACTCCCCGCAGCGTGGCACGCACTGCTGCGTGGACGCGCTGAACCGACAGGACAACACCTGCGTTCGCTGTGTGCCGAGTTCAAACCGGAAGTCGTCGTCCACCTGGCCGGGCTATATGTCACCGACCACCACTTCGAAGACATCGCCCCGCTACTCGACGCCAATTTACTGCTTGGTGGCCACTTATTGGAGGCGATGCACGAATCCGGCTGCAACAGGTTAGTACTTGCTGGCACATCCTGGCAGCATTATCAGGGCGCCGACTATCGCCCCGCGAATCTCTACGCCGCAACCAAGCAAGCCTTCTCGACACTGGCCGAGTACTACCTCGACGCGGCTGGCTTCAGCCTGCTGGAGCTGCATCTCTACGACAGCTACGGCGCCGACGACCCGCGCAAAAAGTTGATCAATTTACTAAAGAATTCCGCGAAAAATGCCGACACCTTGGCCATGACGTCCGGCGAGCAGCAGTTGCATCTGGTGCACATAGAAGATGTGGCGCGTGGGTTTGTGATGGCCTGCGAACAGGTCGCAATGCTGACGCCCGGCGCCCGACGGGTGTATCGCCTGCCGGCCACGCAGCCAGTGAGCCTGCGCGAACTGGTGGACCAGTTTAACCGCGCCAACCCGAATCACCCGGCGCAGATTGCCTGGGGCGCGCGGCCGTATCGGGCACGCGAAATCTTTCACCCATGGGAAGACGCCCCCAGCCTGCCCGGCTGGTCGCCGACAATTGGCCTGGCGCAGGGCTTGCGAGGCCTCACCGGATTCGCGACCACCAAGGATGCGGCCAGAGGAGATACACCATGAGCACCACACGCTCCAATGCAATGCCACAGGCGCATCCATTCGTGCAGGCGGACCGCGCGACGTCGCACGCGACACTCGACAACGCATATCAAGCCTTGATGGACACCGGCCGCACCGGCCCCCAGATTCAGGCACTTGTTCGCGCCGAGATCGGAGAGCGTCCGATTCATATCTACGGCGCGCTGGGCCGCGCGGCCGGCCTGCTGATTCAACGCCTCCGCGATGCCGGGTTAACGATTGTGTCGGGCTACGACCGACGTGGCGACGGTACTGACACCGCCGCCGGCTTCCCGATCAAGGCTTCGACCGAGGTCACGAAACTGACGCCGAACGATGTGCTGATCCTCGCCGCAGGCTCGGCGCAGCTGGTCGAGTCCATGCAGGCCGAAATCACCCGCCTGACCGCCGGCCAGTCACCGCACATGCTCGACGGCCGAAAGCTCACTTACCTCACCCAGAACGCGCATTGCGCAACGCTGGCCGAGCGCGGAGAGCACGAAGATCTGCTGACCTGCATCAGCTATCACACCAAACCGTTCAAGTGCGAACACTTCAAACGCGCCACCGAAAAGCTCGCCATGCGCGAGGTGCCGCAAGTCATCAAACCCGAAGGCGCGGAGCTCAACAGCGTGGGTTATCTGGTCAGCGAGTGGTGCAATCTGCGGTGCGCGCAGTGCTGCGAGGCGGTGCCCTACCTCGACAGCAAGGACATGGTCACCACCGCCGACGTGGTCGCCGATCTGACCCGGCTCACCGCATCGATCAAGTTCCTGCACCGACTCGACATCGTCGGCGGCGAGCCCTTCGCGCACAAGGAGATCACCGACATCGTTCACGCGGTGCGGGCGCTGCCCGGCATCGGCTACATCGCGGTGTTCACCAACGGCACCATCATGCCCTCGGACGAACTGTGCAAGGCGCTGGTTTCGGAACGGATCATCGTCACCAACTCCGACTACAGCCAGTCTCTGGACGACAACAAACGCGCCAAAATCGTCGCCACCGTCGAGAAGCTGCGCCGCTTCGGCGTCAAGGTGGTGCAGATCGCCGACCGCTACTGGTTCGACCTGATCAACTTCACGCCCAACGGCGTCCCCGAAGACCGCCTCGCCAGCGTGTATTCCGAGTGCTTCCTCGAGTGTTGCCGCCGCCTGCACCGCGGCACGCTGTACCACTGCACGGTTCAGGCCAACGGCATCAAGCTCGGCGCGCTGGAAAAAGCCAACGTGGTGGAGATTCACGACGCCGCCCCCGCCGTGATCGCCGAGCAGTTGAGCGCCTTTGAGCACGAGCGCTTCATCGAGGCCTGCCGTTCCTGCGCGCTGCCTGCCGGCGCCCGCGAAGTGGTCGCCGCCCAACAGCTCAAGCTGGGCGAAATACCGGTGATCACAAAATAGGCAGGGCCATGATCTTACGCAGCCAATACCGCGCACCGATGCTGATCTGCGACGAGAGCGCAGCCCTCAAGGACGCACTCACGCCCTACCTCACGCCAGGCTTCTTCGTGATGGCCTCACCGTCCGCACTGCGCGCCAATGCCCCGCTACACGAAGTGCTGGCGTGGCTGGAACAGGACCGCCGCTACCTCGGGCGGCTCGACGACGCCGACACCCTGCCCGCCAACAGCGACACGAATCCGACCCTGCTGGCCATCGGCGGCGGCGCGGTCATCGATCGCGCCAAATGCCTAAAATCCCGCGCCTCCGACGCTGGTGTCGCGGTTCGCCTGGTCAGCATCCCGACCATGCTCGGCTCTGGCGCAGAGCGCAATGACGTCGCCGTCTGGCTGGACGAAAACGGCGTCAAGCGCAATGCCGCCGGCGACCATCTGCGCGTTGACTTCGCGCTGTGGTGCCTGCCGCTGCTGGCCTCGCTCAACGCCCGGCAGATCGCAACCGGCCTGTTCGACGCCTTCATGCACCTGTTCGAACGCTTCTTCTACCGGGGCCGCCACGACATCGACGCCTGGGATGCCATCAACCTCGACACCGCTCGGCAGTTGCTGCGGACGATTGACACCATCGACACGCTGCCACGCGACACCGCAACGCTGCTCTACCTCGTCAAACTGACCAATCTGGCCAACGCTTTCGACACCGACATGCACGCCCGCGCCGACTGGGGGCTACACCAGATCAGCCACGCAGTGAGTCGCTACTACCCCGAAGCGCCGCACGCCGCGGCCCTGGCCAGCCTGCTGCCACGCTGGCTGGCGCTGCGCCTGACGGCTGACGACGCGGTAGTGCGCCGCTGGCTGTGCGCGGTGCTCGGCTGCCCGGACACCACCGCGCCGGCGGCGCTGCTGGCGGCGCTGACCGCTATCATGGCGCGGCTCGACCCGCGCCCCGACCTGTCGCGCATGTGCACGCCGGAACACTGGGCCGAATTCACAGCCGAGGTCGCGTCGATGAATCCGAGCGGCACGGTCGGCAACTACTTCATCATCGGGGCCGACGAACTCGCGGCCCTGTGCGCGCCCGATGTCGCACACGCTTGAACACCCACCGATCGCCTCCGCCGCGCTGCGCGCCCGACTGGCCGAGCTGCGCCCGGGCGCGGTGGCGATCTACGGCCTGGGCGCGGTCGCCCAGGCACTGACCAGCGAGCTGACCGAGCACCGGATCGCCGGCCTGATGGACAAGGACCCGGCCAACCTCGGCCGGCTGTTCTACGGCTTTCCGGTGCTCGGCGACGACGAGGTGCTGCGCGCCGACGTGCGCGCCATCGTGATCGCCGCCTCCGACGTGTATTGGCACACCATCGCCGCGCGGATCGCGCCGTTTTGCCAGCGTCACGACATCGCGGTGCTGTTCCTCAACGGCGCACCGGCGCGCGGCGCCGCCGACCACGCACCCACCATACCGGTTGCCGATGGCAGTCTCGGCGATCTGGCGCAACGGATCGCGCAGCACACGCTGATCTCATTTGATCTCTTCGACACGCTGGTGACCCGACCGGTGTCACGGCCCGACGAGCTTCTGGAACTGGCGGTAGCACGATGCCAGACCGAGCTCGACGCCCCGGCAAATCTCCTCGCCCTGCGCAAGGCTGCCGAAGCGCGATGCCGAGACGCCACGGGCGCGTTCTGTTTTCCGTTGACGCAGGTCTATCGCTGCCTGGTCGATGACTTCGATGTCGCCCCCCCCGTGGCGGCCTCGTTGCAGACCGCCGAGCTCGCCGTCGAGACAGACTACGCCGCGCCACGGCCGCCCGTGGTGACGCTGCTCAAGCACTGCCAGGCGACGGGGAAAGCAGTCATCATCTGCAGCGACACCCATTTGCCGATCGACGAGCTCGCGGCCATTTTGCGCCGCTGCGGAGTGGACAACCCGCCGCCAATTCTGGCGTCATGGCAGGCCGGCGCATCGAAAGCCGCCGGAACGCTGTTCGACGTACTCAAGGCCCGCCATCCCGGCGCGTCGATCCTGCACATCGGCGACCATCCCGAGGCAGACATCGCTCACGCCCGACGCCACGGCCTCGACGCCTTCCGGCTGCCCTCACCCGCCGAATCGCTGCGCGCGAGCCGCTGGCGCACCCTGCTGGGCGACGCGCGCAGCACCCACGACGGCGTGCTGACCGGTCTGCTCGCCCGCCACCTGTTCGCCGACCCCTTTACGCCCACCCCGGCGAACGGGCGCATCCCGGTCGCCGACCTGCACCGCTTCGGCTACCTGTTCTTCGGCCCGCTGCTGCTCGTCTGGTTTGGCTGGCTGGCGCGCCAACTGCGCCAGCGCCCCGCCGACGCGCTGCTGTTTCTGGCCCGCGAGGGCTATGTCCTGAGCCGCCTGTACCGCACGCTACGCGCGGCAGCGGGTTGGCACGATTTACCGATGGGCACCTACTTTGCCACCTCGCGCCGCATGGCTTCGGTGGCGGCGCTGCGCACGGCAGACGACGCCATCGCGCGGCTCGGCGACGCCTTTTCCGGCAGCAGCGAGCAACTGTTACGGCTACGCTTTGGGCTGTCGGACAGCGGCGCGGCAACCAGCGACACGCTCACCCACAACGACCCGGCCGCAGCGGTCCTGGTCGCCCGCCACATGGACGCGATCCTCGCCAACGCGCGCGACGAGCGGGGTGCATATCTGGCTTACATCGACACCTTGGGCATCACGCCGACGCATCGCATCGCGCTCGCCGATCTGGGGCTCAAGGGCTCGATTCAGCACGCCCTGCAAGACATGCTCGGCCGCGCCCTGCAGGGTTACTACATTACCGGTCACTTCGGCGACGCGAACCCCTTCGGCATGTGCAACAACACCGCCGCGCTATTTGCGCAGACCGACGGCAACGAGCCCGACCAAGTCTATCGTTTTCATATTCTGTGCGAATCGGTGCTGGTCGCGCCCGAGGGCATGTACCTGCGCGCGCGCACCGACGGCGGCTTCGACCATGCGCCGGCGCGGACGAACCAGGCCCTGTTTGAACACAAGGCAAAGATTCACCAAGGCATTCACGACTTCTTCAAGGACTGGCTGCGCACCGGCATCGACCCGGCGCACGCCACACTGTCGCCCACGCTGGTCGATGCAATCTTCGGCAGCGCGATGGGCGATGCGGTTGACATCGCCGCGCATGTCAAAGACAGCTTCTACGTCGACGAAGCCTTCCGCGCAGAATCGGAGCGCCGTATATGGGACTGAGCACGCCCCAAACCGCGGCGACCACGATCGTGGCGCACTTTTTCGGCCATCGCCGTCCCATCATTTACGACGCCCTCAGCGCGGGGCGTCACTTACCCAAGCTTTTCGATGCACTGGCCGAGGCACTCAAGCGTTTCGCACGCCTCGAATACATCGACGCCTGCGGCCGTTGCAAACTCTCCATTAATCCGCAGGAAGTCCCGGCCGCCCTGCAGAGCCCGCGACGCAAGACCCTCCGTCTGGCCGTCGAGCGGGCCGAACCGCACACCCCCCGAGGTGCCCCATGAAAGCCCAAGTCAAACCCCGCATCAATCTCGAGAACCGCACGCCACTGCAAGACGTGATCCCGCTCGCCACGCCCTTTGTGCTGTTTGTCGACCCGGTCAATACCTGCAATTTCCAGTGCACCTTCTGCCCCACTGGTGACCGTGCGCTGATCAAGTCCACCGGCCGCTGGCAGGGCCGGCTCGACTTCGACGTCTACAAAAAAGTGATCGACGACCTGGGCGAATTCGATCAAGCGCTCAAGGTGCTGCGCCTGTACAAGGAAGGTGAGCCGCTCCTGCACACGCGCTTTGCCGACATGGTGGCCTACGCCAAGCAAAGCGGTCATGTGCAGTACATCGACACCACCACCAACGGCTATCTGCTGACGCCAGAGAAAATCGGCCCGATCATCGACGCCGGCATCGACCGCATCAACATCTCGGTCGATGGCATGAGCAGCGAACAGTTCTGGGAATTCACCAAGACCCGCGTGGACTTCGACCAGTTCGTGGCCAACATCCGCCATCTCTACGAGAACAAGGGCGACTGTGAGATCTGCATCAAGATCCCCGGCGACATCCTGTCCGAAGAGGACCGCAAGCGCTTCTTCGACACCTTCGGCGACATTGCCGACCGGGTATTCATCGAAAATTTCGCCCCCTGCTGGCCGACCTTCGACATCGAAGAGCGCACCGGCATCGAGATCACCGAAGGCATCTACGGCAACGACATCAAGGACGTGTCGGTGTGCCCCTACATCTTCTACTCGATGGCGGTGAACACCGACGGCACGGTCAGCCTGTGCTTCCTCGACTGGGCACGAAAGCTCGACATCGGTGACACCCGGACCGAATCGCTCAAGGCCATCTGGAACGGCCCGCGCATGCACCGCCACCGCATCGCCCACCTCGAAGGCCGCCGAAAAGAGAATCCCACCTGCGGCGACTGCGGCCAGCTCAGCCACTGCCTGCCCGACAACATCGACCCCTACGCGGCGCAACTGCTCGACAAGCTGTCGGACGGACGACCGCTGGTGCGCATCCCGGTCGTCGCTGCCCGATGAGCGCGCCGGGCCGACGCCGCCGATGAAGCTGCTGCACATCACCGCGCACCTGGGCGGCGGCGTTGGCAAGGTGTTGTCGCGTCTGGTCGAGGCCTCGGCCCGCCGGGGCGACGGCATCGAACACACCATCGCCTGTCTCGAAACGCCCGAAAAAACGCAGTTCGCCGCCCATGTCGACGCCTGTGGCGGCACCCTGGTGTGCGCACCGACGGCCGACGCGCTCAACACGCTGGTGCGCGCCGCCGACATCGTGCAGCTCGAATGGTGGCATCACCCTGTGGTCGCCCGCTGGCTGTGCGCCGGCCCGCTGCCGGCGATGCGCCTGGTGGTGTGGAGTCATGTTTCCGGCCTGCACGCGCCCGAGTTGCTGCCCGATTTCGTGCGCGCTCCGCATCGCTTTCTGCTCACCTCGCCCTGCTCGCTGCACCATCCGGCGCTCGCGCCGCTGGCCCAAGATCCGCAGACGCGCCTCGGCATGGTGTTCAGCTCGGGGGGCTTCGACGATCTCCCGCCAGCCCCCCAACGCACGCCCGACGGGCCACTGCGCGCGGGTTATGTCGGCACACTCAATTTCGCCAAACTGCACCCCGCACTGCTCGATTTCGTCGGCGCCGTGCGCGATCCAGCGTTTTCAGTTTCTCTGGTCGGCGACCCGACCACCGCCACCGCGCTGCAAAGCGCTGCAGCAGCGCGTGGGCTCGCCTCACGCATCCGCCTGTGCGGCTACAGCACCGATGTGGCCGCCACGCTTGCCGGCTTCGACGTGTTTGCCTATCTATTGAACCCACGCCATTACGGCACGACCGAAAACGCACTGCTCGAAGCCATGGCCATGGGCGTGGTCCCCGTGGTGCTCGACCACCCGGCCGAGCGCGAGCTGGTCACCCACCAGCGCACCGGGCTCATCGTGCGCACACCCGCCGACTTTGCCGACGCCATCGAATGGCTGGCCCATCATCCGACCGAACGTCTGTGCATGGCCGCCAACGCCGTCGCCGAGGTACGCACCCGGTTTGCCATCGACCGCACCGCCGACGCGCTCGACGCCCACTATCGCGCGGTACTCGCCGAACCGAAACGGTCTTTCGACTTTCGCCCCATTTTCGGCACCGCCCCGGCCGACTGGTTTCTCAGCTGCCAGGGCGAGGCGCGCGCGCGCTTTGACAGCCCGTCAGCCGCCACCGACACCCCCCACCACCTGCTCGAACGCACCAAGGGCTCGGTGTTTCATTACCACGCCACCTTCCCGGACGACCCGCGCCTCACGCTCTGGGCGCATCAACTGGAGCATGCGCGATGAGCCCGCGCCCACTGCCCGACACCGCCGCCGCGCTGGCCCTGCTCGACGCGATCAGCGCCGGCACCCCGGCCACTGCACCACCGGCGACCGCACAGCCACTGGTGCTCTACGGCGCCGGCAAGCTCGGCGGGATGGCCGCGCAAATACTGCTGTCGCTGGGCCTCCCCATTGCCTACGCGCTTGATCGAAACCCGCCACCCGACGGCCTGCTACTCAAGCACATCCCGGTACACCATCCGGACACCATCACACTTGCCAAACGGCGCATCCATCCCATCGCCGTGTGCGTGGTGACCAGCGCCTTCACCCCGATTCACGACCAACTACGCGCCGACGGCTGGCAACACATTCACCCGGTGTATGACCTGCTCGACGCCCACGCGCGCAGCACCGGCCTGAACAACGGCTGGTTCGCCGGCCCCCTCGACCGCAACGACCGTGACAACGCGGCCCGCGTGCTGGCCGGCTGGCACGACAACGCCTCGCGCGCCGCTCACCTGCAGTGCCTGGCCTGGCGAACGGTGCGCGAGGAATGGGTATTTTCCGGCGCCCCGGTGGGTGTCGAAAACCGCTACTTCATTCCCGAACTGGTGGCCGCCCTGCGCGAAGACGAACACATTCTCGATGGTGGCGCCTGGCATGGCGAAACCCTCGAGGCCATCATCGCCCACTGTGGTGGCAGCTTCGCGGCGGCGCTGGCCATCGAACCCGACCCCTCCAATAGCGCCAGGCTCGCCACATGGCGAGACACGCGACCGGCGACGGAACAATCACGAATCACCCTGCGCACCAGCGCGCTGGGCGACATCGACGGGCATCAGGCCTTTGGTGCCGCCATGAATATGGCTTCGCGCCTGCGCGCCAATGGACACAGCACTGTGGCCGTCGAGCGCATCGACTCGTTGGGGTTCGCCCCCAGCTTGATCAAGCTGCATCTCGAAGGCCACGAGCTGCCCGCCCTGCACGGAGCGGAGGCCACACTCAAAAGCTGCCGACCGCTGCTGGCAATCACGACCTACCACAACCGCGACGGCCTCTGGCGTACGCCAAAGTGGCTCATGGACACACTGCCCGACTACCATTTTCTGATGCGCATGCACGGCTGGTGCGGCACGGGCGCAGTGGTCTACGGCATTCCCGCTGAGCGCTGGCCCGATTGAATCGAACACGCCCCATAAGACTGGACGACACGATGCCCAACACCTCCTCCCGAACCTCCCACACGGCCACTGTTGGCATCATCGTGCCCGCGTACAACTATGGTCGCTATCTGGACGAATGCCTCGCTTCGGTGGCCGCACAGAGCTTTGGCGATTTCACCGTACTGGTGATCGACAACGCGTCGACCGATGACACGCAGGCTGTCGCCGAACGCTGGGTCGCGCGCGATGCCCGCTTTCAGTACCTGCGAAACCCCACCAACCTCGGACTCGAAGGCAGTCTCCGCAAGGCATACGCGCTGCTCGACAACCCGTTGATACAGGTGCTGTCGGCAGACGACTATCTGGCGCCGACCTACTTGGAACACACCGCCGGCGCCTTGATGCGTCACCCCGAATGCGTCCTGGCCTACAGCGGATGGGAGGTTGTCTTCGACTGCCCCGGCATGCCCGATCATGGGCAGCGCACCCAGTACTACATTCCCAACAACCACACCGGCGTGATTGACGATACCGCAGTACTGCTCACTCAGAACTGGATCACCAACTCCATCTGCCTGTGGCGACGCGACGTCTGCGACGTCGTGGGCGCGCTCAATGCCGATGGCCTGTCCCATGTGGGCGACTGGTATCTGTATCTGCGCCTGATGTCCGAAGGCCCGGCCTACTACGTTAACGACACACTCGGCTTCTATCGGATCCACGGCGACGCAGAATCGGATCGCCTCCGCAAGGAGGGGGTCTCGGCGCCGGATCACGTCCGGATCTACGATTTGATCGCCACCTCCGATCGCTGGCCGATGAGCGTGCGCCACCTCGCCAAGGTGCACCAGATTCGCTGGCTGACAGGCGAGCCCTTGATGACCATCGCCCGGCGGATGGGCAGTTCCGCGGCCCATCCGATCATCCGCGACATGATGGCGAATGTCCGCCACGATGTACTGATCGGCGCCGCCCGCGCGGTGCTCGAATACACCCCCGGCCCCAACACGCTGGACACGCCTGCAAATGCGCTCGCCGCCATCGATGACGTCCTGGCCGAGGCCCCCGAGCACGCCGGCGCACTTGCGCTGCGCGCCAGGCATGCGCCGTCCGTCGATCCAGCCGATCGTTCCGGCAACGCTGATCGCGCGACGGGCGCCGACTTCACGCGCCAGTGCCTGTGCCTCGATCTGGCACAGAACACGCCGCACCGCGATATCACGGTGCTTGTCGATGCCCGTGCCGGCGGTCCGCTACGTCGCACCCTGCGCAGCCTCAAACACCAACTACTACCCGCCACGCGAATCGTTCTGCTAGGCGCCTCGCCGCAACTCGCCGAAGCCAACTGCCTTCACATCAACACCGATGCGCTGCCTGCCTGGCAGCGAGCGCACTGCCACACCGCTGATCACTGGATGCTCGGGCTCATCGCCGGTGACACACTGGCCGATGACGCGCTATATCACTGCGTGCGCCGCATCGAATCCCATCCCGATGCACGCATCGTTTATACCGACCATGACGAGATCGGCCGCGACGACATCACCGGCAACGCCGCATACAAACCGGACGCAAACGCCGAGTTGCTACGCAGCACGCCCTATCCGGGCCGCGCGATTCTCGTTCGGGGCGACCACCTGGCCGATCATCCAGCACCGCTCGATCTGGTCGCCAGTCATGCCCTGACGCTGACCGCACTCAATGCCGGCGGGACCGGTGCGCTGGCCCATGTACCCGCGCTACTCATGCATCTGGACGTCCGCCGCGCCATCACCCGACCGGCAGACGCAGACCAAGGTGCAGCACTGGCCGAGCTCGTGCACTCGCACGCCGCACGCACCGCCCCCGGCACGACCGTGATCGACGGCCCGGGCGCCGGACAGTTCGCGTGGCTGCCCCCGCTCGATCACACACCGCTGGTCAGCATCATCATCCCCACCAAGGATCAACTCCCGCTGCTCAGCCGCTGTCTCGACACCCTGCTCGCCGACACCCGCTACCCGGCCTTCGAAGTCATCGTGGTGGACAACGACAGCGAAACACCCGAAGCGCGCGAGTATCTGACCGCGCTTGAGGCCGGCCGCAACCCGCGCGTGCGTGTGCTGCGTCATCCCGGTGCCTTCAACTTCTCGGCCATGAACAACCGCGCTGCAGAGCAGGCCCAGGGCGAGTTGCTGCTGCTACTCAACAACGACACCGAAGTGATCGACCCCGACTGGCTGGGCACGATGGTGCGCCACGCGCTGCGCGACGATGTGGGCGTTGTCGGGCCGGCGCTGTTTTTCCCCGACGGCCGCATTCAGCACGCCGGCGTGGTGCTGGGCATGAACGGGCCGGCTGACCACCCCTTCGCTGGAGAGCCCGGCGACGCACCTGGCTACCTCGATCGCGCCCGGCTGCAACAGGACTACACCGCCGTCACCGGCGCCTGCCTGCTGACTGACGCCGTGCTCTATCGGCAACTTGGCGGACTCGACGAAACCCGCTTTGCTGTCAGCTACAACGACATCGACTACTGCCTGCGGGTGCGCGAAGCGGGCAAACGTGTGGTGTGGACACCGCTGGCACGCCTGATACATGTAAGCAGCGCCAGCCAGCTCTCCGGCACCGAGCAACTCGCCACGGGCGAGAAAATGACGCGCTTCGGCAAAGAACGCGAAGCCATGTATCAACGCTGGCGCACGCTGATCGCCAATGATCCGGCCTACAACCGCAACCTGTCGCTCAAAGACACCGACTGCCGGCCCGAAACCGAGCCGCTACTGTGCTTCGACCCCGTCGCCGCCGTGTGTCCGCATCGCGTCCTGGCGCTGCTCGATGGCGGCGCGCGCGGCAATCGCCGCCGCATCATTGAACCCTTGGCCGCACTCAAGGCAGCCGGCCTGAGCTCAGGCGGCGCCCTGCACTCACCACTGGACGCGCATCTGGTGCTGCACAGCGGTGCAGATACCGTGCTCGTGCCATTGCCGAGTTCCCAGGGCGAAATCCATCGCCTGCAAGCGGTGCTCACCCTGCCCGGGATCATCACTGTTTTCGATGGCGACGCCCTCCTGCGCGCGCATCCTTACATCGACGCGAGCCAGGCCGACCTGCTGGCAAGCTTGCCGGAGGAGCTGATCGCGTTCATCGGCCGCTGCACGCGAGTCATCGCCTCCAACCCGCGTCTGGCGGCCAGCCTGGCAAGGCTGAATGCCGATGTCCGCGTCGTACCCGACAGCCTCCACCCACTGCTGTGGGGCACGGCGGCCCGAAGCACACCGCAGTCAGCACGGCGTCCGCGAATCGCCTGGATCGCCGAGCACGCTGCGGACAGCGAGGTGCTGGCCCCGGTGGTCGAAGCCTTGAGCGGCGAGGTCGAGTTCATCTGCATCGGCCCCTGCCCGGCAGCACTGCAGGCCCGCGTCACCTGCCTCGACATCGCCGACCACCCCGACTATCCGGCAAAACTCGCAGCCCTGGACTGGGATATCGGGCTCGTGCCGCTGGCCAACGACGCCCGCTGCACGCTGCGCTCAGGGGTGCGCTTGCTCGAACTCGGCTCACGCGGGCGCCCGGTCATCTGCACCGAAGCGTCGCCTCACGACACCACGCTGCCGATCAGCCGGGTCTCGAACCGCCCGGCCGACTGGCTTGGCGCCATTCGCGCGCTGCTGACCGACACCGCCACGCGCACCACCCAAGGCCACGCTCTGGCCAAAGCAATACAGGCCCAACAGCCGACTTTGCCCGAGTATGTCGAGCGCTGGCGCGACGCCTGGCTCGCCACCTCGACAGCACCCATGCTCGTTCTGCCGAGCGCTACCACGCCACTGACCCAGGCGCTGGTCGACACCCTGATGCGTAGCAGCGCACCGCCAGAATCCACAAATCAGCCGCCCAAAGCGCGAACCAACGCAATCGCATCGACGACGAAGTCATCGCCCAAGAACGAGGCCGATGACTCCGAGCGGGAGACCCGGGCGCGGGCGCGCCAACTCGCCATTGCGCAGGGCACGCCAGACGCCATCTCGGCCACGCTCAACAGCGACTACAGCCTGCTGCTGGAACGCCGAGTTCCCGAGGCAAGCGACCTGCAGTTTCTTGAAGGCGCAATGGCCCACTGGCCCGGCACGCCATCGATTCACATCCTCACCGAGGCGCGCGACAGCGAGTTCGAACTGCTGTCGAACACGCTCGACAGTCTCGGCGCGCAGCCCTACTCGCTGTGGTCACTGTCAATTCTGGCGAGCAGCGCCTGCCCCGACCCGGCCATCGCCGAATTGCCCAATATCGACTGGCTGCACGCCAGCAATGCCAGCGCGCGCGCCAAAGACGCTTTCGACTCCGCGGTCACCGCGCGCGCCTGCGATGTGGTGGTGTACCTGCCGCCAGGCACCGAGCTGGACACCCTCTGCCTGTGGCGCATCGCACACGAATTTGCCACCCGGCCACAATGCATGGCGCTCTACACCGACGACGACGTGATCCGGGTCGACGGCAATCGGGTCGAACCACGCTTCAAGCCAGACATCAGCGTCGACTTCCTGCGCAGCTGTGACTACATCGGTCCGCTATGGGTGCGCCGAAGCAGTTATCGGCAAGCGGGCGGCTTCGCAGAAAACCCGTCCACCCGTTTTTATGACCTGACCCTTCGCGTCCTCGACGCCGTCGGCAAAGACGCCATCGGCCACGTCGCCGACCCGTTGCTCAGCCTGCCAGTGTCGCCGACATTGCTGATCTCGGACCAGGATGCCCATGTCGCCCTGCGTGCACACCTGGCACGCAACGGCCTTGAACACGACATTCTGCACGGCGCCCTGCACGCCACGTGGCGCGTCGACTATCACCACATTGACACCCCGCGCGTCGACATCGTCATGAGCTACCAAAACTGGCTCGAATTTGTCGAACCCGCTGTAGACAGCGTCTTCCGGCTGACCCGCTGGCCCGACTTCCGCCTCATTCTGGTCGACAACGGCAGCGACGACCCGGACTGCGCCGACTGGGCCGAGCGTATTCAAGCCACCTACGGCGACCGCGTCTTGCGCACCTCACTCCCCGGGCCATGGAACCGTGCCGCGGCCTTCAATCACGGTGCCCAACTCAGCGACGCACCCTATGTGCTCTTCTTGCATCACGATATCCAAATCCTCACCGAGCACTGGCTCGACCGTCTGATGGCTTTGGTGATGCGGCCCGACGTGGCGGCCGCCGCGCCCCGCCAAGTGCGCCCCGGCGACAACATACTGGACATGACCGGCACCGTATTCGGCCTGACGCCGGGGATCGGCTCACCCGAAACGGACGACACGCCGCTTAACGACCCGGGCTACCTCGCCCGCCTCAAGACGGACCAGAACTTCAACCTGCTGGACAGCGCCTGCCTGCTGACCCGGCGCGCACACTTCGATGCCGTCGGCGGTTTCGACACCGACTTCGGTCTGCGCAACGGCGAGATCGATTTAAGCGCCCGGCTGGCGACTCGTGGTTTGCTGGTGTGGACACCTTGGGTCACCATCGCACACTACGGCACCGACATGCCGCCCATCGAGTTGCCCGACGAGATGGAGTGCATCATCAGCTCCGCGCAGTTCCAGGCCGCGGTCACCACCGAGCGCATCCGACTGGTCGATCGTTATATCGGCCCACTGGCCAAAGACGGTGCATGGAACCAGAACCTGCGCCTCAATCACGAATCCGTCAGACTCGAATCCGGGCTGACGGTGCCATGGCGGTCAATTCCGGCCGACGTGCCACGCCTGGTAGCCGACACGGTCAGCGGCGCAGGCGAGTTCCGGGCCATTGCTCCACTGCGCGTGGCGCGAAAAGCTGGCAAAGCTCAAGGGGCGATCATCCACCCGCCAGGCAAAGACGCTCGCCGCTTGCCCAACGTGATCGATCTGGCGCGCCTGGAGGGTGTATCAAGCTATCTCGTACACAACCCCGCGCTCGCCGAGCAGATCACCCTGTTGCGCCAGATCCGCACGCACATGCCAGACCTCTTGGTAGTGGCACTACTCGACGACCTGACCACCGGTGTGCCTCACCAAAGCGACGTATTCGCCCACTGGAGCCGCGAGACCCGCACCCACATGCGTCGCTGCTTTGCGCAATGCCACCGCCTGGTGGTGTCGACCGAACCGCTCGCCGAGTTCGCCCGGCACATGGTCGACGACATCCGTGTCGTGCCCAACCGGGTCGAATGGTCACGCTGGGAAGGGCTGACATCGAAGCGTCGCGCCGGCAGAAAGCCCCGCGTCGGCTGGGCCGGTGCGCTCCAGCATGCTGGCGATCTTGCGCTTGTCGAAGAAGTCGTCCGGCTCACCAGCCATGAAGTCGAGTGGGTATTCTTTGGCATGTGCCCGGCCGCCCTGGCCCCTTATGTACACGAATCCCATAGCTGGGTCGACTTCGACCACTACCCCGCCAAGCTCGCCAGCCTCAATCTCGATCTGGCGATCGCGCCGCTCGAAATCAATGCATTCAACGAATCCAAGAGCAACCTGCGGCTACTCGACTATGGCGTGCTCGGCTGGCCGGTGATCTGCACCGACATCGAGCCCTACAAAAACGCGCCCGTTACACGCGTTAACAATTCGACTCAAGAATGGCTGGACGCCATTCGCGCGCACATTTACGACCTCGACACAGCGGCAAGTGCCGGCGATGTGCTTCGTCAGTGGGTTCTGGATAACTACATCCTTGAAGGCCACATCGACGACTGGCTAACGGACCATCTGCCCTGAATACCATCAAAATTAGGGATTCTTCATATCGGCGGGCCCACATCCTTTTTGGAATATAGCGATTCGAGCCCACCAGGACCAACCCGAAGCACATATTTCGGCGCCAATGCCCTCTCGGGCATGGCGCCGAATTCCTTTATGGCACAGCGCATTCAGGCAATGGTGTGCCGCAAAAAATTCCTTCAGTTTTGAAAGGTAACGCCGTAGGTAGGGCCATGGGGACCGGCACACAGCGGCCAACAAGATCCCCTGCAGACCAGATGAAACAGGAGCACTACCATGGCACAAGTCATCAACACCAACGTCTATTCGCTGAATGCTCAACGCAACCTGAACCGTAGCCAGGAAGGCCTCGCCACCTCGCTGCAGCGTTTGTCCTCAGGTCTGCGTATCAACAGCGCCCGTGACGACGCCGCTGGCCTGGCCGTGGCTCAACGAATGGAAGCAGATGCCCGCGGTCTGACCGTCGCCATGCGCAACGCCTCCGACGGTATCTCCTTCGCACAAACCGCCGACGGCGCGCTGGCCACCTCGGCCGACATGCTGCAGCGGATGCGCGAACTGGCTGTCCAGTCGCTCAACGGCACCATCTCCGACACCGAGCGCGGCTATCTGAACGCGGAATACTCGCAGCTCGATACCGAGCTGACCCGCCTGCAAGGCGCGGCCAAGCTCAATAACCAGTCGGTGTTCGGCACCTTCTCCTTCCAAATTGGCGCGGCAGCGGCCGACAGCATGTCTGCAACCTTTGCCAGCGTGACCGCACCGGGTGGAACGATCAGTACCTCGGGTGCCGCAAGCACTGCCATTGGCAACATCGACACCGCACTTAATAGCGTTGCCAGCAACCGCTCGACCATCGGCGGCGTGATGGGCCGGATGCAATTCACCATCCAGCAACTCGAAACGGCACGTGAGAACCAATACGCCGCCCGCAGCCGGATCATGGATGCCGACTTCGCTTCCGAAACGGCCAACCTGACCCGCGCGCAGATTCTGCAGCAGTCCGGTACCGCGATGGTGGCCCAGGCCAACAGCGTGCCGCAAAACGTGCTCTCGCTGCTGCGCGGTTAATCAGCAAATCCA